>JAJUII010000169.1 GCA_029265505.1 Aeromicrobium choanae
GCTGCTCGGTGACTTCGGTGCCGACGTCATCAAGGTGGAGCGTCCGGGCCGGGGTGACATCTCGCGGAACTCGCTGCCGGACAGGGATGGCCAGGACAACCCAATCTTCCTGTCGATCAACCGCAACAAGCGCGGGATGTCGATCGACACGAAGTCGGAGGAGGGCCGGGCGGTCCTGCGTGACCTGATCGCCCGGGCGGACGTCCTCGTGAGCAACTTCCGCGCCGGCGTGATGGAGCGGATGGGGTTCGGCTACGAGGAGATGCGAGAGCTCAACCCCCGGCTCATCTGGGCGTCCGGGACGGGGTTCGGGACCACGGGTCCGTACTCCTCGTTCGGCGGGCAGGATGTCATCGCGCAGGCGTACTCGGGAGTCATGTGGCGACGCAGCTCCGACGACGACCCGCTGAGCATCTACCCGACGACGCTCTGTGACTACACGACGGGCATGCACCTGTTCCAGGGGATCCTCCTGGCCCTGCGCAACCGCGACAAGACGGGCGAGGGCCAGCGGGTCGACGTGAGCATGTACGACTCGATGCTGCACATGCAGATGCAGGAGGCGTCCATGCAGCTGAACCGGGGCTTCGAGGTGAACTGGGGCAGGATGCCGCTGACCGGCGTCTTCCCGACCACGGACTCCGCCGTGTGCATGGTGGGAGGCTTCACCCCGGACCCGCTCCAGCGCATCTCAGCGGCACTCGAGCTCGACGAGGACCTCACGCTTCGCCCCGAGTTCGCGACGCACGAGAAGCAGGTCGAGAACAGGGCGGCACTCCAGGCGATCTTCGCCGAGCGGTTCGCGACCAACACCACCGCCCACTGGACGGCCCGGCTGGAAGCGGAAGGCGTGCTGAACGCCCCCGTGCGCACCCTGGCCGAAGCCCTGGCCGATGACCAGACGGCGGCCAACGGCATGATCGTCGAGGGGGAGCACCCGACCGCCGGCCGCTTCCGCATGCTCGACGCCCCGATCCACCTGTCGGACTCACCTGCCACTGTGCGGCGTCCGGCGCCGCGGTTGGGCGAGCACAACGACGAGATCCTCAGGGAGAACGGCTTCGACGATGACGCCATCCGTCGTCTTCGTGAACTAGGAGTGCTGAAGTGACGACCGAGACTGTGACGACAGAGACGGTGACGGACGAGGTCCGGTTCGACATCGACGACCGCGGGGTCGCGACCATCGTGATCGATCGGCCACGGGTGCTCAACGCCGTGGACCGCAGGACGCACGATCGACTCAACGAGATCTGGGCCTCGATCGAGGGCGATGACCGGGTTCGCGTCGTCGTCATCACCGGCGGCGGTGACAGGGCGTTCTGTGTCGGTGCCGACATGTCGTCGGACGCCGTCGACAAGACCGGCCTGCAGTACTGGGCCGACCTCGACCCCAACGGCTTCGGCGGGATCAGCCTGCGCGCGACCCTCGACGTCCCGGTGATCGTCAAGGTCAACGGCTACGCGCTGGGCGGCGGCATGGAGATCGTCCTCGGTGCGGACATCGTGGTGGCCGCAGACCGGGCGGAGTTCGGTCTCACCGAGCCCCGCGTCGGCCGGCTCGCCCTGGACGGCGGCATCCACCAGCTCGTCCGACGGGTGCCCTACACGCAGGCGATGAGTCTTCTCGTCACTGGGCGCAAGGCTCCGGCGGAGGAGATGCGGCGCGCCGGGCTCGTCAACGAGGTCGTTGCTGCGGAGGAGCTCGACGCTGCCGTGGAGCGGTGGGTGGAGCAGATCCTCGCCTGCGCCCCGACCTCGGTACGAGCCGTCAAGCAGATGGTGTCCCGCACCTCGCACCTCACCGCGCAGGAGGCCCGCGCGATGCGCTTGCCGGCCCTCATGGCGGCGCTCGACAGTGAGGACTCCGTCGAGGGGGTCGCTGCGTTCCAGGAGAAGCGGAAGCCCGTCTGGCCGGGGAGGTGACGTCATGACAGCACGTCGTACTGAGCCGCTCGCCCAGGGGGTATGGGGCGTGGTGGCGACACCGTTCACCGACACCGGCGAGATCGACATGGCAAGCCTCGCGCGACTCGTGAGCTTCTACGAGTCCGTCGGTGCTGCGGGGCTCACCGTCCTCGGAGTCTTCGGCGAGGCCGCCGCCCTGTCGACGCCCGAGCGCAACCACGTGCTCGGCGTCGCTGCCGAGAACAGCCGGCTTCCGATCGTCGCCGGAGTGACCTCACTTGCCACCGCCCCCGCGATCGCCGAGGTCGAGAACGCGCAAGCCGTTCTCGGCGACCGACTGCAGGCGGTCATGGTCCAGGTGAGCTCCGGCCGGCCCGCTCAGGTGATCGAGCACCTCTGGAGGATCCACGACGCCACCGGAGCCGCGGTCGTGCTCCAGGACTATCCCAAGTCCAGTGGCGTCACCATCTCCACCGAGAACCTGATCGCGGTCGTCGAGGCGAGCCCCTTCGTCTCGGCCGTGAAGGCGGAGGCCCCGCCCACCGCGGTGGCCATCGCCCGCCTGCTGGCGCGCGTCGAGGTGTCGGTGTTCGGGGGGCTCGGGGGGCAGTGCCTCCTGGACGAGCTTGCGGCTGGGTCCGCGGGTGCCATGACCGGCTTCTCCTACCCAGAAGCGCTCGTCGGCTGCGTCCGAGCCTGGCTCTCCGGCGACCGGAGCGCGGCACGTGCGGAGCTGATGTCCTACCTCCCGCTCATCAACTTCGAGCAGCAGCCCGGCATCGCACTTGCCATCCGCAAGGAGATGTTCCGCCGTCGTGGACTGTTCGACTCGGGGGCCGTGCGCTCGCCGGCGTTGTCGTTCCCGGAGGAGCTCGACGACATCGCCACCGACCACCTCAAGCGCGTCGACAGCCTGGTGCCGCGCTGATGGACCTGGAGCTCCATGGCAGAACCGCCTTCGTCGCCGCATCCACCGCCGGCCTGGGCCGGGCAGTCGCGGAGGCCCTCGCTCACGAGGGCGCGAACGTCGTGGTCACGGGCCGCCGGGGAGACCTGGCGGCCCGGATCGCGGCCGGGCTGCCGTCAGCGATCGGCGTCGAGCTGGACGTCCTCGACGCCGACTCGCGGGCAGCCGCCCTCGATCGCGCCGTGGAGGCGTTCGGGCCGATCGACATCCTGGTGCTCAACGGTCCGGGTCCGCCTGCCGGCGCCGCGCAGGACCTGACGCCCGGTGACATCGCCGACTCCTTCGAGCAACTCGTCTCGCCCGGCCATGACCTCGTCTCCCGGGTGCTTCCGCAGATGCGTGAGCGCCGCTGGGGGCGGGTGCTCGCCGTCGGGTCGAGCGGAGTCGTGACGCCGTTGGCGAACCTCGCCTCCTCGAACCTCGGGCGCGCCGCGCTTGCCGGCTACCTCAAGACGCTCGCGGCCGAGGTGGCCGAGGACGGCGTCACGGTCAACATGGTGCTCCCCGGGCGCATCGCCACCGAGCGGGTAGCGCAGCTCGACGCCGCCGCGGCAGAGCGGGCGGGCGTCGATGCGGAGGAGGTTGCCCGGCGGTCCAGGGCGACGATCCCCATGGGCCGGTACGGCGAGGCACACGAGTTCGGTGCCGCCGCGGCCTTCCTCTGTGGAGGCCCCGCGTCATACATCACCGGCGTAGCACTCCGGGTAGACGGTGGCCTCGCACGCTCACTTTGACAGATGTTCCACACTTGAGAAACGGACGCAGACAGATGAGTTCACCAGCCGTAGCACAGCACCTGATTGCGGGAGAGCTGGTCGGCGAAGCCGCGAAGGAACGGCGTAACCCGGCGCGTCTGGACCAGGTCGCCGTGCTCTCGCCCGAGGGTGGCAAGGCCGAGGTCGAGGCTGCCATCGTGGCGGCCGCCGCCGCGCAACGCTCCTGGGCGGACACGCCCGCACCCGCCCGCGGGGCCATCCTGCTGAGGGCGGCCCAGCTCCTCCGGGAGCGCAGTGACGAGATCGCCGAGGATCTCGTGCGTGAGGAGGGCAAGACCCTCGCCGAGGCCACGGGTGAGGTGGGGCGCGCGATCGGTGTGTTCCAGTTCTTCGGCTCTCTGGGCTGGGCATCGACCGGTTCCATCTACCCGAGCAGCTTCCCCGGCACCACCGTGACGACGCGGCGCGAGCCTCTCGGCGTCGTCGCACTGATCACGCCGTGGAACTTCCCCATCGCGATCCCGGCCTGGAAGGCCGCCCCCGCGCTGATCAGCGGCAACGCCGTCGTGCTCAAGCCGGCCGAGCTCACCCCGATGTCGGCCACCCACCTCGGCCGGGCGCTGCACGACGCGGGACTTCCCGCGGGCGTCTTCAACGTGGTGCACGGGCGGGGCCGGGTCGTCGGCGATGCCCTGGCGCGGGACCGGCGCGTGGCCGGGCTGTCGTTCACGGGCTCCACCGCAGTCGGCCTGCAGCTCCAGCAGACGCTGAACTCCCGCGGTGCGCGTGTCCAGCTGGAGATGGGCGGGAAGAACGGCGTACTCGTCCTGGACGACGCCGACCCGCGCAAGGCAGCGCAGGTGGTGGCGGCCGGTGCGTTCAGCCTCACGGGTCAGGCGTGTACCGCCACCTCGCGGGTGTACGTGACGCCGGGCATCCGCCAGGCCTTCCTGGAGGAGCTCACGACCCTGGCCAGCGGCTACACGCCGGGGGACGGGCTCGATGCCGGCACGAAGATGGGACCGGTGGTCAGCGACTCCCAGGTCGAGCGGCACGTCTCGGCCGTCCAGGACGCCGTCGACGCCGGCAGCCGGCTGCTGCACGGCGAGCCACGTGCGGACGGTCTGTACTTCGCGCCCGTGGTTGCCACCGAGGTCGCCCATGACGCACCGCTGGCGACCGAGGAGATCTTCGGACCGATCCTCGCCGTGGTCGATGTCCCCGACTACGAGGCCGGTCTCGCGGCCATCAACGATTCGCCGTACGGCCTCACCGCCGGGATCTGCACCGACAGCCTGGCCTACTCGACCGACTTCACCAACCGGGTGGAGGCCGGTGTGGTCAAGGTGAATCGGCCGACCTCGGGACTCGACCTGCACGTGCCGTTCGGGGGGATCAAGGACTCGTCGTCCAACACGTTCCGCGAGCAGGGGCATTCGGCAACCGACTTCTACACCTGGGAGAAGACGATCTACACGGGCACCGACTGATCGCCCAGCGCAGCCTGAGCTGAGGACCGAGCCCAAAGCGCCGAGAGCCGAGTTGTTCCGCGGGACAACTCGGCTCTCGGCGTTCTGGGGTGGGTCAGCGGCGGCGGAGGACGGCGTCGCGCATCTGCTCTAACGCCTGGCGGAGCACCGGGCGGGGCATGGCGAAGACGAGGCGCGCGAACCCGCGGCCGGCCGCGCCGCAGTGGGCGCCGTCGGTGAGGGCGACGCTGGCCTCGCGGCGGAAGAACTGGGCCGGGCCGCCGGGCAGGTCGAGCTCGCGGCAGTCGAGCCAGGCGATGTAGGTGCCCTCCACCGGGCCGAGCC
>JAJUII010000041.1 GCA_029265505.1 Aeromicrobium choanae
CCCCATTGGGCGGAACGTCCCCTCGAACTCACCGTTGCACAACACGCCGTCATCGACGGGCAGCACCGCGCCAGATCCCAGTCCGGGCCACCGGTCCGCTTCGGCGTCAGGACCTGGCGTGCACCGGACTGGTTCCCACTTCACGGCGATGACGTAGCGGTGCCCGACCTCGGCGCGCGGAACTCCCAGCCCAACCATGGGCTTCAACTCCGAAACTCTGCCGTCGGCGAATCCCGAGCCGTAGGCCGCTCAGCTGATCGTCTCGGGCCCGCTCGCGGCACGGTCACGAGCCCACAGGACGTCGTCCACGATGAGGTCGACCGTCGACGCCACAGCTCGAGGAACGCCGCCATCACAGCCATCCTCGGCATCGTGACGTGAAGCGTCCCCCACGCAGCACGTGGGCGAAAACACGGTCCCTCGTGTCGACCCCAGGTCACTCCGACCGACACGGGCACAGGCGAGATCCCGCCTCCGGACGTCCTCGTCCGTTCAATCCATCACACCCGCGTATGTCCGGACGGGACTCAAGGGTGGCATCCGCGAGGCCGGGGGCACGCTCACGACCACGGAAGCCAGAGAACGGCAGCCCGGGACGCCACGTACCCAGGTGGATGTGGCCCCACCGTGGCCCCAGCGCTTCCGAGTGGGAATGAGAAACGGCCCGTGATTCCGAGTAAATCCTGGAATCACGGGCCGTTCTCGCTGGTAGCCCCGACGGGATTCGAACCCGCGCTACCGCCTTGAGAGGGCGGCGTGCTAGGCCGCTACACAACGGGGCCAGCGGTGAGTAACGCTATCAGATGACTCTGCGAACGTTCTCGCTGGGGTACTAGGACTCGAACCTAGAATGGCTGAACCAGAATCAGCTGTGTTGCCAAGTACCCCATACCCCAAGGGGGTATCGGATCCTCGCCTCGCGGCGGCTCACCGAACCAAGGGAAGACTTTACCGGACGCCCACGCGGGGACCAAAACCGGGTGTCCCCTGCGTGGGGCGTCTCACAGCACCGCGTCGAGACGCGCCAGCGACTGCTCGCGACCGAGCAGCTCCATCGACTCGAACAGCGGCGGCGAGATGCGGCGGCCGGTCACCGCGACGCGCACCGGACCGAACGCCAGACGCGGCTTGAGACCCATCTCCTCGACGAGCGCACGACGCAACGCCCCCTCGATCGCCTCGGTCGTCCACTCGGTCAGCCCGCCGAGCGCCTCGCGAGCGGCCCGGGCGACCTCCAGACCGGGCTCGTTGAGCATCTTGGCGGCGTCGTCGGGATCGACCGCGAAGTCGTCGCCGGCGAACAGGAAGGCGAGCATCTGCGCGGCCTCCGACAGCAGGTTGCTGCGCTCCTGCACCAGCGGCGCCGCTCGGGAGACCAAGGCGGTGTCCACGCCCTCGGGGAGGTACTCCAGCAGCCGGGTGGCGAAGTCCTCCGGCGGCAGCATGCGGACGTGGTCGCCGTTGATCGCCTCGCACTTCTTGAGGTCGAAGCGGGCGGGGTTCGGGTTGACGCGCTCGATCTCGAACGCCTCGACCATCTCCTCGAGGGTGAAGATGTCGCGGTCCTCGGCGATCGACCATCCCAGCAGCGCCAGGTAGTTCAGCAGGCCTTCGGGAAGGAAGCCCTGCTCGCGGTAGGCGAGCAGGTTCGACTCCGGGTCCCGCTTGGAGAGCTTCTTGTTGCCGGCGCCCATGACGTACGGCAGGTGCCCGAAGCGCGGGGTGAAGCCGCTGCCGATCCCGATCTCGGCGAACGCCTCGTACATCGCCATCTGGCGCGGGGTCGAGGACAGGATGTCCTCGCCGCGCAGCACGTGGGTGACGCCCATCAGGGCGTCGTCGGTGGGGTTCGTCAGGGTGTACAGGGGCTGCCCGTTGGCCCGCACGATCACGAAGTCCTGGACGTTCTCGGCACCGAACGTGATCTCGCCGCGCACCAGATCGTCGAAGGTCCAATCGCGCTCAGGCATCTTGAAGCGGATCACCGGCTGGCGCCCTTCGGCCTCGAACGCGGCCTGCTGCTCGGGGGTCAGGTCACGATGCAGTCCGTCGTAGCCGCTCGGACGCCCCTCGGCGCGCGCCTTCTGCCGGCGCTCCTCCAGCTCCTCGGCGGTGTCGTACGCCTTGTACGCCCACCCGGCGTCGATGAGCCGCTGTGCCACGTCGGCGTAGATGTCCATGCGCTCGCTCTGGCGGTACGGCCCGTTCGGACCGCCGACCTCGACGCCCTCGTCCCAGTCCAGGCCGAGCCACCGCATGACCTCCACGAGCAGCTCGTAGGACTCCTGGGTGTCACGGCTGGCGTCGGTGTCCTCGATGCGGAACACGAACCGACCGCCGTGGTGGCGGGCGAACGCCCAGCTGAACAGCGCCGTGCGCGCCATGCCGACGTGCGGGGTCCCCGTCGGAGAGGGACAGAAGCGGGCGACCACGTCCTTGCCGGTCGCCTGGGTCCATCGGGTCTCACTCATCGTCCACCACCGGGTTGGTCAAGGTGCCCAGTCCGTCGATCGTCACGGCCACGTGGTCGCCGGGCCGCATCCGGCCGACGCCCTCGGGGGTGCCGGTCAGCACGACGTCACCGGGCAGCAGGGTCATGAAGCTGGTCACGTACTGCAGGATCGCGGGCACGTCGAACACCATGTCCGAGGTGCGTCCGTCCTGCCGGACCTCGCCGTTCAGCGTGGTCCTGACCCGCACGTCGGACGGGTCGAAGTCGGTCTCGATCCACGGTCCGAGGGGGCAGAAGGTGTCGAAGCCCTTCGCCCGGGCCCACTGCCCGTCCTTGGCCTGCAGATCACGCGCTGTGACGTCGTTGGCGACCGTGTACCCGTAGATCACCTTCGGCGCGTCCTCCGGGGTGAGGTTGCGGCAGATCCTGCCGATCACGACCGCGAGCTCGCCCTCGAAGTGCACGTTCTGCGACTGCCGCGGGTGGAAGATCGGCTCGCCCGGGCCGATCACCGAGGTGTTCGGCTTGAGGAAGATCAGCGGCTCCTCGGGGACCTGGCCACCCATCTCGGCTGCGTGGGCGACATAGTTCTTGCCGACGCACACCACCTTGCTGCGCGGGATGACCGGCGCCAGCAGGCGCACGTCCTCCAGCGGCAGCTTCTCGCCCGTCAGCTCGAGCGGGGCGTACAGCGGATCCCCCTTGAGCGGGGCGACGATCGGAGTGTCGCCGTCGTTGCCGACGACCCCGAAGCGGGGATCGTCGTCACCGGCGAATCTGGCCACGCGCATGCCGCCACACTACCGAGGTGCGCGCGACCGGGCGGACGCGACCTGCGGCGCCTCAGGCCGATCCGTAGCGCCGCTGGCGCCCGGCGTACTCCTCGATCGCGGCCCACAGCGCCCGCCGGTCGACGTCCGGCCAGGCGACGTCGCTGAACACCAGCTCGGCGTAGGCGGACTGCCACGGCAGGAAGTTGCTCGTCCGCTGCTCACCCGAGGTCCGCCAGAACAGGTCCACGTCGGGCATCCACGGCTCGTCGAGATAGCGCGCGAACGTCGCCTCGGTGATCCGGTCCGGGTTGACCCGGCCGGCCTTGACGTCGCGAGCCAGGGCGGCCGCCGCATCGGCGATCTCGGCGCGGCCGCCGTAGTTGACGCACATCGTCAACGTGCAGACGGTGTTGTCCTTGGTGAGCTCCTCGGCGATCTCCAGCTCGCGGATGACGCTGCGCCACAGCCGCGGGCGGCGGCCCGCCCAGCGCACGCGCACCCCGAGCTCGTGCATCTCGTCGCGGCGCCGCCGGATGACGTCCCGGTTGAAGCCCATGAGGAACTTGACCTCGTCGGGCGACCGCTTCCAGTTCTCGGTGCTGAACGCGTACGCAGTGACCGCCTCGACGCCGATCTCGATCGCCCCTTCGACGACGTCGAACAGAGCCGCCTCGCCGGCCTCGTGACCCTTGGTCCGGGGGAGCCCGCGCTGCTGGGCCCAGCGGCCGTTGCCGTCCATGACGATCGCGACGTGTCGCGGAATCTGCTCCGGGGCGAGGCGGGGCGGGCGCGCCCCGGACGGGTGCGGACGAGGAGGTCGGGTCATCAGCGATCCACGTGGGCCAGGGAGCGCAGTCCGCGCTCCAGGTGCCAGGACAGGTAGGCGGCGACGATGCCGCCGGCCTCGCGTCGGGTCCGCTCGTCGGCGGTCTCGACGACGGGCCAGTCTCCCACCAGGAGTGCCGCCAGCAAGGAGACGGTCGCCGCGGACGGCACCGACGACCCGGGGACACGGCAGCCGTCGCACAGCATGCCGCCCGAGCCGGCGTGGAAGTGTCGGTGGGGACCTTCCAGGCCGCAGCGGGCACAGGCGTCGAACGACGGGGCGTAGCCGGCGATCGCGAGCGAGCGCAGCTGGAACGAGTCCAACAGCACGCCCGGGGGCTGCCGGCGCTCGGTCAGGGCCCGCAGCGCGGCCACGAGCAGGTGGTACTGGGGCACCGAGGGCTCGGCGGTGTCGGCGACGAGGCGCTCGGCGGTCTCGAGCATCGCCGTCCCGGCGGTGTAGGCCGCGTAGTCCGAGCCCAGTCGCGAGGCGAACGGGTCGACCGTGACGACCTGGGTCACGATGTCGAGCGAACGGCCCTCGGCGAACTGGACGTCGACGTGCATGAACGGCTCGAGACGGCCTCCGAAGCGACTGGAGGTCTTGCGGACTCCCCGCCCGACGGCGCGGACGACACCGCGACCACGCGTCAGGAGCGTGACGATCCGGTCGGCCTCGCCCAGCTTCTGGGTGCGCAGGACGACACCGGTGTCGCGATAGGTGCCCACGGGGTTCATTCTGCCCCAGAGCGCCGACGGCACCGGCGCGACGCGAGGGTTCCGGCTCGCGCCGCGCCGCGCAGCCCGATCAGCCGAAGTCGACGCCCTGGGCCAGGGGCAGCTCGGTCGAGTAGTTGATCGTGTTGGTCGCCCGGCGCATGTAGCTCTTCCACGCGTCCGAGCCGGACTCCCGTCCACCCCCGGTGTCCTTCTCGCCACCGAACGCGCCGCCGATCTCGGCGCCGGAGGTGCCGATGTTGACGTTCGCGATGCCGCAGTCCGAGCCCGTCGCCGAGAGGAACAGCTCGGCCTCGCGCACGTCGAGCGTGAAGATCGCGCTCGACAGCCCCTGGTCGACGGCGTTGTGCAGGGCGATCGCCTCGTCGAAGTCGCGATAGGTCAGCACGTAGAGCAGGGGGGCGAACGTCTCGGCCCGGACGATCTCGGTCTGCTCGGGCATGTCGACGATCGCCGGGTGCACGTAGTGGCCGCCGGGCACACCCTCGGCCGCCTCGCCCCCGGTGAGCACCGTCCCGCCGTCGGCGCGGGCCTGCTCGATCGCCGTGGTGAACGCGCTCAGCGCTGACTCGTCGATCAGCGGGCCGACCAGCGTGCCCTCGTCCAGCGGCGAGCCGATCGGCAGGGTCTCGTACGCCGCGACGAGGCGGCGCAGCAGGTCCTCCTTGACCGACTCGTGGACGATGACGCGTCGCAAGGTCGTGCACCGCTGACCGGCCGTGCCGACCGCGGCGAACACGATGCCGCGGACCGTGAGGTCCAGATCGGCGCTCGGTGCGACGACGGCGGCGTTGTTGCCGCCCAGCTCCAACAGGGAGCGGCCCAGCCGAGCGGCGACCCGGGGCGCGACCTGGCGTCCCATCGCGGTCGAGCCGGTGGCCGAGACCAGCGGGACGCGCGGGTCGTCCACGAGTGCCTCGCCGACGTCCCGGGCTCCGACGACGACCTGCAGCAGGTCCTCGGGTGCGCCGACCCGCCGGGCCGCCTCGCGTGTCAGCGCGCGGCAGGCGAGCGCGGTCAGGACGGTCTTCTCCGAGGGCTTCCACACGACGGAGTCGCCGCAGACGAACGCCAGCGCCGCGTTCCACGACCAGACAGCGACCGGGAAGTTGAACGCGCTGATCACGCCGACGACCCCGAGCGGGTGCCACTGCTCCATCATCCGGTGGCCGGGCCGCTCACTGGCGATGGTCAGACCGTACAGCTGGCGCGACAGGCCGACCGCCAGGTCGCAGATGTCGATCATCTCCTGGACCTCCCCCAGGCCCTCGGAGAGGATCTTGCCCGCCTCGATCGTGACGAGCGTCCCCAGGTCCGTCTTGTGCCGGCGCAGCAGCTCCCCCAGCTCGCGCACGAACGCGCCACGCACCGGCGCCGGCACGGTGCGCCACTGCTCGAAGGCCGTCCGGGCGCGCCCGACCGCGGCACCGACGGCGTCGGCGTCGTCGGCGGCCAGGCGGCCGAGCTCGGTTCCGTCGATCGGCGTGCGGCACACGATCGTGCCGTCGGCGGTGAACGGTGACGCGACGCCGAGGCGTTCGAGGATCTGCAGGGTGTCCCGGGCGATGCTCATGCGTCGACCTTTCCGTGGGTCTGGAACAGGCGGCCGGACTTCGTGGCCAGCAGGTCGGTCAGGGCGATCTCCTCCTGACGGACGAATCCTTGCCGGGGCAGCACGCCCCGGGCGACGAGCTCGACCACCGAGACGGCGCTGGCGGCGGTGGTCCAGCTGATCGCTCGCCAGGTGCGGCCGTCGATGTCGATCGGCCGGTAGGCGCGCACGTGGTTGCGGCGGAAGGGCTGACCCTGCCACACGCCCTCGACCGCGGCGAACAGGTAGACCACGTCGTCGTCGACCGGCGGCTTGGCGTCGACGAGGATCCGCCCGACGAGCTCGCGCTCGTCGCGCAGGTTCAGCTCGTCGAACAGGAACTGCATCTGGCGGAAGTGACCGGGGTACCGCAGGGTCTTGTAGTCGAGGCGGTGGACCCGACCCTCGTAGGTCTGGCACATCGTGCCCAGACCGCCCGAGGTGAGCGCCGCCTCCAGCTCGACGCCGCCGATGACGACACGCTCCATCTCGCTCATCGCGGGCACCATCCGCCGCTCGCCGGAGCGGACGACCTCGCAGTCGTTGAGGTACTCGTTCACGACGCCCTCGGCCGACCAGTTGAACGCATAGCCGAGCAGCCCGGTCGGATTCTGCGGCAGCGCCCCGACCTTCAGCTCGATGCTGCGGATGGAGTCGAACTCGTCGGCCAGGCTCGACCCGACGATGCCGATCAGTCCGGGCGCGAGTCCGCACTGCGGGACGAACACGTTGTCGGGGCGGTCCTTGGCCAGCTCGATCACGCGCTGGGTCGTCGGGACGTCCTCGGTGAGGTCGAAGTAGTGCACCGCGGTGTCGTGCGCGGCCTCGGCGACCGAGACGTTGAGGTGGTACGGCAGACACGAGACGACCGCGTCGACGTCGCCCAGGGCGCCGCGCAGGGCGTCGGCATCCGTCACGTCGAGGGCCCGCGTGCGCAGACCCTCGATCGGCCGCTCGCGCGCGTCGAGTCCGGTGACGTCGAACCCGGCGCGCACCAACAGGTGCCCGACGAGCTCACCGACCTTGCCCAAGCCGAAGACGGCGACCTTCTCGATGCTCACGCCCCCATGGTGTGCCTGATGCGGCAGACTGTCTACCGTAAGTTGAACTTAATGCTCAGGAGGCGGCGATGCGCGACCTGCCGGACCCCACGCGACTGCGGCTGCTGGTCGACGTGGCCCACCACGGATCCATCGCCGGAGCCGCCCGCGCCAACGCGATCACACCCTCGGCGGTCTCCCAACAGCTGACCACGCTCGAGCGCGAGTGCGGGGTGCCGCTGCTCGAGCGCCTCCCCCGCGGCGTCGCCCTCACCGCCGCCGGCGAGGTGCTGGCCGAGCGCGGCCGGGCACTCGTCCGACTGCTGGAGGCGACCCGGGGCGACATCGACGGGTTCGACGACGCCCTCGTCGGTCGGATCAGGATCGGCTCGATCTCCTCGGCCGCGCAATCGCTCGTGCTCCCGGCACTGGCCCGACTGGCGGACGAGCACCCCGGCGTCGACGCCACGGTGACCGTGGCCGAGCCCCAGACGAGCCTGCGCGGTCTGCACGAGGGCCGCCTCGACCTGGCCCTCGTCGACGTGTACGAGCACGCCCCGATGGCGATGCCCTCGCGAGTGACGGCGACGACCGTGCACCGCGAGCCGCTCGTGCTGATCGGCCGCGAGCGGTTCCGGCCCTCGGTGACGCTCGCCGACCTCGCCGAGGAGCGCTGGGTGATGCCGCCGGCGGAGGCGGCCTGCGGCCAGGCGGTGCGGTACGCCTGTCGACAGGCGGGCTTCGAACCTCAGGTGCGGTGGGAGACCGACGACCTGCAGCTGCTGTCGACCGCCGTCGCGGCAGGCCAGGGGGTCACCCTGCTGCCGCGACTGGCGATCGACGTGGACCGGCCCGGGCTGCACACCGCCGTTCCTGACGGAGCGACCCTGAACCGGGAGATCCGCGCGGTGGTGCGCGCCGGCGAGCGGGATCGACCGCTGCTGCGCGCCGTCACCGCGGCGTTGCAGACCGCGCCGACCGACTGAGGCCGATCTCCTCGGCGGCCCGGTCAGTCGGTCGGGATGGTCGTCGCCTCGGCACGGTTGGCCGCGCACACCACCGCCCGCAGGCTCGCGGTGACGATGTTCTCGTGGATGCCGACGCCCCACACGACCTCGCCGGCGATCTCGCACTCGACGTAGGCGGCGGCCTTGGCGTCGCCGCCCGCACTGAGAGCGTGCTCGCTGTAGTCCAGGACCCGGATGTCCGCACCGGCCTGACGCATGCCGTCGACGAACGCCGCGACGGGCCCGTTGCCCTCGCCCTTGAACGAGCGCTCCTCGCCGCGGACGACCAGGTCGACGACCTGCTGGTCGTGACCGTCCTCGGAGGTCACCGAGCTGAACCGCACGAGCGAGTACGGCTCGTCACGGTCGAGGTACTCGCGACGGAAGGCGCCCCAGATCTCCTCGGGCTGGATCTCGCCGGCCTCGCCCTCGCTCATCGACTGGATGGCCCGGCTGAACTCGATCTGCAGTCGACGCGGCAGGTCCAGCTGGTGCTCGGTCTTCATGATGTAGGCCACGCCGCCCTTGCCGGACTGGCTGTTGACCCGGATCACGGCCTCGTAGGTGCGCCCGACGTCGTGCGGGTCGATGGGCAGGTACGGCGCCTCCCACGGCAGCTCGGAGACGTCGACGCCTCGCTCGGCCGCCTGCCGCTCCAGGTCCTCCAAGCCCTTCTTGATGGCGTCCTGGTGTGAGCCGCTGAAGGCGGTGTAGACCAGGTCGCCCGCGTAGGGGTGCCGCGGGTGGACGGGCAGGTTCGTGCAGTACTCGACCGTGCGGCGCACCTCGTCGATGTCGGAGAAGTCGATCTGGGGATCGACGCCCTGACTGAACAGGTTCATGCCCAGCGTCACCAGGTCCACGTTGCCGGTGCGCTCACCGTGACCGAACAGGCAGCCCTCGACGCGGTCGGCCCCGGCCATCACGGCCAGCTCGGTCGCGGCGACGGCCGTGCCCCGGTCGTTGTGCGGGTGCACCGACAGGGCCACCGCGTCGCGGCGGCTGATGTGACGGCTGAACCACTCGATCTGGTCGGCGTACACGTTCGGGGTGGACATCTCGACGGTCGCCGGCAGGTTCAGGATGATCTCGCGATCGCCCTCGGGCTGCCACACGTCCATGACGGCCTCGCAGACCTCCAGACTGAAGTCCAGCTCGGCGCCGCTGAAGATCTCCGGGCTGTACTGGTAGCCGAAGGCGGCGTCGCCCAGGTACTGCTCGGCGTACTTCATCACCAGCTCGGTGCCGCGGACGGCGATCGCCCGGCACTCGTCGCGATCGACGCCGAACACGACGCGGCGGAACAGCGGAGCGACCGCGTTGTACAGGTGGATGTTCGCGCGGTGCACCCCGGCCAGCGACTCGGCGGTGCGCTCGATCAGATCCTCGCGGGCCTGGGTCAGCACCGAGATCGTCACGTCGTCGGGGATCGCGTCGCCCTCGATCAGCGAGCGGACGAAGTCGAAGTCCGTCTGACTGGCCGACGGGAAGCCGACCTCGATCTCCTTGTAGCCCATGCGCACCAGCAGGTCGAACATGCGACGCTTGCGGGCCGGCGTCATCGGATCGATCAGCGCCTGGTTGCCGTCGCGCAGGTCGGTGGACAGCCAGCGCGGAGCCTGGGTGATCCGGCGGTCGGGCCAGGTGCGGTCGGGCAGGTCGACCGGGGGGAACGCGCGATAGCGCTCGAAGGGCATCGGGGACGCCTGCTGGGGGGATACGGGGTTGTTCTTCATGAGTCGTCTTCCTCGGGGAGTTCGTGAGTGTGGTCGGTCATGACGAACTCCGCGCCGAGGGGCCCGACCTCAGTGGACCTCGACGCGGCAGCGAAGGAGCAGACTCATCGAACGCATGATGAGGGCAGTCTAGCACCGGAAAAACCGAGCCCACGTCGTTAGGGTCGAGGCATGGGCGACGACGCACACTCCACGAGCGGCTCCTACGTCACGGCCGGGGCCGAGTTCGACCGCGACATGAACTACATCCCCGATCGCATCACCCGCGACGGAGGTCCCCCGGTCGACGACCGCGCCGGCACCGGCAAGCCCCCGGTCGCGGACGCCCCGCTGTGGCCGGTCGAGCCCGGACGCTATCGGCTCATCGCGGCGAAGGCGTGCCCGTGGGCCACGCGGGCGCTCATCGTGCGCGACCTGCTGGGCCTGCAGGACGTGATCAGCGTGGGTCTGCCCGGCCCCACGCACGACGCCCGCAGCTGGACGTTCGACCTGGACCCGGGCGGCGTGGACCCCGTGCTGGGCATCGAGCGCCTCCAGGACGCCTACTTCGCCCGCTACCCCGACTACCCCCGCGGGATCACCGTGCCGGCGATCGTGGAGATCGAGTCCGGCAAGGTCGTCACCAACGACTTCCCCTGGATCACCCACGACTTCTTCTTCGAGTGGCGCGATCATCACGCGCCCGACGCACCCGACCTGTGGCCCGCGGACGTCCGTGACGAGATGGAGGAGGTCATGGAGCGGGTCTTCACCGAGGTCAACAACGGCGTCTACCGGTGCGGCTTCGCCGGATCGCAGGAGGCCTACGATCGCGCCTACGATCGCTTGTGGGCGGCGATGGACTGGCTCGAGGAGCGGCTCGCCGACCGTCGTTACCTCATGGGCGACGCGATCACCGAGGCCGACGTGCGGCTCTTCACCACGCTGGCGCGCTTCGACGCGGTCTACCACGGTCACTTCAAGTGCAACCGCAACACCCTGACCGAGATGCCGAACCTCTGGCGCTACGCCAAGGACCTCTACCGGCAGCCCGCGTTCGGCGGCAACACCGACTTCGACCAGATCAAGGCGCACTACTACGTGGTCCAGACCGACATCAACCCGACGCAGATCGTCCCGAAGGGACCGGACCTGTCGGTCTGGGAGCGCGACTGATCCCGCTCAGGGGAGCAGCGAGCGCGGCATGATCCGCGCCAGCCACCGCACGCGTCGCGGCGCCGTCGCGCTCAGCGTGTCCACGACGCGGCGCGCCTCGTCGACCCGCGGCTCGACCACGGCCGTGCGGGCGTAGCGTCCGTGCTCGACTTCCAGGACCAGCCGGTCCAGCGCCGCGGGGTCCGCGCCGTGCTCGACGAGCCGGGCCGCGAACCGCCGGGGCGTCTCGACCGGATCGGGCTCGATCCCCAGGTCCCGCGCGGTGTCGCCGACCTCACGCCACCACGCCTCGCTCGACGCCGAGCCCCAGCGTCGCCGTCGCCTCAGGACCCGCAGGCCACCGGGCGCGGCACCGAGCAGGCCGATCAGCACGACCGCCGGCAGCACCGACCGCCATGTCGAGGACGACTCGGCGTCCTGCGCGGTGGTCGCGGCGTCGTCCTCGGGGGTCAGGGTCGACTGCTCGCTGGGCTCGTCGGGGGCCGGGGCAGCGCTCTCGGCGTCCTGCGGGGCGTCCGGGCGCTCCTCCTCGGCGAACTCGGTGCCCGTGCCGATTCCGGGAGTCGCGTCGAACGGCACCCAGCCGATGTCCTGCAGGTGGACCTCGGTCCAGGCGTGCAGGTCGTCGGAGTCGACGCGGAACGTCGAGCCGTCCCGGGCGCTCGTCCGCAGGCGCGTGCCCGGGGCGTAGCCGACCGCGATCCGCGTCGGGACGTCCAGCACGCGACCCATCACGGCCAGGGTCGAGGCGAAGTGGACGCAGTACCCGGCTCGCTCGCTCAGGAACTCCGCCATCACGTCCAGGCCGTTGCCGTCGTACCCGCCCTCGACCGGCGCCTCGACCGAGTACGTGAACTCGCTGCGCAGCCAGTCCTGCAGACGCAGCATGCGGTCGTAGTCGGTGGTGGCGCCGGCGGTGACCCGGCGGGCCGTGCTCACCACGACCTCCGGCACCGAGGCCGGTAGATTGCGGTACGCGTCCAGGCCACGGCCGCTGGTGCGGCTGCGGCGTGCCTGCTCGGCCGTCGGGCGTCGGTCGAGACTCTGCACGACGTAGTCCTGGTCGCGGGTCGTGGTGCGCCCCGTGGCGCGGACCGTGCCCCCGTCGATGAGCCACTCCCAGTCTCCGGTGAGGCCCTCGACGCGGGTCGCCGGATACGGGATCGGCAGGTACGAGGACCGCAGGTCGTCGATCCGCACGGTGGTGCGGATCGTCTCGACCTCGATGTCGTCGGCGACCTGCTCGACGCCCTCGGAGTCGGCGCTCATCAGCATCGGGCTCGGGGCCCACGTCCGGCCGGTGAACTGACGCAGGGTCGCGGCCTTCAGGTACACGCCCTCGGTCGACTCGGTCGTGTACGTCAGCACCTGGCGCACGTCCGAGCGCCGCAGATTCCGACCGAGGTCGATCATCGGGTTGATGCCCCGACCGAACACGGTGGTCTCGGTCACGCCGAGGGAGCTCGACGTGGGCCGGACCTCCGGACCGACGAGGGGCAGGGCCAGCGCGGCGACCACCGCCCCGCCTGCGGTGAGGACGGCGGCGCCGGTGGGGACCACACCGACGTGGCGGGTGTCGGACCACCACAGCCAGAGCCACGCCGCAGCGGAGCCGGCGAAGACCCACCACGGCGCGATCTCCATCGCGATCACGCTCGGGACCACGAGCATCGTCGCCCACAGCAGTCCGAGCAACGGCACGCGCCACGCCTGCCGCGCGACGGCGTCGGCGAGCACGAGGACGACGACGAAGGCGACGGTGACCACGAGCACGACCGAGTCCGGCGGGGTGATCGGCGCGACCTCCTCGACGATGACTCGCCGTGCGTCCTCGCTCAGCTCGAGCAGTCCCCGCCAGGACCCCCGCGTCGGAACGCCGAGCACGGTCGTGCCGGGCACGAACACCCAGACGACGAGGAGCACCGCGGTCAGAGCCCCGAACGGGGTCGCCCAGGTCGGCGACCAGAGCCGCACGGCAGCGGCGACCACGGTCACCGGCACCAGCACGGACACCACGTCCAGCGCCCATCGCACCCCCTCGAACAGGCCGGCGAACCCGCCCAGCAGGACGATCGTCGCGACGAGCACGACGCACGAGTCGACCAGATCGTCACGCCGGGCGGCCGCCGGCGACCTGAGATCGGTCATGCGCGCACCCCCGGCCGGGCGGCCTGCCACGCGGCCTCGAGATCGGAGGTGTCGTCCCGGACGACGACGTGCCATCCGGCGGCCGAGAGCGCCTCGAAGGCCGACTCGCTGGTGCCGCGGGCGACGAACGCGACCACGTCGCGAGCCGGGACGGCCTCGGTCAGAGCCGCCGCGGCCGTGCCGTCGAGCTGACCGCTGAGCACGAACGTCGCCCGCTCGAGCCGGGGCACGACCGGCGGTTCGGCGACGGGCTCGACCAGCGCGAGCGCGACGAGCGCCTCCTGCAGACCTTGGCCGGACTCCAGCGACAGCGCCGATCCGCCGCAGACGAGGTGGACGTCGAATCCGCGCTCGCTGTGGTGGGCCAGGATCGACGCCGCGGCCGAGACGCTCCACTCGAACCCCCCGTGGTCGTGGACCCGGGGATCGAGGTCGAGCACCACCTGCACGGTCGGCCGCGAGTCGGACTCCTCCTGGCGGACCATCGGCTCACCGTGGTGGGCCGTCGCCTTCCAGTGCCAGCGCTTGAGCGCGTCGCCCGGTCGGTAGGGCCGCGCGATCACGTCGTCCTGGCCGGCCCCGTGACGCCGGTGGGCCCGGGCGAGCCCTTCGGTGGTCCCGCCCGCCTCCGGGTCGTCGAGCTCACTGCGCCGCGGGAGCACCACGAACCGGTCGCGGTCCGGATGGGTGAGGGTCCGCCCGACCAGGCCGAAGGCGTCGGACACGACGAGTGTGAGGGGTCCGGTCTGGTGGCTGCCGCGACGGCGCGCCTGCACGGTGTGGCCCACCCGGGCTCGTCCGTCCTCGAGCAGCGGCACCGATCCGGAGGCC
>JAJUII010000115.1 GCA_029265505.1 Aeromicrobium choanae
CGACACCGAGACGGGGACCGCCGCGATGGTCCGTCTCATCGAGAAGGAGGTCACCGACTCCGCCGTCCCGGCGTGGCCGTGGGCTCCGATCGGCGTGGTCATGCGGCACGCTCCCCTCTCGGTGGTGCGCCGCCTCGTTTGACGTTCTCCAGTCTTGAACTTGAGGCCGGTTTCAATTAGGGTCGAGGTGATCGCCGTCACCTCACCGAAAGGCCTTTGCGGATGGTCAACATCGCCTCCGAGGTGTGGGCCCACGCCGACACCGATCCAGATCGCGTCGCCGTTCGGTCTCCGAGGCGGATCACCTTCGGGGAACTGCGCGAGACGAACCGCCGGGTCGCCGGCGCCGTGCGCGAGGCCGGACTCAGGCCACTCGATCGCGTCCTGTTCATCGCGCCCACGATCCCGGAGTTCCCGGAGATCTACTACGGCTTGCACGCCGCCGGCGTCACCGTGCTGACGATGAACACGATGTCGACCGTCGCCGAGATCGGCTACGTGCTCGATGACTCGCAGACGTCGCTGGTCATCGCCTGGCACGACTGCGCGACCAACGCCCGCACGGCCGCGGGGGACCGCGGTCTGCCCTTCTGGGAGATCGGCCCCGGGATGTCGTTCGACGCCGCCCCGCCGTCCGAGGCTCACGAGCACGCGCCGAGCGACACCGCGCTCATCCTGTACACCTCGGGCACGACCGGCCGGCCGAAGGGGGCCGAGCTGACCGCGGCGAATCTCGTCGACACGGTCGCGTCGTTCCAGCCCGTCCTGAACATCACACAGGACGACCGATTCGGCACGGCACTGCCGCTGTTCCACGTCTACGGGCAGGCCGTGTGCATGAACACCACCTTGGCCAGCGGGGCGTCGTTCTCGATGGTGCACCCCTTCGACCCCCGGGCGATGATCGACCTGGCGATCTCTGACGAGCTGACCACGCTCGCCGGCGTGCCGACGATGTGGAACGCGATGCTCCACGTCGAGGGCGACTACTCGCCGAGCGACTTCGCGGCGCTGAGGCTCGCGTCCTCCGGTGGCGCATCGCTGCCGGTGGAGGTCATCCGGGCCTTCAGCGACCGGTTCGACTGCACGATCCTGGAGGGCTACGGCCTCACCGAGTCGACCGGCGCCGCGACGTTCAACGACCTCAATCGACCGCAGAAGGTCGGTACCGTCGGGCCCCCGCTGCCCGGTACGTCCGTCGAGATCCGCGACTCCTCGGGGAAGGTGCTCGGCCCCGGCGAGAAGGGCGAGGTCTACATCAAGGGACCGACCGTGATGAAGGGGTACTGGAACCGACCGGACGCCACCGCCGCGGACCTGCGTGACGGCTGGCTCAAGACGGGTGACATCGGCCTGCTCGACGAGGACGGCTACCTGTCGATCGTCGACCGGGTGAAGGACCTCATCATCCGCGGCGGCTACAACGTCTACCCCCGCGAGGTCGAGGAGGTGCTCTACGAGCACCCGGCCATCGTCGAGGTCGCCGTGGTGGGGGTTCCGGACGAGCACTATGGCGAGGAGATCGCCGCGGTGACCGTCCTGGAGCCGGGCGCCACCGAGACCGCGGAGAGCATCCGCGCCTGGGCGAAGGAGCGACTGTCGGCCTATAAGGTGCCGCATCTGTTCGCGTTCGTCGACGAGCTGCCCAAGGGCGGCACCGGAAAGATCCTCAAGCGCGCCATCGACCGAGATGAGCTGCGCGCGATCGCCACTGGAGGCAAGAAAGCATGAAGATCGACAACAGCGTCGCCATCGTCACCGGTGCCGGCGGAGGGATCGGTGCGGCCCTGTGCCGCCGACTCGTGGAGAACGGCGCTCGGGTCGTGGCGACCGATCTCGACGGCGAGCGACTCGACAAGGAGGTCGCCGCGATCCGGGCCGACCATCCGGACGCGATCGTCGGCATCGCGGGAGACTGCTCCGCGACGGACCACATCCGCGCCTCGATCGAGCTCGCCGAGTCGTCCTTCGGCCCGGTAGACCTGTACGCCGCGAACGCCGGAGTCGGCGGGCTCGGCGAGAACCTCGACTCCACCGAGGAGGACTGGCAGACCTCGATCGACGTGAACCTCATGGCTCACGTCCGGGCCGCAAAGCTGCTCGTCCCCGGCTGGATCGAGCGCGGGTCAGGCCACTTCCTGTCCACCGCCTCCGCGGCCGGCCTGCTGACGCAGATCGGGTCGGCCACCTACTCGGCCACGAAGCACGCGGCCGTGGCGTTCGCCGAGTGGCTCTCGGTGACGTACGGTGACCGCGGTGTCGGCGTCAGTTGCCTGTGCCCGATGGGCGTCAACACCAACATGCTCAACAGCGGCGCCACCTCCGACAGCGAGATCGCGCGCAAGAGCGCGAAGGCGGTCACCGAGGCCGGGATGGTGCTCGAGCCGCTGGAGGTGGCCGACATGGTGATCGAGGCGCTCGGCACCGACCGGTTCCTGATCCTGCCGCACCCGGACGTGCTGGAGTTCTTCCGCAGGAAGGCCTCCGACTACGACCGTTGGCTGCGCGGCATGCGCCGCTACCAGGAGTCGTTGGCGTGACCGTCGTCGCTCCTCGTCAGCGGCCCCGAGCCGTCCTGTTCGACTTCGGCGGCGTCCTCACCACCAGCGTCCTCGGCGCGTTCGCGGACTTCAGCGAGCAGATCAGCGGAGACCGCGGTCTCGTCCTGAAGTTGCTGTCGAACGATCCCGAGGCCAGCCGGATCCTCGTCGAGCACGAGGAGGGCCGACTCGACCACGACGGGTTCGAGGCCGGGTTCGCCGCCGCGCTGGCCGCGGTCGGCGTGCAGGTCGAGGCCGAGGGACTCATCGCCCGCCTGCAGAGCGGGCTTCGGCGCGACCAGCACACCATCGACCTGCTGGCGGCCGTGCGCGCCTCCGGCTTCAAGGTCGGTCTCGTGTCGAACTCCCTCGGTCGAGACTGCTACGCCGGCTACGACCTCGACGTGATGTTCGACGCCCAGGCCATCTCCGGGATCGAGGGTGTGCGCAAGCCCTCGCGCCGGCTCTACGAGATCGCCTGCGAGCGCCTCGGCGTCGAACCGCCCGAGGCGGTGATGATCGACGACCTCAAGCAGAACATCACCGCGGCCGCGGCCCTGGGCATGGGCGGAGTCGTGCACACCGACGCCGCGTCGACCGCCGCCGCGCTCGCCCCGATGCTCGGCCTCGAGCCCCACGACCTACACCCCCACCCCACCCCCAAGGAGATCTGATGGACCTCGGACTGAAGGGCCGCACGGCCGTCGTCACCGGAGCGTCGCGAGGAATCGGCCTCGCCATCGCCCAGACGCTGCGCGACGAGGGCGCCAACGTCGTCCTCACCGCTCGCAAGCAGGCCGACGCGGAGGCGGCCGCCGCCCAGGTCGGCGAGGGTGCGGTCGGCATCGGCGCCCACGTGACCGACGAGGAGGCGGCCCGCGCCTGCCTGGAGAAGACCCTCGAGCTGTTCGGTAGCATCGACGTCCTCGTCAACAACGCCGGCACCAACCCCGCGTTCGGCTCGCTCGTGCAGCAGGAGCACTCGCGGTTCGCCAAGACGCTCGACGTGAACCTGTGGGGCCCGACGCTGTGGACCCAGCTCGCGCACCAGCTCTGGATGGGCGAGCACGGTGGCTCGGTCGTGCACACCTCCTCGCTCGGCGCGTTCGCCGTGGGGCCGAACCTGGCCGTGTACCACGCCTCCAAGGCGGCCCTGACCCATCTGACCCGGCACCAGGCGCAGGAGCTCGGGCCGAAGATCCGCGTCAACGCCGTGGCTCCGGGCGTCGTTCGGACCCGACTGGCCGAGGAGCTGTGGAAGGAGCACGAGGCCGAGGTCGCGGCGGACACCCCGATGGGCAGGATCGGCGAGCCCGAGGACATCGGCAAGGCCGTCGCGTTCCTCGCGAGCGACGCGGCCGCGAGCTGGATCACCGGCGAGACCCTGGTCATCGACGGCGGACAGCGCTGGGGGACCGGCAAGTGACGACCGCCCTCGAACTGGGGCCGCTGACGGCGTGGATGCGTGGTCGCGGCTTGGAGATCAACGGCGAGCTCACCGCGCGTCGGGTCGGTCGAGGCCATTCGAATCTCACGTATCGCCTCGAGGACGCGGACGGCCGAGCCTGGATCGCCCGGCGTCCGCCGTTGGGCGAACTGCTCGCCTCGGCCCATGACGTGGTGCGGGAGTTCCGGATCCTCGACGCCCTCGGCGACACCGAGGTCCCGGTGCCCACGATGGTCGGGGTGTGCGAGGACCCGGCGGTCGCCGACGTCCCCGTCGTCGTGATGGAGCACGTCGACGGCACCGTCGTCGACCGGCAGGAGGTGGCCGAGGCGCTGAGCCCCGAGGCTCGTCGCGAGATCGGCCTGAACCTCGCGCGGACCCTGGCCCACATCCACGCCGTCGACGTCGACGAGGTCGGCCTGGGGGACTTGTCCTCCCGGTCGCCCTACGCACAGCGGCAGCTCAAGCGCTGGTCCCGTCAGCTCGAGGCCAGCAAGACCGAGGAGATGCCCGATCTGGACCGGCTGACCGAGCTGCTGCAGTCGAAGATCCCCGAGCCCGGTGCCCTCTCGCTCGTGCACGGCGACTTCCACGTCCGCAACGTCATCGTCGACGACCAGACGGGTCGTATCCGCTCGGTGCTCGATTGGGAGCTGTCCACGCTCGGCGACCCGATCGCCGACCTCGGCAGCACGCTCGCCTACTGGCCGCAGGCCGGCGAGGCCGACAGCGGGCTGTTCGCCGCGTCCGCGCTCCCGGGGTTCCCGACACGCAAGGAGATGGCCGAGGAGTACTTCGCGGTCTCGGGTCGAGACGACTCGACCTTGCCGTTCTGGCACGTGCTCGGGGCATGGAAGATCGCGATCATCAGCGTGGGCGTCTACCGTCGCGCGCTCGACAACCCGGCCAACGAGTCGGAGGACGGCGCGCCGACGCCCGAGCGGATCGCCGCGGTCGTCGACCATGCCTGGCAATTGGCCCGCGAGACAGGTCTCGCCGGAGATTGAGGTCACAGTTCCCTTAAAGTTGTCCGCATGAGCGACTCGGCGACGGACACGGACGCTTCCCGCGACATCCCCACCTTGGTGGACGAATCGAGGTTGCGTGATCTGCCGACGACGCCTCGCGGGGCACGGACCCGCGAGGCGCTCGTCGCCGCGGCGCGGACGGTCTTCGAGCGCGACGGATACATCAACTCGCGCCTGACCGACATCACCGCCGAGGCGAAGTGCTCCATCGGCACCTTCTACACCTACTTCGACGGCAAGGAAGAGGTGTTCGCCGCCGTCATGCAGGCGGCCCAGCACGACATGCTGCACCCCGGTCTGCCGCACGTCGACGAGAGCCTGGAGAACGTCCGCGAGATCCTCGAGGCGTCCAACCGCG
Source organism: Aeromicrobium choanae (assembly GCA_029265505.1). Taxonomy (GTDB): domain Bacteria; phylum Actinomycetota; class Actinomycetes; order Propionibacteriales; family Nocardioidaceae; genus Aeromicrobium; species Aeromicrobium choanae_A. The sequence goes on from JAJUII010000115.1 coordinate 5,374, forward strand.
CTTACGTCGAGGCGTACCAGCGCAACGCCAGACTCAACCTGCTGCTCGAGCAGGTCGCGACGATCGACCCGGAGTTCCGCAAGCTGCGGATCGCGCGGGCGCGCGCGTTCGCCGAGCGCAACGCCCGCTGGATCGAGCGTCTCCAGGAGGAGGGCTACGCCGACCCCGAGCTGGAGCCCTATCCCGCGGCGCGGGGCCTGTCGTCGATGCTCTCGCGTATGGCCTACCACGCCTTCGCGCTCGAGGAGCACGACATGACGGCCGAGGAGATGGTCCGTACGGCGACCCGCCTGTGGCTCAACGCTCTCGGCATCCCGCCCGACGGATCGAAGCGGGACGCCTGAGCGCCGAGCGGATCAGGCGATCTTGAGAACGAGCTTGCCGATGTTCTCGCCGCGGAAGAGGCCCAGCAGCGTCCGGCCGAAGTCCTCGACGCCGCCCTCGACGACCGTCTCGCGCGCCACGAGGTCGCCCGAGCGGATCATGGACGACATGTCCTCGATCGCCGCCGCGTCCTTGTCCGGGTAGTCGAAGACCAGGAATCCCTGCATCTTGGCGCGGAACACCAGCAGTGCCATGTAGCGGCTCGGCCCGGGAGCGAGCTTCTCGTCGTTGTAGGTCGAGACCGCACCGCAGATGACCACGCGGGCACCGCGTCGCAGATTGGCCAGTCCGGCGTCGAGGATGTCACCGCCGACGTTGTCGAAGAAGACGTCGATCCCGTCCGGTGCCGCCGTGCGCAGGGCCTTGAGCACGTTCTCGCTCTTGTAGTCGATGGCCTCGTCGAACCCGATCTCCTTCAGCCAGGCGCACTTCTCGGGGCCGCCGGCGATGCCGATGACGGTGCATCCCTTGGCCTTCGCGATCTGTCCGGCGACGCTGCCGACGGCGCCGGCGGCAGCGGAGATCACCACGGTGTCGCCCGCGGAGATCTCGCCGACCTCGTGCAGCCCGTGGTACGCGGTCAGGCCGGGCATGCCGAGCGCGCCGAGCCAGGTCGCCGGGCCCGCGACCGAGATGTCGATCTTCTGCACGCCCTCACCGTCGGTCACGGCGAGCTCGGTGACGCCGAGCATCCCGCTGACGGCCTCGCCGACCGCGAAGTCGGGGTGACGCGACTCGACGACCGTGCCGGTGACCGTGGCGCGCATGACCTCGCCGATCTGGACGGGCGGCAGGTAGGAGCGGACGTCGTTGAGCCAACCGCGCATCGCCGGGTCGAGCGAGATGTGGTCGGTCTTGACGAGGAACTCGCCGTCACCGAGCGGGGGCAGCTCCACTTCCTCGATCGACCAGGTGTCGTCGTCCGGCATCCCGGTGGGTCGCTGGGCCAAGGTGACGCGCTTCGTCGTGGGCATGCGATTCCTCTCGCGGTATGAAACCGACATCGAATTCAGTAACCTTAGTCTAAGTCATGTGAGTCAGCACACAGCACCGGCACCGGAAGGACGCAGATGGCCACCGTTCACACCGTCAAAGGACCCGTCGACAGCAGCGAGCTGGGGCGGACGCTGGTCCACGAGCACGTCTTCGTGCTCGGCGAGGAGTACCGGATCAACTACGACACCGAATGGGACGAGGATCAGAAGATCGCCGACGCCGTCCGCGACCTCAACGACCTCAAGGCCGCCGGCATCGACACGATCTTCGACCCGACCGTTCTGGGCCTGGGCCGCTACATCCCCCGCATCCAGAAGGTCGCCGCGCAGACCGACCTCAACATCGTCGTCGCGACCGGTCTGTACACCTACAACGACCTCCCGCACCAGTTCGAGCACCGCGGCCCCGGCCTGCTGTTCGACCAGCCCGAGCCGCTCGTCGAGATGTTCGTCAAGGACATCACCGAGGGCATCGCCGACACCGGCGTCAAGGCGGCGTTCCTCAAGTGCGTCATCGAGGAGCCGGGCCTGACTCCCGGCGTCGAGCGCGTCATGCGCGCAGTCGGCCAGACCAGCTCCCAGACCGGCGCGCCCGTCACCGTGCACACCAACCCGCACACGCGCTCGGGCCTGGTCGCGCAGAAGGTCCTCAAGGAGGAGGGCGTCGACCTGAGCAAGGTCGTCATCGGCCACTCGGGCGACTCCGACGACGTCGACTACCTCATGGAGGTGGCCGACAACGGCTCGCTGCTGGGCATGGACCGGTTCGGCCTCGACGTCTATCTGACCACCGAGAAGCGTGTGGACACGATCGTCGAGTTGGTTCGTCGCGGCTACGTCGAGAAGATCACGCTGGCGCACGACGCCTCGTGCTACATCGACTACTTCGACCCGCAGGAGAAGGTCGAGATGCAGCCGAACTGGAACTTCCGCCACATCCCCGACGACGTCGTGCCGATGCTGCTCGAGAAGGGCGTCAGCGAGGACGACATCGACACGATGCTGGTGAAGAACCCGCGCCGCTACTTCGAGTGACTCCTCCATGCA
>JAJUII010000069.1 GCA_029265505.1 Aeromicrobium choanae
GCACGCACCGCCTGCGGGCAGGCCGACGGATCGGCCGGGTCCAGCCGGACTGCGAGGATCTCCCCGGCGGTGGTGGCCACCTCCGCCTGGCCACGGACGATCTCGATGCGTCCGCCGGGCATCACCACGTCGGCCTCGATGTCGAGCGGGACGTTGGCCATCGGCAGAACGCGCCCCCGGGCCCCGAGCAGCTCGGCGACCAGGTCCAGACCGGCGACCTGATCGCCCTCCATCTCCCACAGCGCGGCGAGCAGGAGGTTGCCGACGGCGTGACCGGCGAGCGGGCCGTCCCCACCGAAGCGGTGCTGCATGACCTCGGCCCAGGCGCGCCCCCAGTCGTCGTCCCCGCACAGGGCGGCGAGCGCCATGCGCAGGTCTCCCGGCGGGAGGATGCCGAACTCCGACCGGAGCCGACCCGACGAGCCCCCGTTGTCGGCGACCGTCACGATCCCGGTGAGTCGGGAGGTCACCCGGCGCAGGGCCGAGAGCGTCGCCGCCAGACCGTGCCCGCCGCCGAGCGCGACGACGTGCGGTCCGGCCGAGTCGACGGGGCTCACTCGCGCCCCAGGTCTCGGTGGACGACCAAGGTGCGCACCCGGCGGTCGCGCAGGCGGTCGTCGAGCGCCTCGGCCATCGCCACGCTGCGGTGCCGGCCGCCGGTGCAGCCGATGCCGACGGTCAGGAACAGCTTGTCCTCGTGCAGGAACCCGTTGGTGAGCAGGTCGAGCAGATCGACATAGCGGTCGAGGAACTCCTGCGATCGCTCCTGGCGGTACACGTACTCGCGGACCGGCTCGTCCAGGCCGCTGAGCGGTCGCAGCTCGTCGACCCAGTACGGGTTCGGCAGGAACCGCATGTCGGCGATCATGTCGGCGTCGATCGGGATGCCGTACTTGAACCCGAAGGACACGATCGTGACGTGCAGGCCGCGCTCGCCCTCGACCTCGAACGACTCGCGCACCTGGTGGGCCAGCTGGTGGACGTTGAGCCGGCTCGTGTCGATCACGGTGTCGGCACGGCCGCGGATGGTGCGCAGCAGCTCCCGCTCCAGCTTGTAGCCGTCCATGAGTCGGCCCTCGCGGCTCAGCGGGTGCGGGCGCCGCGCGGCCTCCTGGCGCCGCACCAGCACCTCGTCGGAAGCCTCCAAGTACAGCGTGCGCACCTTGATGCCGAGCTTCTTGACCGACTCGATCGCGTCGACGAGGCCGAAGAAGAAGGTCCGCGAGCGCGAGTCGACCACGACCGCGAGCCGGTCGATGTCCTCGGCCGCGTCGACGGAGGCGACGAGGTCGTCGAGCATCCCGGGGGGCAGGTTGTCGACGACGTAGTAGCCGAGCTTCTCCAGTGCCTTCGCCGCCGTGCTGCGCCCGGCGCCGGTCATCCCCGTCACGAGGATGAACTCGTCCAGCTTCGTCATCGTGGCCTCAGTCCTCCAGGATCTCGCCGGTCGCGGTGTTCACGGCCGGTGCGGGGCTCTCGCCGTCGTGGAGTGCCGCCACGATGGATTCTGCCGTAGCCGGGCCGATGCCGGGCACCTCTCGGATCTCTTCCACGGTCGCGGCGCGGAGCCGCTTGAGCGAGCCGAAGTGCCGCATCAACGCCTTGCGGCGGGTCTCCCCCAGCCCGGGCACGGGATCGAGCAGGCTCTCGACCATCGACTTGCTGCGGCGGCGCCGGTGGTGCGAGATCGCGAACCGGTGCGCCTCGTCACGGATCCGTTGCAGCAGGTACAGCCCCTCGCTGGTGCGCGGAAGGATCACGGGATCCTCCTCGTCGGGGAGCCAGACCTCCTCGAGGCGCTTCGCCAACCCGCACAGGGCCACGTCGGTGACGCCGAGCTCCTCCATCGCCCGCCGTGCCGCGGCCACCTGCGGTGGGCCGCCGTCGACGACGACCAGCGAGGGCGCGTAGGCGAACCGGCGAGGTCGCCCCGTCTCCGGGTCGATCGGCCCGCCGGCGGGATCGTGGCCCTCCTCCGCTTGACGCTCGAGCGCGCGCAGATGATGGGTGAACCGCCGGGTGATCACCTCGTGCATGGCCGCGACGTCGTTCTGCCCCTCGTGTCGGACCGTGAAGCGTCGGTACTCGGACTTGCGGGGCAGACCGTCCTCGAACACGACCATCGAGGCGACGATCTCGTGGCCCTGCAGGTTCGACACGTCGAAGCACTCGATGCGCAGCGGAGGCTCCGGCAGGTCGAGGGCGGCCTGGATCTCCTCGAGGGCACGGCTGCGCGCCGTCAGGTCGCCGGAGCGCTTGAGCTTGTGACGGGCGAGCGCCTGGGTGGCGTTGTGACCGACCGTCTCCAGCAGCCGACGCTTGTCGCCACGGCGCGGCACACGGATCGTGACCTTGGCACCGCGACGCTCGGTCAGCAGCTCCTCGACGGCACGGTGGTCGGCCGGCAGCTCGGGGACGAGCACCTCCCGCGGGATCGCCGTGGGTGCGACGTCGGCGTACAGCGTCATGATCGCGTTCTGCACCAGCTCGGGGAACGTCGCCTCGTCCTCCTTCTCGGCGACCCAGCCGCGCTGACCGCGGACCCGGCCGCCGCGCACCGCGAAGATCTGGACCGCGACCTCGAGCGGGTCGTCGACGAATCCCAGGACGTCCGCATCGGTGCCGTCCCCGAGCACGACGGTCTGCTTCTCGAGCACGCGCCGCAGCGCCATCAGGTCGTCGCGGTACTTGGCCGCCAGCTCGTACTCCTGCGCCGCGGCGGCGTCGCGCATCCGCTGTTCGATCTGGCGCTCGAAGCCGGCGGTCTGCCCGCCCATGAACGCCAGGAAGTCCTCGACGATCGCCCGGTGCTCCTCCGGCGAGACACGTCCGACGCACGGCGCGGCGCACTTGCCGATGTCGCCGAGCAGGCACGGTCGTCCGGAGGCCTTGGCGCGCTTGAAGACCCCCGCGCTGCAGGACCGCATGGGGAAGACGCGCAGGAGCGTGTCGACGGTGTCCCGGATCGCCCAGGCGTGGCCGTACGGCCCGAAGTAGCGCACGCCCTTGCGCTGCGCGCCACGCATCACCATCACGCGCGGGATCTCCTCGCCCACCGTGACCGCCAGCCACGGGTACGACTTGTCGTCGCGGTACTTGACGTTGAAGCGCGGGTCGTACTCCTTGATCCACGAGTACTCCAGTGCGAGTGCCTCGACCTCGGTGGAGACGACCGTCCACTCGACCGACGCCGCGGTGGTCACCATCTGGTGCGTACGCGGGTGGAGGTTGCCCAGGTCCTGGAAGTAGGAGCTCAGCCTCGGGCGCAGGCTCTTGGCCTTGCCGACGTAGATGACGCGCCCCTCGGCGTCGCGGAACCGATAGACGCCGGGGTCGAGCGGGATCTCGCCCGGCTTGGGTCGGTAGGTCGCCGGATCAGCCACGACCGACCGCCCGGGATCCGCCGTTCAAGAACTGCACGGTGTCCACCCCTTCATCCCAGCAGGGGCGCCAAGAACCGTCCGGTGTGCGAGTGCGGCTGCGCCGCGATCTCCTCGGGTGTGCCCTCGGCGATCACCGTACCGCCGCCGCTGCCGCCCTCCGGGCCCATGTCGATGATCCAGTCGGAGGCCTTGATGACGTCGAGATTGTGCTCGATGACGATGACCGAGTTGCCGGTGTCGACGATCCGCTGGAGCACGCCGAGCAACTTGCGGATGTCCTCGAAGTGCAAGCCGGTGGTGGGCTCGTCGAGGACGTAGACGGTGCGGCCGGTCGAGCGCTTCTGCAGCTCGGCGGCGAGCTTGACTCGCTGCGCCTCGCCGCCGGACAGCGTCGGCGCCGGCTGTCCCAGCCGGACGTATCCGAGCCCGACGTCGACGAGGGTCCGCAGGTGGCGGGCGATCGCCGGGATCGCCTCGAAGAACTCGACGGCCTCCTCGATCGGCATGTCGAGCACCTCGGCGATCGTCCGGCCCTTGTAGTGGACCTCGAGGGTCTCGCGGTTGTACCGGGCGCCGTGACAGACCTCGCACGGGACGTAGACGTCCGGCAGGAAGTTCATCTCGATCTTGATGGTGCCGTCACCGTGGCACGCCTCGCAGCGGCCGCCCTTGACGTTGAAGGAGAACCGGCCCGGCAGATAGCCGCGCATCTTCGCCTCGGGGGTCTGGGCGAACAGCTTGCGGACGTGGTCGAACACCCCGGTGTACGTCGCGGGGTTCGAGCGGGGCGTCCGCCCGATCGGCGACTGGTCGACGTGGATCACCTTGTCGACGTGCTCGACCCCCTCGATCGTGCGGTGACGGCCCGGGATGGTGCGCGACTTGTAGATCTGCCGCGCGAGCGAGGTGTACAGGATGTCGTTGACCAACGTCGACTTGCCGGATCCGGACACGCCCGTGACCGCGACCAGCTGGCCGAGCGGGAAGGCGACGTCGATGTCCTTGAGGTTGTTCTCGCGCGCCCCGCGGACGACGAGCTGGCGGTTCGGGTCCCGCGGCCGACGCTGCTCGGGCACCGGGATCGACGCGCGCCCGGACAGGTAGGCGCCGGTGAGCGAGTCCGGGTTCCCCAGCAACTCGTCGACGGGCCCGGAGGCGATGACCTGGCCACCGTGCTCGCCGGCGCCCGGGCCGATGTCGACGACCCAGTCGGCCGTGCGGATGGTGTCCTCGTCGTGCTCCACGACGATCAGCGTGTTGCCGAGGTTCTTCAGGCGGACGAGAGTCTCGATCAGCCGGTGGTTGTCGCGCTGGTGCAGACCGATCGACGGCTCGTCCAGGACGTACAGCACGCCGACCAGACCGGCGCCGATCTGGGTCGCGAGCCGGATCCGCTGCGCCTCGCCGCCGGACAGCGATCCCGCCGCCCGGTCCAGGGCCAGGTAGTCCAGCCCGACGTCGAGCAGGAAGCGCAGTCGCTCGTTGATCTCCTTGAGCACCCGCTCGCCGATCTGCCGCTCGCGATCGGTCATCGAGAGGTCCTGCAGGAACTCGGCGGCCTCGGCGATCGACAGGTGGCACAGCTCGGCGATGTTCATCTGGCCGAACTTCTCCGACTCGAGGGTCACCGCGAGGATCACCGGCTTCAGACGGGTGCCCCGGCAGGCCGGACACGGGACTTCGCGCATGAAGCCCTCGAGCCGCTCGCGGCTCGTGTCGGACTCGGTCTCGGCGTGGCGCCGCTCGACGAACGCCTTGGCACCCTCGAACTCGGCCCAGTACGAGCGCTGTCGCCCGTAGCGGTTCCGGTACTGGACGTGCACCTTCGTCGGGTGGCCGTTGAGCAGGGCGTCGCGGGCCTCCGGCGACAGCTCGCGCCACGGCGTGTCGACGTCGAAGCCGAGCTCCTCGCCCAGCGAGCGCATGAGCCGCAGGAAGTACTCCGACACCTGGGTGTACGACCAGGCCGTGATCGCACCCTCGGCCAGCGTCTTGTCCGGATCGGGGACCAGCAGCTCGGGGTCGACCTCCATCCGTGAGCCGAGGCCGTGGCACTCCGGGCAGGCGCCGTACGGCGCGTTGAACGAGAACGAGCGCGGCTCGAGCTCGTCCACCTGGAGCGGATGGTCGTTCGGGCAGGACAGTCGCTCGGAGAACCGCCGGTGTCGGCTCGGATCGTCGTCGGGACGGTCGACGTAGTCGATGACGACCAGGCCGTCGGCCAGCCCCAGCGCCGTCTCCACGGACTCGGTGAGCCTCTGCTTCGAGGAGGCCTTGACCGTCAGCCGGTCCACGACCACGTCGATCGTGTGCTTCTTCTGCTTGGCGAGCTTCGGAGGCTCCTCGGCCAGCAGATGCATCTCGCCGTCGACGACGGCGCGACTGAAGCCGGACTGTTGGAGCTGGCGGAACAGGTCGACGTACTCGCCCTTGCGCCCCCGGATCACCGGTGCGAGGACCTGGAAGCGGGTGCCCTCCTCGTCGTCGAGGATGCGATCGACGATCTGCTGGGGCGTCTGACGACCGATCGGCTCGCCGCACGTCGGGCAGTGCGCCCGGCCGGCCCGCGCGTACAGCAGGCGCAGGTAGTCGTAGACCTCGGTGATGGTGCCCACCGTCGAGCGCGGGTTCCGCGAGGTCGACTTCTGGTCGATCGACACCGCGGGGGACAGACCCTCGATGAAGTCGACGTCGGGCTTGTCCATCTGGCCGAGGAACTGCCGCGCGTACGCCGACAGCGACTCGACGTAGCGGCGCTGGCCCTCCGCGAAGATCGTGTCGAACGCCAAGGACGACTTGCCCGAGCCCGACAGACCCGTGAACACGATCAGAGAGTCGCGCGGGAGCTCGAGGGAGACGTCCTTGAGGTTGTGCTCGCGCGCACCCCGGACTACGAGACGATCGGCCACCCGTCCAGACTACTGAGCGAGCCTGACACAAACCTCTCGACGAGTAGGGTCTGTGACATGACGTACACCGGACAGGTCAGGGTCGGCGGCCCGGCGGACACCCGCGAGGCCGGCGACCTTCTCATCACCAAGATCGCGGTCGGGCCGATGGCCAACAACGCCTACCTGCTCCGTTGCCGTGAGACCGGCGAGCAGGTCCTCATCGACGCCGCCGACGAGGCCGACCGCCTGCTCGAGCTGATCGGCGACCGCGGCCTGGCGCGGGTCGTCACGACCCACCGACACGCCGACCACTGGCAGGCCCTGGCGGAGGTCGTCCGAGCGACCGGCGCCGAGACGATCGCCGGCGCGGACGACGCCGACGAGCTGCCGGTCGACGTCGACGTGCGCGTCCGGACCGGTGCTCGCATCCGGGTCGGCGTCAACGAGCTCGAGGTGATCGAGGTCGTCGGCCACACGCCGGGATCGATCGTGCTGGTCTACGACGATCCGGACGGCATCACCCATCTGTTCACCGGCGATTCGCTGTTCCCCGGCGGTGTCGGTCGCACCTGGTCGCCCGACGACTTCATCCGGTTGATCGACGACGTCGAGTCCAAGCTGTTCGATCGGTTCGACGACGACACGTGGTTCTATCCCGGACACGGCGACGACTCGACCCTCGGTGCCGAGCGGGCGAGCCTGCCGGACTGGCGCGCCCGCGGCTGGTGACCGCCCTGCGGCTCAGAAGCGGACCGGCAGCGCCTCGATCCCGAACACGAAGCTGAGCTGACGGAACTCCAGCTGCGACTCCGGCACCGCCAGTCGCAGGTCGGGGAATCGCGTGAGCAGCCTCGGCAGTGCGATGCGCAGCTCCATCCGGGCCAGCTCGGCGCCGATGCAGCGGTGGATGCCGTGGCCGAACGCCAGGTGCCCGCTCCGCGGGATCCGCAAGGGGTCGAAGGTCTCCGGATCGTCGCCGGCCAGACGCGGATCGCGATTGGCCGTGCTCAAGGACATCAGCAGCACGTCACCGGCCTTGATCTGACGACCGAACAGCTCCATGTCGTGCTTGGCGAACCGGGGGAAGGCGACCTGGACGACCGAGAAGTACCGCAGCAGCTCCTCGACCACCCGGTCGAGCGTCTCGCGGTCGCCGGAGCGCACCATCGCCGCCCACTCCGGGTCGCGCAGCAGCATGATCGTGCTGAGTGCGATCATCCCCGCGGTGGTCTCGTAGCCGCCGGTGAACACACCGTCGGCGAGGCCGGCGAGGTCATGGTCGCTGATCGTGTCGCCCTCGTCGCGGATGATCTGGCCGATCAGCCCGGGGCCGGGATCCTTGCGCTGCCGCGCGACCGCCTCGAACAGGAACTCGCGCTGCGCCGAGACCGCGCCGAACGCCGCCGCACCGCCGTGGGTCGCGTCGAATCGGGCGCTGCCCAGACGCGCGAAGGCCTGGGTGTCGTCGTAGTCGAGGCCCAGCAGGGCGCAGATCGTGTTGAACGGGATCGGGAACGCCACCAGCTGCGCCAGGTCCGCCTCCGGCCCGGCGGCCGCCAGGTCGTCGAGCGCGCGGTCGACGATGCCCTCGATCAGCGGCTCGAGCCGCGCCAGACGCCGCATCGTGAACTCCGGCGTGATGATCTTGCGCAGACGCGTGTGCACCGGCGGGTCCGTGAAGCCCAGCCCGCCGATGTCGTCCGAGGTGGCCGGACCGCTGCCGGAGAACAGGTGCCGGATGTCCGTCGAGAACGCGTCCCGTGCCGACATGACCTCGCGCGCCTCCTCGTAGCCGGTGACGAGGTAGGCGGTGAAGTCGAACGGCAGGTCGAGGCGATGCAGGGGCTCGGACTCACGGATCTGACGCATCCGCGGAAGCGGATCCATCCCGATCCGCTGAAGCGGGGCCTTCGTCGGCTCGGGGATCGCTGAGAAGGAGGCCAAGTCGATCCCGCGCTTGGCGACGTACCGTCGCGCAACCGCCGAGAGGACTCGACTGCGGATCCGCTTCATCACACTCACCGGCACACGATACCCATGTGCGGTTGCTGTCCCCGGTAGATGGGGCCACGCTGAGGACAATCAGTCATCAGGGGGTTCCCATGTCGTCCACCGTCGAACACCCGACCGAGCTGCGGCGGGTTCTCGGACCGAAGCTGCTGCTGCTGTTCATCGTCGGGGACATCCTCGGCACGGGCGTGTACGCCCTGACCGGTCAGGTCGCCGCCGAGGTCGGGGGTGCGGCGTGGCTGCCCTTCCTCATCGCGTTCGGCGTGGCACTGCTCACCGCCCTGTCCTACCTCGAGCTGGTCACGAAGTACCCGCAGGCCGCCGGCGCGGCACTGTACGTGCACAAGGCGTTCGGCATCCACTTCCTGACGTTCATGGTCGCGTTCACCGTCATGTGCTCGGGCATCACCTCGGCGTCGACCGCGTCGCGAGCCTTCGCGGCCAATCTCGCCGTCGGCATCGGCTGGGAGGCGTCGAGCTTCCAGATCATGCTCATCGCGCTGGGCTTCATGCTCTTGATCGCCGCGATCAACCTGCGCGGGGTCAGCGAGGGCGTCAAGACCAACGTCGTGCTCACGATCATCGAGCTGTCGGGCCTGCTGCTGGTGATCCTCGTCGGGTTCTGGGCGATCGTCGGCGGTGACGCCGACTGGGGTCGGGTCGTCGCCTTCGAGACGCCCGACGACAAGCACGTGTTCCTGGCGGTCACGACCGCGACCTCGCTGGCGTTCTTCGCCATGGTCGGGTTCGAGGACGCCGTGAACATGGCCGAGGAGTGCCACGAGCCGAACCGGATCTTCCCGAAGATCATGCTGACCGGTCTGGGCCTGACCGGCCTGATCTACATCCTCGCCTCGGTGTGCGCGGTGGCGCTCGTGCCGGTCGGTGACCTCGCGGCCAACGACACTCCCCTGGTGACCGTCGTCGAGCGGGGCGCCCCGGGCATCCCGATCGACGACATCATGCCGTTCATCTCGATGTTCGCCGTCGCCAACTCGGCGCTCATCAACATGCTCATGGCGAGCCGCCTGCTGTACGGCATGGCCAAGCAGGGCGTCATCCCCACGACCCTGGCCAAGGTCAGCTCACGCCGCACACCGTGGGTGTCGATCGCCTTCACGACGGGTCTGGCGCTGGCCCTGATCGCCTACGTCTCGCACGCCAATCCGGACGCGGTCGCGGTGCTGGGCGGGACGACGAGCCTGCTGCTGCTGGCCGTCTTCGCCGTGGTCAACGCGGCGGTGTTGGTCCTGCGCAAGGACCGCGTGGATCACGACCACTTCCGCACGCGGACGCCGGTCGCCCTGTTGGGCGTGGTCACCTGCGCCTATCTCGTGACGCCGCTGTCGGGTCGCCCGTGGGCGCAGTACGAGGTCGCGGGCATCCTCATCGTGATCGGCCTGGCACTGTCGGTGCCGATGTACCTGCTCAGCCGCCGTCACGGCGAGCCGCTGCAGGTGAAGGCTCCCGACGACCTGCCGCCGCACGACATTCCGTGACGGGCGGCCGACGACTCAGTCGCCACCGATGCGCTCGGGGTACTTCTTGGAGTACCACAGGCTCGCGACCGCGGTGACGCTCAGCGTCGCGACGATGACGCCCAGGCTCAGCAGCGTCGGCACCTCCGGGATCGGGACCGGGCCGATGTGGTGGACCGGCTCGCCACCGTTGACGAACGGCAGCTCGTTCTCGTGCAGCGCGTGCAGGACGAGCTTGACGCCGATGTAGAACAGCAGGAACGCCAGGCCGTACGAGAGGAAGACCAGGCGCTGGAGCAGGTCGCCCAACAGGAAGTACAGCTGGCGCAGCCCCATCAGCGCGAACACGTTCGCGGTGAAGACGATGTACGGCTCCTTCGTGAGACCGAAGATCGCCGGGATGGAGTCGAGCGCGAACAGCAGGTCGGTCGTGCCGAGCGCGATGATGACCAGCGCCATCGGCGTCAGCGCCCGCCTGCCCGGGGCGCCGGACTCGTCCCGCTCCCGGACGGTGAGCTTGAGGCCCTCCCAGCGGTCGCTGAGGTTGAAGTGGCGGCGAGCGAAGCGGACCACGGCGTTCTCCGCCTCGTCCTCCTCGTCCTCGCCCCGGGCGAGCTTGGCGGCGGTGTAGATGAGGAACGCGCCGAAGAGGTAGAAGACCCAGGAGAACTGGTTGATCGCGACGGCGCCGAGCGCGATGAAGATGCCGCGGAACACCAACGCCAGGATGATGCCGACGAGCAACGCCTCCTGCTGGTACTTCCGCGGCACCGCGAAGCTGCTCATGATGATGATGAAGATGAACAGGTTGTCGATCGACAGGCTGTACTCGGTGAGCCAGCCGGCGTAGAACTCCAAGCCGTACTGGCTGCCGTGGAAGCTCCACACCCAGGCGCCGAAGGCGACAGCGAGGCCGATGTAGATCGACAGGTAGATCGTGCATTCCCTGGTGGTCGGCTCATGCGGCCGTCGGGCGATCACCACGATGTCGAACAGCAAGATCGCCACGGTGACACCGAGGGTGATCATCCATTCGAGGGTGCTGACGTTCACGGGCGGTCCTCGTCTTCTCTCTCCGGGTCGTCACGACTCGGAGGTCTCTTCCACCGGACTGCGCTCGTGAACCGGCCCGACGCCCCGGGAGACCTCGCAGGATCTCCGTGCTGACGAGACGACGGTGTGGGAATACTCCCCTCCGCGGACCAGTCTGCCAGTCCCCTGCCCGCCACGTTAGGTCAGGTCCCGGCCCCGAGCATCCCGCGCAGCTCGCGCTTGAGCTCGGCGATCTCATCGCGCAGCCGCGCCGCGACCTCGAACTGCAGCTCGGCGGCGGCCTGGTGCATCTGCTCGGTGAGCTGCTCGATGAGCGACGCCAGCTCCTCGGACGGCAGTTCGGCGAGGTCCTTCGTGTGCTGGCCGAGCGGCACCGCGGCGCCGCGCCGACGATGATCGCCGGTGGCGGCGAGCAGCCGCTTGGTGTCCTCGTCCTCGCGGGCGAGCATGTCGGTGATGTCGCCGATCTTCTTGCGCAGCGGCTGCGGGTCGATCCCGTGCTCGGTGTTGTAGGCGATCTTCTTGGCCCGCCGGCGGTTGGTCTCCTCGATGGCGGAGGCCATCGAGTCGGTGATCGTGTCGGCGTACATGATCACCTGGCCGGAGACGTTGCGCGCCGCGCGACCGATCGTCTGGATGAGCGAACGCTCCGAGCGCAGGAAGCCCTCCTTGTCGGCGTCGAGGATCGCCACGAGGGAGACCTCCGGCAGGTCGAGCCCCTCGCGAAGCAGGTTGATGCCGACGAGGACGTCGTACTGCCCGAGCCGCAGCTCGCGGAGCAGCTCGACGCGGCGCAGCGTGTCGA
>JAJUII010000053.1 GCA_029265505.1 Aeromicrobium choanae
GTCAACCTGCTGGACCTGGGTAAGACCTGGAAGGCTCTCGATCCGGGCAAGCACGCCTTCGAGGCCACCGTCGACGGCACCGGAGAGGTCTTCGGCCGCGGCACCCGCGCCGATCTGGTGTTCGGCTCGAACTCCGAGCTGCGCGCCGTCGCCGAGGTGTACGCCAGCGACGACGCCAAGACCAAGTTCGTCACGGACTTCGTCGCGGCGTGGAGCAAGGTCATGGACCTGGACCGGTTCGACCTGGTCTGAGCCTCCGTCGCACGCACGACGCCCCCGCAGCGAGGCTGCGGGGGCGTCGTCGCGTCGGGGCGGTCGCCTAGGCTTCCGTCGTGTTCCACATCCTGTTCTTCGAGCCGCGCATCGCCGGCAACTCCGGCAACGCGATCCGGCTCGCGGCGGCCACCGGGTCCCACCTGCATCTGGTGGATCCCCTGTTCGACGTCGAGGACAGCAAGCTGCGTCGCGCCGGGCTGGACTACCACGACCTCGCGGTGGTGACGGTGCACCGGACGCTGGCCGAGGCGTGGGCCGACCTGCCCGATGCGCGGGTCTTCGCCTTCACGACCGCCGGGACCACGCGCTACACCGACGTGGAGTATCGACCCGGCGACGTGCTCATGTTCGGCCCCGAGCCGACCGGACTGCCCGAGGAGGTGCTCGCCGACTCCCGGGTGACGGACCGTGTGCGCCTGCCGATGCTGCCCGCGCGACGCTCGATGAACCTGGCGAACTGCGCCTCGATCGCGGTGTACGAGGCGTGGCGACAGCACGACTTCCGCGGCGCCCGCTGACCGTCGGGACCCCGCCGATAATCTGGCCCTCATGAGCGACTCCCCTCGAACCGCCCACGCCTGGGGCCTGGCCACGATCACGCCCGACGACACCGTCCTGGACGTCTGGTACCCCGAGCCGCGGCTCGGACCGGCCCCGGAGTCGTCGACCGAGCCCGCCGAGCTGACGGCGGCCGTCCGTCAGGACGAGATCCGCGGCGTGCGCACGCAGGTCGTGCACACCGTGATCGACCTGGACGCCGCTCCGCAGGACGCGGCGGACGTCTACCTGCGCCTGCACCTGCTGTCGCACCGTCTGGTCCGCCCGCACGGCCTGAATCTCGACGGGGTCTTCGGACTGCTGACGAACGTCGTGTGGACCTCCATCGGTCCGTGCGCGGTCGAGGGGTTCGAGGCGGGGCGCGCCCGCGCCCGCGCCGCCGGGATGCAGGTGGCGGTGACGCGCGTGGACAAGTGCCCGCGGCTGACCGACTACGTCGTGCCGTCCGGCGTCCGCATCGGCGACGCCGACCGGGTCCGGCTCGGCGCGCACCTGGCCGAGGGCACCACGGTCATGCACGAGGGCTTCGTCAACTTCAACGCCGGCACGCTGGGCACCGCGATGGTCGAGGGTCGGATCTCGGCCGGCGTCGTCGTCGGCGACGGCTCCGACGTCGGGGGCGGCGCCTCGATCATGGGGACCCTGTCCGGTGGCGGCAAGGAGGTCATCAGCGTCGGTCGCGGCTGTCTCATCGGCGCCAACGCCGGCATCGGGATCTCCCTGGGCGACGACTGCGTGGTCGCCGCCGGGACCTATGTGACCGCCGGCGCGAAGGTGACGATGCCCGACGGCACCGTCGTCAAGGCGTCGAGCCTCTCCGGCTCCGACGGGATCCTCTTCCTCACCGACAGCGTCAGCGGAGCGCTCCAGGCGCGTCCTCGCGGCGGCCGCGAGCGCATCGAGCTCAACAGCGCCCTGCACGCGAACTGATGCGCTGGATCGTGGCCACCGTCGTCTCGACGGTGGTCCTCGTGCTGGTCGTCCTCACGATCTTCGAGCACGAGATCGACGGCAGCGGCTGGTGCGTCGCCCGTGTCGGCGACACCGTCGTCGAGGTCGACGTCGAGCAGGCCAAATGGGCGTCGCTGATGGCCGCGATGGCCCACGAGCGCGGACTGCCGCCCCGGGCGACCACGATCGCGATCGCGACGGCCTACCAGGAGTCGAAGATCCGCAACATCGACTACGGCGACCGCGACTCGCTCGGCCTGTTCCAGCAGCGCCCGTCCCAAGGCTGGGGCACCGTCGAGCAGATCCTCGACCCCGTCTACGCGATCGGACGGTTCTACGACGCGCTCGTCAGGGTCGAGGGGTACACCTCGATGGAGATCACCGACGCGGCCCAGGCGGTCCAGCGGTCGGCCTTCCCCACCGCGTACGCGAACCACGAGGCGAACGCCCGCGCCCTGGCCTCGGCGCTGCGCGGCCACTCCCCGGCCGCCTTCGCCTGTGCGACCGACCCGTCCGGCGGGTCACCGCAGGGCCTGGACGCCTACCTCGACCGCGCCTGGGGCGGGGTCCGGGTCGACGGTGACCCGGAGTCGGGGCGCCATGCGATCGCGCTGAGCGGCGACGACGTCGACGTCCGCGGCTGGGCCCTGGCCCAGTTCCTCGTGGCGAACTCGACCGAGTTCGCGATCACCGAGGTCAGCTTCGACGACATGCGGTGGGAGTCCGGTCAGTCCGAGCCCGGCTGGGAGCCCACCGAGGAGGCCGACAGCGCGATCGTGCGCTTCCGGGTCGGCTGAGTCTCACCCGATGTCGCGCCGCAGGGTGACATAGCGTCCGATCAGCGCGAACACGACGATGTAGGCGAGCATGACGGCCGCGCCGGCGCCCCGCGACAGCAGGTCGGTGGACGCGTCCTGGGCGTAGAAGCTGGCCCCGACCACCGCGTCCGCCGCGGCGCCGGGCAGGAACTTCGCCACGTCCGAGGTCAGATCCCACGCACCCAGGGCCATGCGGGCGATCGGCTCGACGAACTGGGTGAACGCCAAGATCACGATGATGGCGGCGATCTGGTTCGTCAGCACGCTGCCGATCGCCGTGCCCAGCACCGCCCAGATCGTCATGACGACGACCGACATGCCGAGCAGGACGAGGATGTCGCCCGAGCCGAGGAAGGCCCCTTCGCCGCGCCACGCCAGGATCGGCGCCGCTCCGACGACGGTCGAGGCCGTGCCCAGGATTCCGTAGACCACGCCCACCGACAGCGAGGCGAGCAGCTTCGCGCCGAGCAGGATCCACCTGCTCGGCTCCACCAGCAGCGACGCGGTGATCGTCTTGTGCCGGAACTCGCCGGTGAACAGCAGACTGCCGATGATGAGCGGGAAGACGTAGCCGATCGGACTGGTCAGCGAGTAGATCTGCTTGGCCATGTCCTCGCCGGTGGGCATCTCGGCCTGGCCCATCGTGTCCACCTGCACGGTGAACGAGAAGGCCATCACGGCGCCGATGAAGACCAGGTAGGCGACGAGCACGAGCGCCAGGAGCCACCACAGTCGGGTCGAGAAGAGCTTGCGCACCTCGGCGCGGATCGCGGCGCTCATGCGGCGACACCCCCTCGCGACGCCGGGGCGTCGGGACTGGACGTCAGCCGCAGGAACACGTCCTCCAGGCCGACGCCGACGTCGGCGAGCTGGTGCAGCTCGACCCCGGCGGCGAACGCCGCGGCGCCGATCTGTGCGGCCGAGACTCCGAAGACGTCGAGGCCTCCGTCGACGCGCTCGACCCGCCAGCCGTGCTCGGCGGCCAGGCCGGCCAGCCGCTCCTCGTCGGGTCCGGCCAGCCGGACGCGCGTCTCGGCCAGCGCCCGGAGACCGTCCAGGCTCGAGGCGTGAACCAGGCGGCCCTGGGCGATGATGACCACGTCGTCGACCGTGTGCTGGACCTCGCTGAGGACGTGGCTGGACACGAGCACCGTGCGGCCCTCGTCGGCGAAGATCCGCAGCAGGCGACGCAGCCAGACGATGCCCTGCGGATCGAGACCGTTGGCCGGCTCGTCGAGCAGGATGACGTCCGGGTCACCGAGGAGGGCGTAGGCCAGGCCGAGGCGCTGGCGCATGCCCATCGAGTACCCGCCCACCCGGCGCTTGGCCGAGTCGGCCAGGCCGACCAGCTCGAGCATCTCGTGACACCGGGCGTCGGAGACGCCGATCTGGGGCGCGTAGACCCGCAGGTGGTCCAGTCCGCTGCGTCCGGGGTGGAAGCTGGATGCCTCCAGCGCCGCACCGACCACCGAGGCCGGACGCTCGATGTCCTCGTACCGGCGACCGCCGATCAGTGCGGCGCCGGACGTGGGACGCACGAGTCCCAACAGCATCCGCAAGGTGGTGGTCTTCCCGGCACCGTTGGGGCCGAGGAAGCCGGTGACCGCTCCCGGGCGCACCGTGAAGCTCAGATCGTCCACGGCGGTGACGGAACCGAATCTCTTGGTCAGGTGATCGACGACGATGTCGGTCTCGGTTCGCATGTACTCGACCCTAACGTGAGGCGGCCGCCGGGCGAGCGACCCCTCGCCGCCCTCAGCCGCTGCCGCTGCTCTTGCGGGCGCGCCGGGAGAGCGAGTCGATCGTGACCGCGAGCAGCAGGACCGCACCGGTGACCATGTAGCGCACGTACGCGTCGACGCCCACGAGGTTCAGGCCGCTGGTGATCGACTGCAGCACGAGCATGCCGAACAGGGCCGAGTACACCGAGCCGCGACCGCCGAACAGACTGGTGCCGCCGATCACGGCGGCGGCGATCGCCATGAGGTTGGTGTCGGTGCCGCCGCTGGTCTGACTCACCGCCTGGAGCCGTCCGGCCGCGAGCACGCCCCCGAGCGCGGCGAACATCGAGCACAGCGCGAAGACCGAGACGTAGATCCGGTCGACCGCGACGCCCGCGCGGCGCGCCGCCTCCTCGTTGCCGCCGACGGCGTACACGTGGCGACCCCACGTCGTCCGCCGCAGCAGGAAGTCCATCGTGATGATGACGCCCACCCACAGCAGCGGCATGGCGCCGATCCCGCGGTCGATGTTGAGGTACCAGGCGACGCCGGCGACCGCCGCGGTCAGCAGAACGGCGCGGACCACGACCGACCGCAGGCTCGGCGCCGACAGGTTCGCCGCGGCCCGGCGGCGCAGCGTGAGCACGCGCGTCGCCAGGTACGCCAGTCCGACCGCGACCGCGAGCAGGTAGGAGGCCCAGTCCGGCAGGAAGGTGAAGTTGGCGAAGTCGATGAGCTTCGAGCTGCCCGGCAGGTTCACCGTCCCGTTGCGACCGAGGACCTGCAGCTGGGCGCCGAGGAACGCCAGCAGCCCGGCCAGCGTGATGACGAAGCTCGGAACGCCGAACCGGGTGTGCATCAGCCCGTAGAACAGGCCGATCAGCAGGCCCGCGCACAAGGCCGCCAGGATCGAGCCGAGAAGTGGCCACCCCTGGTACACGAGCAGCACCGCCAGGGTCGCTCCCGACAGGCCGGACACCGAGCCGACCGACAGGTCGATCTCGCCCAGCAGCAGGACCAGCACGATGCCGACGGAGATCATGCCGATCGTGGCGGAGTCCAGACTCAGCTCGACGAGGTTGCGCGAGGACAGGAACCGCGGGTTCATCGCGTAGAAGACGACCCAGATGACCAGCAGCCCGGTGACCACCGGGATCATGCCCAGGTCTCCCGACCGCAGCCGGTGGACCAGGTTCTGCAGCAGCGCCCGGGGCGACGAGTCCTGCACGAGGCGCTCGTCGGCGCGATCGGTGAACGTCACGGCGTCTCCTTCCGAGTCTCGCGGGCCCGTCGCTCGGCCACCACGTCGTCCGACGCCCCGGTGATCGCGGCGACGAGCTGGTCGGTCGTCACGTCGTCGATGTGGAACTCGGCGGCGTTGCGACCCAGGCGAAGCACGTGGATCCGGTCGGCGACCGCCTGCACGTCCGCCATGTTGTGCGAGATCACGACCACGCCCAGCCCTGACTGACGCAGGCGGTCGATCAGGTTGAGCACCTCGGCGGTCTGCGCCACGCCGAGCGCCGCGGTCGGCTCGTCGAGCAGGACGACCTTCGGGTCACCGACCAGGCTCCGAGCGATCGCGACCGTCTGCCGCTGACCACCGGACAGGGCCGCGATCGGGACCCGCACCGAGGGGATCTTGGCCGAGAGCTGCCGCAGCAGCTCCCAGCTCCGCGACTCCATCCGCTCCTCGGCGAGGACACCGCGCGCGGTGATCTCCTGACCGAGGAACAGGTTGGCCACGACGTCGAGATTGTCGGCCAGGGCGAGGTCCTGGAAGACCGTGGCGATGCCGAGAGCCTGGGCCGACTTGGGACCGTTGAGGCTGACCCGCCGGCCGTCGATCTCGATCGTGCCGGTGTCGGCGCCGTAGACGCCGGAGATGATCTTGACGAGCGTCGACTTGCCGGCGCCGTTGTCGCCGACGAGGGCGACGACCTCGCCGCGGTGGACGTCGAAGTCGACGTCACTCAGCGCCTGGACCGCGCCGAAGCGCTTGCCGATGCCGCGCAGGGAGAGCACGGGTGAGGACACGGGAGCTCCAGTCGTTCGTAGGGGACGTGCCGGTGGTGGGGCCGACCCGTGGCCGGCCCCACCATGGGCGCGCTCAGGA
Source organism: Aeromicrobium choanae (assembly GCA_029265505.1). Taxonomy (GTDB): domain Bacteria; phylum Actinomycetota; class Actinomycetes; order Propionibacteriales; family Nocardioidaceae; genus Aeromicrobium; species Aeromicrobium choanae_A. Next base: position 6,441 of record JAJUII010000053.1, read on the forward strand.
CAGGCCGGCGTCCCGGCAGGCGTCGGCGTACTCGTCCGTGCAGATGTCCTCGACCGCGTGGAAGCCGTCGGCGACCACCGTGTCGGCGACGTTGTCCTTCGTCACCGGGACCGGATCGAGGATGAACGAGGCGACCCCGTCGAAGTCGGTCGTACCGCTGACCTCCTCGCCCTTGGCCAGGGCCACGGCGAGCTCGGCGGCCTTCTCGGCCTCGTCCTTGATCGGCTTGTAGACCGTCATGTACTGCTGACCGGAGATGATCCGCTGGATCGCGGCGAGCTCGGCGTCCTGTCCGGTGATCGGCGGAACGTCGGTGACGCCGGCGGCCTTGAACGCGGCGAACACGCCACCGGCCTGACCGTCGTTGGCGGCGTAGACGCCCGCGAGATCCTCCGGGTCGAACTTGTTGAACTGCGAGCTGGTGAACTTCTGGGCGTTGTCCGGGCTCCAGTCGGGGTTGTCGTACTCGGCGACGATCTCCAGGCCGCTGCCGTCGATCGCGCCGTGAGCGCCCTTCTTGAACTGGGCGGCGTTCGGATCGGTCGGCGAGCCGTTGAGCATGAGGATCTCGCCCTCGCCACCGGTCGCCTCGATGAGGGACTCACCCTGGATCGTGCCGACCCGTTCGTTGTCGAACGAGATGTAGTAGTCGGCGCCCTCGATGAAGCGGTCGTAGGCGATGACCGGGACGTCGGAGGACTGGGCCGACTTCACGATCGTCGTGGCGGCCTTGCCGTCGACCGGGTCGAGGACGAGCACCGCCGCGCCGTTGGTGATCGCGGACTCGGCCTGCTGCTGCTGCTTGGCCGCGTCCTGGTCGGCGTTGAGGTAGGTGACCGTGCAGGTGTCGCACAGGTCCTTGACCTTCGCCTCGAAAAGCGGCTTGTCGTGCGTCTCGTAGCGGGTGGTCTTGGTCTCGGGCAGGAGCAGGGCGATGGTGAGCGCCTCGTCGGAGTCGCCGTCGCCGGCTCCGTCGTTGGCGCCGCACGCCGCCACGGCTCCGAGAGCGAGCGTCAGGGTCGCCGTCGTCGCGACGACACGAGAGATGGTGTTCACGTTTCCTCCAAGAAGTGTCGGCCCCGTCGGGGACGGCTTCCAGTGAACTACGTCACGCCTTTGGCGTCAACAGCCGAATAATAACCGAGCGTGACTCTCACTTGCGAGGGGCTTGTCTTCAACTCTTGACGACAAAGGTCGCCTGCGCCACAGTGGGAGTCATGCCCACGACCCCGGGGAGCATCTCGGCCCTGCGTGCCGCCAATCGGATCCGGGTGATCCGCGCGGTCCGCGAGGCCGGCGGGCTCAGTCAGGCGCAGATCGCCCGTCGCACCCAGCTCTCGCCCGCGACCGTCTCCGGCATCATCCGCGATCTGGTCGAGGCGGGCTTCCTGCGCTCGGAGGCCGGGTCGGGACGGCGTGGGGCGACCATCACGGTCTCCCCCGACGCCGGCGTCGTCGCCGGGGTCGACTTCGGCCACTCCCACCTGCAGGTGGCGATCGCCGACTTGGCCGGACACCTGCGCGACACGACACTGATCTCCCTGGCTCCCGACGCCCCCAGCGACTCCTCGCTGCACACCGCACGCGAGTTGCTCGACCGGCTGCTGGATCGCGCCGGCCTCGACCATGCCGACCTGCGCGCGGTCGGCATGGCGATTCCGGCGCCGATCGGCCGCGACGGCGTCATCGACTCCGGCTCGATCCTGCCCGGCTGGGTCGGCGTCCGGGCCCAGACGGCAGCGGAGAGCGCCTTCGAGCGCCCGACCGTGGTCGACAACGATGCGAACCTGTGCGCGCTGGCCGAGTGGACACTGGGCGCCGGGCGCGGCCACGACGACCTCGTCTACATCAAGATCGCCTCCGGCGTCGGCGGCGGACTCGTCCTGGGCGGACGCGTGCACCGCGGCGGTCTGGGCACGGCGGGCGAGCTGGGCCACCTGACGATGGACGAGTCCGGTCCTCTGTGCCGATGCGGCAGCCGAGGATGTCTGGAGGCCTACGTCGGCGGGGCGGCGCTCATCGCCCAGTACGCGCCGACCGGCGGTCAGCTGGACGTCCCCGGATTCGTCCAGCGCGCCCTGCACGGCGATCTCGGCGCCCAACGGCTGATCCAGGACGCCGGCCGACACCTCGGCGAGGCGGTCGCCACCGTGGCGAATCTCCTCGGGCCGGAGGTGGTCGTGCTCGGTGGCGACCTGGCCGAGGCCGGGGATCTCCTGCTCGACGAGGTGCGCGCCTCGATGCGGCGTCACGCGCTCACCCCCGTCGCGCGTGAGGTGCACGTGACGCGCTCCGAGCTGGAGGGGCGCGCCTCGTGTCAGGGCGCGGTGCTGAGGGCGCTGGAGGCCGTCGAGGTCACCGCCTGACCGACTCGATCAGTCCGCGAGCCGGGCGGCCGCGGCCGCGACGCGCTCGTCCGTCGCGGTGAACGCGACGCGGACGTGATGGGAGCCACTCGCGCCGTAGAAGTCACCGGGGGCGACCAGGATGCCGCGCTCGGCGAGCCAGGCGACCGTCTGGCGGCACGGCTCGTCCCGGGTGGCCCACAGGTAGAGCGACCCCTCGGAGTGGTCGATGCGGAACCCCGCGTGCTCGAGCGCCGACCGCAGGATCGCGCGGCGGCGGGCGTAGCGCTCGCGCTGCTCGTCGACGTGGGCGTCGTCGGCGAGCGCGGCCTCCATCGCGGCGGCGACCGGGGTCGGCATCATGAAGCCCAGGTGCTTGCGCACCGCCAGCAGCTCGGCCACCACGGCACGATCGCCCACCACGAACGCGTCGCGATACCCGGCGAGGTTCGAGCGCTTCGACAGCGAGTGGACCGCCAGGATCCCCTCCAGCGATCCCCCGTTGACCGCCGGGTCGAGCACCGACACCGGCTCACCCTCCCAGACGAACTCCAGGTAGCACTCGTCGCTGACCAGCAGCGCGCCGGTCTCGCGGGCGAACTCCACCCACGCGCGCAGATGGTCGGCGCCGACGACCCGACCGTGCGGGTTGGCCGGGAAGTTGATGAACACGACCTTCGGACGCTGGGGGCCGAACGCCACCCGCGAGTCGGTGACGAGTGTGCGGGCCCCCGCATAGGCGGCACTGACGGCGTAGGTCGGGTAGGCGGTCTCGGGCACGCCCACGAGGTCGTCCGGGCCGACGCCCAGCTGGACGCACAGATTCGCGATGAGCTCCTTGCTGCCGATCGTCGCGAGCACCTGGTCGGTCTCGACACCCGTGATGCCGAACCGCCGGTCGAGCCAGTCCACCACCGAGCGGCGCAACGACTCCGGTCCCAGCACGGTCGGATAGCCGGGCGCGTCGGCGGCCTCGATCAGCGCACGCCGGGCGACCTCGGGCGTCGGATCGACCGGGGTGCCGATCGACAGGTCGACGATGCCGTCGGGATGCTGGGCCGCTCGCGCCTTGTCGGCGGCGATGGTGTCCCAGGGGAAGTCGGGAAACCGCGCGGAGACGGCGCCGGCCGACACCACGGTTCAGTCCTGGTTCTGCGGGGGCAGCGCCTTGATGAACGGGTGATCGTGGTCGATCACGCCCATGCGAGCCGCACCGCCGGGGGAACCGAGGTCGTCGAAGAAGTGCACGTTGGCGTCGTAGTACTCCTTCCACTCCTCCGGAGTGTCGTCCTCGTAGAAGATCGCCTCGACCGGGCAGACCGGCTCACAGGCGCCGCAGTCGACGCACTCGTCGGGGTGGATGTAGAGCATGCGATTGCCCTCGTAGATGCAATCGACCGGACACTCGTCCACACAGGCACGGTCCTTGACGTCGACACACGGCTGGGCGATCACATAGGTCACGGGCTTGCTCCTTCTGGGTTCGGCACCCAGTATCGCTCCCCGGCCCCAGCCCCCGCAGGCCGGGTTCGCCTCATGAGATCGTGGCCGGGTGGAACTGGTCGGACGACGGGTCTCGGTGCGCTTCGACGACGGTACCGGCCTGCGCGACATCGTGGGACACGTGCGACGCGCCGACCCCGCCGAGGGACTCCTCGTCGAGCGACGGGACGGCGAGCTCGTGCCGATCCCCTCCGGCACCGTGCGGTTCCTGCGCGTGGTGCCGGACCGGCCGCTGCGCCGTCGCCCGGCGGCGCGGATCTCGCCCGAGGACCTGATGCGGGTCGCGTCACGCGGCTGGCCGGCGATCGAGTCGGTCCGGCTCGGCGACTGGGAGCTGCGGGCGTCGGGCGGGTTCACCGGACGCGCCAACTCGGTCGCCACCCACGGGGACCCCGGCACCGACGACCCGATCGGCGCGGTGACGCGCTTCTACGTCGAGCGCGGGCTGCCCCCCGTGGCGCAGGTGGTCGTCGGCTCGTCGGCCGAGCGCCTGTTCACCCGCGCCGGCTGGCGGCCGTTGGACGGCCCGTCCTCCGGCGCGATCGTGCAGGTGGCGGACCTGGTCGATCCGCCGCCCGCGGATCCGGACGCCGTGGTCGCCGACCACGCCTCGGATCTCTGGCTGCGCCACTACGGGAAGGTCGACGACCCCGACCCCGACCTCGCGCGCGCCGTGCTGGAGGCGCCCGAGACCGTGGGCTTCGTCTCGATCGGCGACGTGGCGATCGGCCGAGTGGTGGTGACCGGCGAGTGGGCGGGCCTGGCGGCGATCGAGGTCGATCCGGATCACCGCCGCCGGGGACTGGGTCGCCGCGTCGTGCGCACCTGCCTGGCCTGGGCCGCCGAGCACGGCGCCGACAAGGCCTACCTCCAGGTGCACGACCAGAACGCGGCGTCGCTCGCGCTGCACGCGGCCTTCGGCTTCGTGGACCACCACGCCTACCGGCACCTCACGCCCGCGAGGGCGTGAGCGGACTCAGTCGTCGTCCGTCTTCTTCTCGTTCTTCTTCTTGGCCGGGTCCGGACCGCAGATCACGTGGTCCGCGGCTTGGTAGTACGCGGTGACCTTCTCGGTCCGCACGCGCTTGCCGCCTTGGTAGAAGTCGCGGTGGATGTCGATGTCGAAGCCGGTGACCGGGCTCTGGGCGACGCATGCCGCCGTCTCGTCGTAGCGCTTCCCCGGCGTGCGGAAGTTGTACCGCTCGCTCTGGCGGGCCTTGACCTCGTACACCTTGGTCCCGTACATCTCCACGTTCATCCGGCCGTTGCGGCCCGGCGCGCTGGGGTCCACCCAGGCCCGGATCACGACGCCGGTCTCATAGGGGTTGCGGAAGCGCAGGTCGAGGTGCCCGAAGTAGATCGTCGCCTCGCGGCCGACCGGGTAGCGGTCGATGTAGAAGGCGTGCGGATGGTGCTCCACGTCGTCCAGGCCCGCGAAGAACGCCGCGTTGTAGAGCGTCGTCGCGACCTGGGAGACACCGCCGCCGAGCTCCTCACGGAAGACGCCGCCGTTGATGACGAACCCGGGGACGAATCCGTTCTCGACCGTGCGCTCCCCGACCGTGTCGTTGAAGCTGAACGTCTCCCCCGGCTCGAGGATCGTGCCGTCGATCCGGCGTGCCGCCTCGGCCTGGTTGATGTTGCGGTAGTCCGCGTGCGGGTACTCGGTGGTGAAGCTCGCGATCCGCTCCTTGATGCCGAGCTTCTCGGCGTCCTCGGTGGTGAAGTCCGGCTGGACCGCGGTGGCCTCGACCTCGATCACCCGCTTCGCGCCGGTCTCGGTCAGCACCGGCACGAGCTGACGCGCCATCCGCTCCGGGTCGAGGCCGACGCCGGCCTTGCTCGGCACGATCACGGGCTTGCCGTTCTCGAACCGGAACGACGCGTCCACCGCCTTGCGCCCGACCCCCGTCGTGGAGCTCGTGAGCGGCTCGGCCAGGTCCTTCGCATCGATCACCGGCACCATGCGTCCGTCCTCGACCTCGATCGAGAGCGCCGGAGCATAGGCGGTCACCGGCAGGTCGACCTTGGTGTCGCCGACCTGCAGGGTCACCGGTCCGGACACCGCGGGCTGGGCGATCTGCTTCATCGCGGCCTGCAGTCCGGCCTCGTCGACGGCCGGCTCGACCGTCTCGATCGGCACGGGGAGCGGATCGGCCTCCATGAGCCAGGCGTCCTGGATCCGCTGCGCGAACTCCTCCTGCGGCACCTCGCGGCCGGCCTTCGGCCGGCGCGGCTTCGGGGTCGCCTTCGGGAAGGTGATGCGGGCCTCGACGACGGGTTCGTCGACCGCCTCGGCGATCGAGGCGACGGCGGCCTTGAGCGCTTCCCGGTCGACGTCCAGCACGGGAGCGTGATCGGAGCCGCCCGCGACGAGCGCGATCATGTCGCGCGGGTCCCAGGAGCGGCCGCCGGCCGCGCGGACGCTCGCGGGGACGTCGACCTCGAGCCCGGCCCGGGCAGGGATGATCTCGAACTCCAGCTTGCCGACGGTCGCCCTGATCGGCTCGTCGAGCCTGTCCCGGAGCGCTCGCGAAAGCTCCCGCTCGTCCACGTCCGGGCTCATCCCCCCGACGTCGACCCGGGCGATCGTGTTGTAGGCCGGTAGCCGATCACCGGTCAGTACGTGGCCGACGACATAGGCGA
>JAJUII010000056.1 GCA_029265505.1 Aeromicrobium choanae
GCAGGCCGCGTTCACCCCGGCCAACGTCGTCCCGGGCATCGGCTTCAGCCCCGACCGGATGCTCCAGGGCCGGCTGTTCTCCTACGGCGACGCCCAGCGCTACCGCCTCGGCGTCAACCACCACCAGATCCCGGTCAACGCCCCCCGCGGTGTGGCCAACCCCAACCACCCGCACCGCGACGGCGCGATGCGCGTGGACGGCAACCAGGGGGCGGTGCCCTCGATCGTGCCGAACTCCTACGGCCACTTCGGCGACCAGCCGCAGTTCCGTGAGCCGGCGCTGCAGCTCGAGGGTCCGGCCGACCGGTGGGACTACCGCGAGGACGACGACAACTACTTCGAGCAGCCCGGTGACCTGTTCCGGCTGATGGACGAGGCGGCGCAGAAGCGGCTCTTCGCCAACACCGCCCGCGCCATCGACGGCGCCACCGAGGCCACCATCGAGCGGCACATCGCCAACTGCACCCAGGCCGACCCGGCCTACGGCGCCGGCGTCCGCGCCGCGATCGAGGCCCTCAAGGCCGGCACGCTGGACGACACCGACGTGAACACCGACGCCGTCTGAGGACTGCTGACAGGAACGGCCCAGGGCTCCCGCCCTGGGCCGTTCGTCATTCGTGGTGATCGCGAGCGGGGTCGGCTCAGGACCAGTCCACGCTGAAGTACTGCACCTCTTGGAACTCCTCCAGCCCCATCCGTGCACCCTCGCGTCCGAGCCCGCTCTGTTTGAAGCCCCCGAAGGGGGCGGCCGGGTCGGAGACGCTCCCCCGGTTGACCCCGACCATGCCGGCCTCCAGGGACTCGGCCAGCCTCAACGCGCGCTTCAGGTCGCGGGAGTAGACGTAGGCCGCGAGCCCGAACTCCGTGTCGTTGACCTGGCGCACCAACTCCTCATCATCGGCCCACCCCGTGATGGCGGCGACGGGGCCGAAGATCTCCTGTCGCATCACCGCTGACGACGCAGACACGTCGCGCAGCAGGGTCGGCGGGAAGAAGTACCCCTGCAGGTCAGCGGGGAGGCTCGCCTGGTGGGTCACGCGTGCGCCCTCAGCGACCGCCTCCTCCACCAAGCGGCGGACCCCGGCGGCGGCGGTCTCCGTCACCAGCGGCCCGACGTCGGTGCCCGGATCGAGCCCGTGGCCGACCGACAGCCCGGCCAGGGCCGCGCCGAACGCGGCGCTGAACTCCTCCACGACCGCGTCGTGGACGAAGAAGCGGTTCGCCGCGGTGCACGCCTGCCCACCGTTGCGGAACTTGGCGACGAGCGCCCCCGCCACGGCCGCGTCGATGTCGGCGTCGTCGGCCACGATGAACGGCGCGTTGCCGCCCAGCTCCATGGAGGGGTTGACCACCCGCTTCGCGGCCTGCTCCAGCAGCGTACGCCCGACCGGCGTCGACCCGGTGAACGACAGCGCGCGCACCTCGGGGCGCGAGAGCCAGTGCTCGACGACTCCGGGAGCATTGGTCGTCGGCACCACGTTGACCACTCCGTCGGGGACGCCCGACTCGCGCAGGATGGCTGCGATGGTCAACGCCGTCAGCGGAGTCTCCGCGGCCGGCTTGAGCACGACCGTGCAACCTGCGGCGAGAGCCGGGGCCACCTTGCGCGTCACCATCGCCGCCGGGAAGTTCCAGGGCGTCACGAGTGCGGCGACGCCCACCGGGCGCGTGGTGACGATGGTCCGAGTCCCACCCCCGGGGGACTCGTGGAATGCCCCGCCTCCACGTACGCACTCCTCGGCGAACCACCGGAAGAACTCCGCGGCGTAGCTCACCTCGGCCTTCGCGTCGGCCAAGGCCTTGCCGTTCTCAGAGACGATGAGCTCCGCCAGCCGGTCCGCATCGTCCCTCATCCCGCGGAAGGCCCGCATCAGGATGTCGGACCGCTCGCGCGGAGAGGCAGCCGACCACGTCGACAGGGCCGATGCCGCGGCGTCCACGGCAGCGGCCGCCTCGACAAGACCGCCGTCGGCGACCGATGCGATCGGTTGTGTGGTCGCCGGGTCCACCACCTCGAACCGGCGGCCGTCGGCGGCCTCCCGGACCTCGCCGGCCGTCATGATCCCGGTCGGGAAGCCGGTCATCGCAGCACTCGTCACCGCGCGACCCTTGCCTGCCACCGGTCGAGCACGACGGCGAGGATCAGCAGCAGACCGATCACGATCTCCTGGGTGTAGCTCGAGACCCGGATGAGGTTCATCCCGTTCGAGAGCACGACCAGGAACAGCGCGCCGACCGCGACGAAGCCGAGCCGACCCTCGCCACCGAAGAACGACGTACCGCCGAGCACCGCAGCCGCGATCGACATGATCAGGTATTCGGAGCCCAGGTTCGGCTCCCCCGAGGCGACACGTGCGGTCAGCAGCAGACCGGCCACCGCCGCCAGTCCGCCGGCGAGCACGAACGCCAGCGTCTTGGTCTGGGTCACCGGCACCCCGAGCAGCCGCGAGGCATCCTTGCTGCCACCGACGGAGTAGATGTAGCGCCCGAGCTTGGTCCAGTAGAGCAGGACGTAGAGCCCGGCGGCGAAGGCCAGGGCGATCACGAACGAGACCGGGATCGGACCGATGGACGAGTAGCCGAGGTTCATCGTGAACGACTCCGGCAGGCCCGTGATCGGGCTGCCGTCGGAGATCAGCAGCGCCGCACCGAACGCCACGGACGCGGTGGCGATCGTGACGATGAAGGAGGGCACGTTGAAGAACGACGTGACCAGCCCGTTGACCAACCCGATGAAGAGCCCGGTGCCGAGCCCCGCTGCCACGCCGGCGAGCACAGCGCCCGCACCGCTGCCGATCTCGGTCATGACGGTCGCCGACACCACGCTGGTCAGGGCGATGTTGGACGCCAGTGACATGTCGATCTCGGCGGTGAGCAGCACGAGCATCTGCGCCATCGCCAGCAGCAGCAGGAAGGACAGCTGGCGCGAGAGGTTGATGCCGTTGTCACCGGAGACGAAGCGCGGCTCCATGATCGCGAACAGCGCGATGGCAGCGACGAGCAGGACCGGCAACAGCCCCACCCGCAGCAGGGAGGCGGTCGCGCGACTCGGCTTGGTGCCGGGCGGCCCGGCGCTGCTCACGACCGGCTCTGTCTGCACCGTCACCTTGTGCCACCTCCCACGGCCATCTGGGGCCGGCTAGTTCCGAAGAATGCGTTCACGACGTTCGTTTCCGTCCTGTCCTCGCCGCGCAGGTCGGCGACCACGCGACCCTCGCGCACGACGTAGATGCGTTGAGCGATGCCGAGCAGCTCCTCGGTGTCGGAGGAGATGACCAGGACGGCTTTGCCGGCCTCGGCGAGCCGCTTCATGTGCTCGTAGACGTCGACCTTCGCCCCCACGTCGATGCCGACGGTCGGTTCGTCGAAGACGTGGACACCGAAGTCGGAGGCGAACGAGCGCGCGAGGAGCGCCTTTTGTTGGTTGCCGCCGGAGAACCAGCGGATGCCGAGCTTGAGATTCGGCGGTCGGATGCGCAGCGCCTGCACAACGTCGTCGTTGTAGCTGCGCACCTTGCGACGGCTGAGGAAGCCCCGACGCGTGACCACACCGGTCACGACGGGCCCCAGGGAGAGAGACTCGGCCAGGGTCGCGGTCGGCACCAGCCCCTCGGACTTGCGGTCGGGCGGGTAGTAGATCAGACCACGGGCCATCGCGCGCCGTGGGCTCGGCTTCGTGAGCCGCTGACCGTCGATCTCGACGTACCCCTCCTCCAGGCGTTCGAGACCGAAGCACGCACGCCCCAGCTCGGACTTGCCGTCCCCGACGAGGCCGGCGACGCCGACCACCTCGCCTGCGGCGACGGTGATGTCGGCGTCGCGCAGTGCCGCACTGCGCGCGTTGACCACGCGCAGCCGGGTTGCACCGGCGCTGGTGTGGATGCTGGGGAAGAGCTTGTCGAGACTCCGGCCGGCCATCAGCTCCACGAGTCGCTCGTCGGAGACGCCGACGAGCCCGAGGGTGTCGACCTTCTCGCCGTCACGCAGCACCGTGACCCGGTCGGCCAGAGCACGGATCTCGGCGAGCCGGTGGGAGATGTAGACGATCCCGATCCCCTCGGCGCGCAGCTCCTCCAGGATCCGGAACAGCTCCTCGGACTCGCCATAGCTGAGCGAGGCCGTCGGCTCGTCGAGGATCAGCACCGGGGAGCGGTGGTGCAGGACGCGAGCGATCTCGATCAGCTGCATCTCCGCCCGCGACAGTCCTGCGACCTTGCGCCGCAGGTCGATCCGCAGACCGACGCGGTCGAGGGCTTCTCGCGCCTCGCGCAGCATTGAGGCCTTGTCCAGCAGCCCGCCGGGCCGTTGACGCTCGCGACCGAGGTGGATGTTGTCCACCACGCTCAGCTGCGGGACCAGACTCAGCTCCTGGTGGACGGTGCCGATGCCCTCGGTCAGGGCCGAGGTCGGGGTCAGTCCGGACAGCTCCCTGCCGTTGAGGCGCACCGTCCCGGCATCCGGCCGGACCGACCCCGAGATGATCTTGATCAGCGTGGACTTGCCTGCGCCGTTCTCCCCGAGCAGGGCATGGATCTCGCCGGCCCGTAGGTCGAAGGAGACCTCGCGCAGCGCCCGGGCGCCGCCGTAGCTCTTCGACAGTCCGCTCGCCTCGAGCAGCGCTGATGGCTGTGCAGTGATCATCTGGTTGTCATCCTCGGCTGTGGCTCAGTTGCCCTTGACGGTGAAGACGGGCTTCCAGCCCTCGGGCGCGAAGGTCGTCTCGGGCACGAACTCGCTGATCGGCTGAGCGCCCTCCCCGCCCTCACCGCAGACGAGGTACGGCGCGGGGTAGGCCCGCTTCTTGTCCTCATCGAGCGGGATGCCCTGCAGCAGTCGCACCGTCATGTCGACCGCGACTCGGGCCTGCACGGCCGGCTGGTCGGTCGCGGCACACGCGACCTTGCCGCTCTCGATGTTGGTCAGCGTCTCGGGCGTCATGTAGCTGCCGATGATGGTGGCCTTGTTGTGCAGACCCGCCGCGGCCGCCGCGTCGGCACCGACGGCGTTGCCCGCGATGATCGACACCCCGGAGTTCGCCTGCAGTGTGTCCTCGACCAGGCGCAGCTGCGTGTTCTTGTCGGTGTCGCCGTACTTCGTGTCGACGACGGTCATCGAGCCACTCTTCATCGCCTCGACGAAGCCCTTGTTGGCGTCCTCGGCCCAGCCTGCACCGGGCGGGCCGGGGAACCACGCGACGTTCTCATCGCCGCCCGCGGCCACGAGGTAGTCACCCACCGTCGCTCCGATGCGTCGCCAGCTGAGCACGGATCGCGCGTCCACGTCCTTGTTGGCGATGCCGTTGAGCGCGTCGATCACCACGATCCCCTGCGAGACCAGCTGGTTGACCTTGGCGTTGAGCCCGTCGGCGCTGATCGCGCCGATGATGACGGCGTCCGCGCCCCCGGCGACGCAGTCGTCGATCTGGCTGATCTGGGTCGAGAGCTCGGTGTAGCCACCGGCCTCGTAGAAGTCCAGGTTGACGCCGAGGCGCCGCGCCTCCTCGACCATGCCGTAGTTCACCGCGACCCAGTAGGCGTCGCTGAGGTGCGGAACGACCGCGCAGACTCGCCACCTCTCGGTGACCAGGTCGCTCGGGATCGCGTTGTAGACGCCCTCGGTGGCCTCGCCCTCACAGGAGGCCTCGTCGGTCGCGTCGCAGTCGACGAACAGCGACGGCGCCCACCACGGGTCGGCCTGGAGCCCCTCACGGATCTCCTCGGGGGAGGCGTCGAACTGCCCCTGGTCGGAGCCCGCGATCGGCTGGCTCGCGTCGAACTCGGCGACGTCCCGGTTGCTGCTGCCGCCGCCGTCGGTGCTGCACGCGGCGAGCGCCAACGACGCCAGCACGGCTGCCCCGATCCGGGTCACGGTCTTGCGCTTCATCTTGCGGGTCTCCTTCATCAGTTGCGGGGGCCTACGAGGTCAGCGCCCGAGTGCGCAGCGACATTGACACGGTGCTGCCAGCTCTCCGAGCGGCCGGCGAGCCAGATCAGCGCGGAGCGGACGTCCGCCAACGGCCGGGGCCAGCGCGTGCCGACCTTGCCGTAGAGACGCGAGTACTTCTGGGTCGCATCGGACACGCCGCGCTGGCGCGCTTCCCATGCGCGGAGGCCCGCGGCGACGTCGTCGTACTGCTCGAGGACGGTGGCCAACGAGAATCCGTTGACCATCGCTACGCATGCCGCCTGTCCGAGGTTGGGCGCCATCGCGGTCGCCGCGTCGCCCACGATCGCACACCGGCCGTTGATCCAGCTGTGGGTGCGCACGTCGTGGAACGCCGCCCACCGCGACTCGTCCGGGATCCGGTCCAGGTAATGACGGATGTCGGGGAACGACTCCCCCCAGGAGGCGTAGTTGAAGGGCTGCTGGCGTCCCTCGAGGTCCTTCGACGGGCAGCAGGTGTAGATGTAGACCTCGTCGGGGGTGACCGGGACGATGCCGACCCGGCGACCGCCGTTCCAGTACTCCAACGCCTCACCGCTGAGGTCGCCGGGCTGCCGCGGCACCAGGTGCCGCATGCATCCGTCGGCCAGGTCCCGCACGACCAGGTCCAGACCGAGGGAGCGACGGACCGCCGAGTAGACGCCGTCGGCGCCGACCACCAGGTCGGCCTCGAGGACCTCGCCGTCCTCCATCTGCAGGTGCCCCTCGGGCGTGGCCCCGGCGACCAGGGACTTCGTCCGGATCTCGACGCCGGCCTTGCGGGCCGCCTCGGCGAGCGCCTGGTGCAGCTCGGTCCGCTTGACGGTGATGAGGCGCGTCGCGCTGTCCTTCATCCAGTCGTCCTGGATCGGGCGCCCGCGCTCGTCGAAGAGCCGCCAGCTCTCGATCGCGTCGCCGAGACCGGTGGCCTGCTCGAACGCTCCGATCTGCTCCAGCACGCGCAGGGCGTTCTCCCACAAGAAGATCCCGGCGCCGATCTCACGCAGCTGGCTCCCCCGCTCGTGCAGACGGACCGACCAGCCCCGCTGGGCGAGCGCGGTCGCGACGGTCAGACCGGCGAGACCGCCACCGGCGACCTCCGCGTGTCGAGATGCGGACACAAAGCCTCCTTCAAGTGCCGTAGGTGGCGGGACGTGATCACCGCCACTCCGAATGTTTGGGAGACTAAACAGGCGTTTTGAGAGTCTGTCAAGGACTATTTCGGTGCCGTACGCCGTCTGATCGGGCTGGATTCGTCATTGCGAATCCCGGGTGGGGGAACTACGTTGACGCCCGAGTCCGCGTCCGAGTTCGAGGAGTTGCGCCCATGACCAACCTGGTGGCCGATGCCGTCCTGCTGTCGGACAAGGTCCTCTGGCTCACACCCGAGACACCCGTCGCGCCCGGGTTCGTAGCGGTGAAGGACGGGCGCATCTGCGGCACCGGCACCCGCGCGGATGCCACGACCTACATCGGCCCCGACACGACGGTGACCGACTACGGCGCTCGGCCGATCGCACCCGGCTTCGTGGACGTGCATGCCCACATGGAGGTGGCCGCCCGCATGCACCACCAGACGGTCGACTGTCGCGCTCCCCGGTGCGGCACGATCCCCGCGGTGCTCGACGAGCTTCGGGCACACCTGTCGTCGAACACGGACGGTTGGCTCGTCGGCCAGGCCAACCTCTTCTTCGACCAGAAGCTCGCCGAGAAGCGGCTCCCGACCCGCGAGGAGCTCGACACGGTCAGCACCGACGTGGCGATCGTCCTGCGCGCCGGCGGGCACATCAGCGTGCTGAACAGCCGGGCACTGGAGCTGGCCGGGATCGATGCGAGCTACGAAGAGGTCGATCACAGCATCACCGGACTGCCGGTCGTGGTCCGCGACGCCGACGGCGTCCCGACCGGCGTGGTCAAGGAGATGGACAACCTCCTGCCCATGCCCAAGCTGCCTGCAGCGGAGCTCGCACCAGCCATCGCCGCGGGAGTGCGCGACCAGTTCACCCGGTACGGCGTCACCACGATCGGGGAGATCTCCGAGACCCTCCACGGCCTCGAAGCGATGGACCGCCTCCACCAGGAGGGGGCGCTCGGCGCGCGTATCCGGACCTACCTGTGGGTGCCGGGGACCGTCACCTTGGACGACGCGTGCCGGCTCGCGGCGGACCCGCCGTACGCTTCGTCCCCGGAGCTGTTGCGGGTGCACGGCGTGAAGATGTTCTCCGACGGCGGCTTCTCCGCCCGGAGCGCGGCGGTCAAGCAGCCGTACGTCGACGAGCACGGCTCCTGCGGCGAGGTCGCGCTGAGCCCGGAGCACATCGCCGAAGCACTGCATCGGACCGCCGAGGCGGGCCTCCAGCTGGCGGTCCACGCCAACGGCGACCGCGCACAGGAGGCGGTGTGCGAGGCGATCGTCGCCGCCGGCGGTATCCCCGACGGCGCGCCGACGACCCGCATCGAGCACGCCGGCAACTTCCTGCCCGAGCCCGGGGCGACGACGAAGGCCTGGCGCGACGCCGGGATCGTCCCCGTCCCGCAGCCGGTGTTCCTCTACACGTTCGGCGACTTCTTCCCCACCTACCTGGGCGAGTACGGCGAGCAGGGACGCTTCCCCTTCCGCGACCTTCTCGACGACGGTTGGCCGCTCACCGGAAGCTCGGATGTGTGGATCGGGTCGGAGCAGCAGGCGACGAACCCGTTCTTCAGCGTCTGGTGCACCCTGGCGCGCCGGTCGTTCTTCGGCCGGACCATCGACCCGGCTCAGGCGATCACCCTGACGGAGGCGTTGCGCATGCACACCATCAACGGTGCGCAGGTGCTCGGCGAGTCGCACATGTATGGATCACTCGAGGTAGGCAAGCATGCGGACATGATCATTCTCGACCGCGACCCCTACGAACTCGACGTCGACGGCCTGCTCGACGTCCAGGTCGACGAAGTCTTCCTCGGAGGCCGACTCGTCTACCGCGGCGGGCCCGAGCGAGGTGCGAGCTGAGCAGCGCAAACAACGGGGGCCGGGCGATGTTCGACGGGATGCGCGGACCACACGCGTTCACGTTCGCGCCCGGACTGCCCGAGACCGAGCACCCGGCCGACGGCGCGGGACCTCTCCTCTCGGAACTGGACCGCCAGCTCATCCGCACCCTGCAGCAGGACGGGCGGCGTTCGTTCGCCGCGATCGCGCGGGAGCTCGACGTCCCCGAGAAGACGGTGCGCAAGCACGTTCACGACCTGGTCGAGAACGCGATCATCCAGATCACCACGGTCTCCTACCCGAGCCTGTTCGGATTCGGGACGATCGCGATGATCGGGCTCACCATCGACCCGGCCGTGCCGGTGAAGCAGGTCCTCCAGGCCTTCGCCGAGCATCCAGCCGTGGACTACGCCGTCATCACCACCGGCCGCTACAACGCACTCGTCGAGGTGCTGTGTCACGACAGCACCGGACTGCTGCACTTCATCAACGACGAGCTCCCCACGAAGCCGGGGCTGCGTTCGGCGGAGGTCCTGCCCTACATGGATCTCTACTACCAGGAGCCGGCGTGGGAGGCCGCGCAGTCGAAGCCAACCCGCAGCCAGCGGACGGAGTCCTACGAGTTCGACCCGGTCGATCACCAGATCATGCGAGCCCTCCACACCAACGGACGGGCACCCTTCGCCCTCGTCGGCAAGGAGGTGGGACTCTCCGAGTCCCAGGTGCGCAAGCGGGTCGGGCGGATGATCGACGAGCAGGTCATGCGGATCACCGCGATCGTCAACCCGCGCAGCCTCGGGTTCGACACCGTCGTGTGGATCGCCATGAAGACGACACGGGACGCGCCCATCGGCGAGGTCGCAGCCCAACTGACCCAGATCCCGTCGATCACCTACGTGGCGATCACCGCAGGTCGGTTCGACATCCTGGCCGAGGCCGTCTGTCGCACCACCGGCGACGTCATGCGCCTCGTCGACCACGAGGTGATGCGGGTCGACGGTATCGCCGACACCGAGCTGATGTTCTGCTTGGACCTCTACTACGAAGCCGTACAGCTGCCACATCAGGAGGTCGCGGCCCCCATCGAGTGAAGTGCCGCGTCCTCGCGCATCGACCGGAACCAACCGGTTCGGCCGATTCCTTCATGCGTCGAGCTCGTAGCCGAACATCGCCGCGGCTTGACGTGCAGGCGGCGTACCGGCGTCCAGGTCGGCACCCGCGTCCAACAGCACCTGCACCACCGCCCGCTCCCCCTTGAACATCGCCCCCGCGATCGGCGACTGGTCGCGCGCGTTTCGCAAGTCGACGTCGGCCCCGCGCCCCACGAGTGCCGCGACCGTCTCGGCGTGACCGTGGTACGCCGCCAGCATCAGCAGCGAGTCGCCGGCGGCGTTCTGCGCGTCGACCGGCAACCCGTGGTCGAGGAACTCGAGCAGCTGCGTGGTCTCGCCCTCGCGGGCGAAGTTGCCTGCCAGCTCGATCACCCGGGCGGTCTGCTCGTCGGAGAGTGCCATGGGGTGATTGTGCCTTGGCGGGGCCACCGCACGCCCTCAGCTGAGCGCGCCGACAAAGGTCTCTCGCAGGTGCTCGGTGTCGAGATAGGCGCGCACGGACGTGATCTGCTGCTGTTCGACCGTGAAGGCGAAGTGGTACTCGTTGCGATACCGCCGCCCGCTCTGCAACTCCGCTTCGACCAGCGCCTCCAATGCGACCCGGGACGCTTGTGCCGTCCAAGACCGCGGTGTGACGTGGAGGCATCCGTCCGTCGAGGATGCCAAGACGTTCTCGATCAGGTCGCACACCTCGGGTCCTTCTCGAGTCCCCGACAGGCCGGGGACGGATCCTCCGACCCACCACGTCGCGTGTGGGGCGAGAAGCGCTTGGGCTTCGGCAGCTCGCCCGGCCGACAACGCCGCGCAAAATGCAGCGACCTGGTCGGCGGGCGAGTGGATCGAATCAGATGCCGAGGTAGGCATGGGACACGAAGTCGTTGTTGCGAAGCTCGCCCGAGGGGCCATCGAGCACGACCTTGCCGGTCTCCAGCACGTAGCAGTGGTGGGAGACATCGAGCGCCACCGTGGCGTTCTGCTCGATGAGCACGACGGTGGTGCCCGACTCGGCGATCTGACCGAACAGTCCGGCGATCCGCTGCACGACGATGGGCGCGAGTCCCGCGCACGGCTCGTCGAGGAGCAAGATGTCCGGTCGACTCATCAGGGCGCGTCCAATCGCCACCATCTGCTGCTGCCCACCGCTGAGGTGCTCGGCTCGGATCCGGAGCTTGGGTTCGAGCTCAGGAAACAGCGCGAGGACTTCGCCGAGCGTCGACTCTCCCGACTTGCGGTGTCGATAGCCGCCGACCTTGAGGTTCTCCTCCACAGTGAGGTCACCGAACAGCCGCCGCCCCTCGGGCACGAGCGCGGTGCCACCAGCCACGATCGCCTTGGTCTCGAGATTCGTGGTCTCGCGTCCCTGCACGTGCACGGAGCCGTCCGAGACGGGCACGAGCCCCATCACCGCCTTCAGCAGCGTGGACTTGCCCGCCCCGTTGGCACCGATGACGGCGGTGACCTTGCCACGCTCGGCGACGAGGGACACCCCGTCCAGCGCCAGTGCGCGTCCGTAACGGACGCGGATCGAGCGGACGTCGATGTCGTGGGGTGCTGCTGTGTTATCCAAGGTAAGCCTCGATCATCCGCGGGTCCTTCTGGACCTCTTGAGGGGGGCCGTCGCAGATTTTCTGACCGCGGTCGAGAACGACGACGCGATCGCAGAGCCGCATCACTGCGCGCAAGTTGTGATCGATGAAGAGCACCGACATGTCCCAGTCCGTGCGGAGGTCGCGGACCAGGTCCAGCACCTCCGCCGTCTCCTCCTCGTTCAACCCCGACAGCGGTTCGTCGAGGCACAGCAAGTGCGGTGAGGTGGCGAGCGCGATGGCGATGCTGAGCCGGCGTTCGACTCCGTGCGGCAGGTCTCCGGCGATGTCGTCCGCCAGGTCGGTGAGCATGCAAGCGTCGAGAAGCTCGTCGACCGAGCGACCCGCGCGGCTGCGGCGCGTGGCGCCGTGGATTGCCTCGACGTTCTCCCGCACTGTCAGCGGCGCGAACACGCCGTGATCCTGCAGCGTGCGGCTGAGGCCGAGCCGGGTGATGGCGTACGTCGGGAGCTTGGTGATGTCCCGCCCCTCGAACCTGACCGACCCGGCAGAGGCCCGGTGGACGCCGCTGATCACGTTGAACAGCGTGCTCTTACCGGCACCGTTGGGTCCGATCAGGCCGAGAATCTCTCCCTGCCGGAGTTCCAAGTCGACGTTGTCGACGGCCTTCAGGCCTCCGAACACACGGCTGACCGAGCGCAGTTCGAGCAGCGGGTCGCCACCCCTCGGCGGGACGGCGGCCGACGACTTCTCCGTCACTGGAGTGCTCACGGGACTCGCTCCTTCTCCAACTCAGGTGTTTGGTGAGGGTCGCTCGGCTCGTGCGGCTTCGCCGATCGAGAACCCGTCAGTCGCTGGAAACCGAGGTGTGCAGTGCCGACGAGACCCTTCGGCATGACCACCATCGCGATCATCAGCGCACCGCCGTAGATGAGGGGCTCGTAGGCGCCGAACATCCGCATCTCTTCGGTCATGAAGGTGAGGACCGCAGCCCCGACAACCGCCCCGAGCAGGTAGTTGCGCCCACCGATCATCACGAACGCGAGCACGGTGATCGAGATCATGTAGGAGAAGTCCGGCGGTGCCACCACTGAGCTGTAATGGGCGAACAGCCCACCGGCGACGCCGGAGATCAGCCCGGCCACGACCAATGCCAGGAGCTTCACGGCCCGGGGGTTGATCCCACCGGCAGAGGCGAGCAGC
>JAJUII010000012.1 GCA_029265505.1 Aeromicrobium choanae
CGAGCAGGGTGTCGACGAGCCGGTCGTAGAAGTCCAGCCCGCGCGGCTCGACCCGGACTCCGTCCGGCTGGATCCGCGGCCACGCGATGGAGAAGCGGTAGGCGTCGACGCCGAGCTGGGCCATCGCCGCGACGTCCTCGCGGTAGCGGTGGTAGTGGTCGCAGGCGACGTCGCCGGTGTCGCCGCCGCGGACCCGGCCGGGCGTGTGGCTGAACTCGTCCCAGATCGACCGGCCCCGGCCGTCCTCGTCGACGGCCCCCTCGATCTGGTAGGAGGCGGTGGACACGCCCCAGATGAAGTCCGCTCCGAAGTGAGGTACGTCACGCATGGCCCCCATCCTGCCGCGTACCGGCGTCGTCGGGCGCGGGTTGTGGCCCCACGGCGGGGCGGGACTGTCTACGCTCGGACCTGTGAGCGACGCACCCATCGGCATCTTCGACTCGGGCTTCGGCGGTCTGACCGTCGCCCGGGCGGTGCTCGACCAGTTGCCGCACGAGCCGATCGTCTACCTGGGTGACACGGCGCGTCAGCCGTACGGACCGAAGCCGATCTCCCAGGTGCGCGCCTATGCACTGGAGTGCCTCGACCACCTCGTCGACCAGGGTGTGAAGGCCCTGGTGATCGCCTGCAACTCGGCGAGTGCGGCCGTGCTGCGTGATGCGCGCGAGCGCTACGACGTGCCGGTGGTCGAGGTCATCCTGCCCGCCACGCGTCGCGCGGTGAACGCCACGCGCAACGGTCGCGTCGGCGTGATCAGCACGGTCGCCACGGCCACCTCGGGCGCGTACCAGGACGCGTTCGCCGCCAACCCCGGCATCGAGCTGCACACCGCCACCTGTCCGCGGTTCGTCGAGTTCGTCGAGGCCGGCATCACCGGCGGGCCCGAGCTGCTCGCCGTCGCGCAGGAGTACCTGGCCCCGTTGCAGTCCGCCGACGTCGACACGCTCGTGCTGGGCTGCACGCATTATCCGCTGCTGACCGGGGTCATCGCCTACGTGATGGGCGACGCGGTCACCCTGGTGTCGAGCGCGGAGGAGACCGCCAAGGACGTCTACCGCCTGCTCGCCTCGCGCGGGCTGGAGCGGGACCCGGCGCTGCCCGCCCCGCAGCACCGGTTCCTCACCACCGGCCATCCGGCCGAGTTCGCCGATCTGGGACGTCGCTTCCTGGGGCCGGAGGTCGAGTCCGTCGACCAGCTCGGTTGGGTGACGGTGTGAAGCTCACGGTCATCGGTTGCTCCGGCTCGTTCCCCGGCCCCGACTCCGCGGCCAGCTGCTATCTGGTGGAGGCCCCGCACGAGGGCCGCACCTTCCGCCTTCTTCTGGACCTGGGCTCGGGGGCGCTCGGCCCCCTGCAGGACCACATCGACCTGCGCGACATAGACGCGATCGCGCTGTCCCACCTGCACCCGGACCACTGCTTCGACATGAGCGGCCTGTACGTGGTCCGCAAGTACCACCCCCAGGGGCGGCCGGCCCGCATCCCGGTCTACGCCCCGACCGGTGCGGACTGGCACCTGTCGAACGCCTACGGCACGACCGAGCCGAACGGCATGACTCTGCCGTTCGAGTTCCACGAGCTCAGCGACGGGCTCGACACCCGGATCGGGCCCTTCCGGCTCCGCGCCCAGCGCACCCCACACCCGGTCGAGGCCTACGCGATGCGTCTCGACGTGGGGGACCGCAGCGTGGTCTACTCCGGCGACACGGGTCCCGACGACACCCTGGCCCGCTTCGCCGCGGACGCGGACCTGTTCCTGTGTGAGGCGTCGTTCCTGGAGGGTGCGGACAACCCGCCCGCGCTGCACCTGACCGGCGCCGAGGCCGGACGGCTGGCGCGCAAGGCCGAGGTGGGCCGGCTGTGGATCACGCACATCCCGCCGTGGACAGATCGCGCCCGTGTCGAGGCGGACCTGCTGACCGAGTACGAGGGCCCCTACCGACTGGTGCGCGCCGGCGACGTCATCGAGTTGTAACCCGACGGGCGATTGCCCTGCGGGCGTGATCACTGTTACATGAGGGGCGGTGCCCAGCACCCGCGCATCAGGGCGCGGAGTGATGTCCGGGGGGACGGGCGCCGAGAGGGGGGAGATCGTGACGATCTCATGGAAACCACTCGCCCTGTCCGTGGCTCTCGCAGCCTCGGCACTCACGGTTCCGGCTCTGGGCACGGGAGCGGCCACCGCCGCGCCGGCCGCTCCGCCGCCGGCCGCCGATCCGCAGCCGTTCGACGCCTCGGCGCTGAAGGACATCACCTTCGAGGGCAAGCGCATCGACACCGACCTGCGGTACCGCGGCGACTCCCTGCGCAGTCGGAGCATGGCGCCGCAGGCTGCCACGCCCGAGGTCGGCACCGTCCGTGAATGGCTCGCGCTCGACGACTACAACGGGCAGATCTACTACAAGGACTACACGCTGCGCGGCGTCGGCGACCACATCGAGGTGTGGGTCGCCAACGACATCGCCTTCCCGGCGGACGACTGCCGTGGCCCGGACGCGACCGAGATCACCGACGAGCAGGTGAACAGCCTCGTCCACGAATTCGACACGAACATCTATCCGAAGGAGTCCGAGGCGTTCAGCGTGCCGCCCCAGCGCGACGGCAGCAACGCCCTGATCGACGGCGACTTCACCGGCGGCGGCGAGAAGATCGTCACGCTCGTCGACAACGTCCGGGACGACAACTACTACGACTTCCCGAACGCGCCGACCTACATCGCCGGCTTCTTCTGGTCCATCTTCAACGAATACATGGACCGCAACATCATGACGATCGATGCGTACGACTGGGCGCACCGCACGGGTGCCGACCCGGTCGACGAGCCCTCCGACGACCTGTGCACGAGCCGTCCGGCCCGTCCGCACCTGTACGAGGGCACGTTCGCGCACGAGTACCAGCACCTGCTGCAGTACTACACCGACCCGAACGAGACGATCGCGATCAACGAGGGCCTGTCCGACTTCGCTCAGACTCTCGTGGGCTACGTCGACGGCACCAAGACGGTGTACGACAAGGGCGGCGACAGCCACCTGTACTGCTTCCAAGGCTTCGGCACGGTCCAGACCGAGTACAACGCCAACCCGCGCGACTGCGGCGGCCCAGAGGGCTCGCTCAACCTGTGGGACGAGGGAGCCACGTCCTCGGGCGTGCTGGGCGACTACGGTCACGCCTACCAATTGATGCTCTACCTGTACGACCGCTTCGGCGAGGAGTTCATCTCCGCGCTGCACCGCGACGGTGAGGCCCAAGGCATCGCGGGCATCGACAAGCAGCTGCGCGAGCAGGGGACGGACTTCCGGACGGTCTACCACGACTTCCAGTCGATGACACTGCTCGACAAGCTCGTCGGCGACGCCAAGAAGGCCGTGCTCAAGGGCGTCTCGGAGTCCGAGGTCACGACTCCGAGCCTGCGCTCGGCGGTCAACCTCGACAACCCGGCGTCGTACGCGACGCCCGGCGCCGCACCCAACGGTGCGGACTACGTCCCGCTGACCGTGGGCGGCAAGCGGGTCAAGGGCAACCAGCTGCGCTCGGTGACGTTCGAGGGCGACGAGACGCTCCCGACGCTGCCGCTGCAGTGGACCTCCGTGACCGACGACGAGGACCGCCCCGGTGACGCCGTGCTGTTCTCCGGCAACGCGAACAGCCTCGACGTCGCCGCGGTGATCGGCGTGACCGTGCCGGCCGGTGATCCGACCCTGACGTTCGACGCCAAGTACGGCGCCGAGGAGGGCTACGACTACGGCTACGTCCAGGTCTCGACCGACGGCGGCGCCACGTACACGTCGATCGAGGGGGACAAGACGGTGCCGGGTCCGCAGGGTCCGTCCCTGAACGGCACGACCGACGGCTTCGAGCAGCACACCTTCGACCTGTCGGCGTACGCCGGTCAGGAGATCCTGCTGTCGTTCCGCTACATCTCCGACGGTGGGGTCAACGAGGGCGGCATCAAGATCGACGACGTCGTCGTCGGTGGCGAGACGATCAGCGACGGGTCGAACCTCGACGCCTTCTCCTCGCCGACCGAGATCCACCCGACCGAGGTCGAGAACTGGCACGTCAAGCTCGTCGGCATCAAGGACGGCAAGGTGCCGCACGTCGTGCAGCTCGAGTGGGACGGCCGGTCCTCCCTCTCGCTCGACCGGCCGACCCTCGCGAAGCTGAGCCCGACCGACGAGGTCGTGGCGATCGTCGGCTACGACGACTCGACCGAGATGGTCCAGCAGTACGCCCCCTACACGCTCACCGTGAACGGTGAGGTGCAGCCGGGCGGCCGCTGAGCCGCTGTCGGATTCCCCGGTTAAGTGGGGAAACTGTCACTTCACGAGGGAAACTTTCCTCGTTGAGTGCAGGATTACCCACTTAACCGGGGAAACCTGCGTCCGCATACGGTGGGGACATGACTCGAGAAGACGGACGCGCCGACGACGACTTGCGACCCATCACGATCACGCGGGGGTGGCTGGATCACGCCGCCGGGTCGGTGTTGATCGAGTTCGGCAAGACGCGAGTGCTGTGCGCGGTCGCGGCGACCGAGGGCGTCCCGCGATGGCGCAAGGGATCGGGGCTGGGCTGGCTGACCGCCGAGTACGCGATGCTGCCGCAGGCCACCCACGAGCGCTCCTCGCGCGAGTCGGTCAAGGGCAAGGTCGGGGGCCGCACGCACGAGATCAGCCGGCTCATCGGCCGGTCCCTGCGCGCTGCGGTCGACCTCTCCCAGCTCGGTGAGAACACCCTCGCGATCGACTGCGACGTGCTCCAGGCCGACGGCGGCACCCGCACCGCCGCCATCACGGGCGCCTACGTCGCGCTGGTCGACGCAGTCCGTCACCTGCAGGAGCAGGGCGCGGTGGCCGGCGATCCGCTGGTGAACTCCATCGCCGCGGTCAGCGTCGGCATCGTCGACGGCACGCCCCGCCTCGACCTGCCGTACGAGGAGGACGTGCGGGCCGAGACCGACATGAACGTCGTGATGACCGGCGACGGCAAGTTCGTCGAGGTGCAGGGCACCGCCGAGGGCGTGGCCTTCGACCGCGACGAGCTCGACGCGCTGCTCGCGCTCGCGACCAAGGGCTGCGCGGACCTGACCCGCCTGCAGACCGAGGCGCTGGCCCGGTGACGCGCGTCGTCCTGGCCTCCGGGAATGCCAAGAAGCTCGCCGAGCTGCGTCGCATCCTCGAGCCCCTCGTTCCGGGTGTCGAGGTTCTCGGGCTGCGGGACGTCGAGCCCTACGACGAACCGGCCGAGACCGAGCCGACCTTCGAGGGCAACGCCCTGATCAAGGCGCGCGCCGCGGTCGCGGCCACCGGGCTCCCCGCGCTCGCCGACGACTCGGGACTGTGCGTCGACGCGTTGAACGGGATGCCTGGCGTGCTGTCCGCGCGGTGGGCGGGTGTCGCCAAGGACGACGCCGCGAACAACCGTCTGCTGTTGGCCCAGCTCGCCGACGTGCCCGACGAGCGCCGCACCGCCACCTTCCGCTGCGTGATGGCGTTCGTGCGGCCTGACGGGACCGAGATCGTCCAGTCCGGCGAGATGCCCGGCCGCATCCTGCGCGACGAGCGGGGTGAGGGCGGCTTCGGATACGACCCGCTGTTCGCCGCCGACGGCTACGACGTGTCCACCGCCGAGCTGAGCCGCGAGGAGAAGGACGCCATCAGTCACCGCGGCAAGGCGCTGCGCGCGATCGCTCCTCGGGTGGCCGAGGCGCTGCGACGTTCCTAGGCTCAGGTCATGGCGCTCGTGCGGTTCAAGGACCTGGTGATGGACGTCGTCGATCCGGCGACGCTCATTCCGCTGTGGGGTCGGTGGCTCGGACTGCGCGCCGAGATCGACGAGCACGGCGGGGTCCTGCGCGGCGATCGGCCCGAGCAGACGATCTGGGTCAACCGGGCCGAGCCCAAGAGGACGAAGAATCGGGTGCACCTGGACCTGGTGGCCGCCGACCTGACGCCGTTCGCCGAGGCGACCCGGCTCACCGAGCCCGGACGGTTCCCGTGGACGACGTTCGCGGACCCCGACGGTGCCGAGTTCTGCGTGTTCGAGATCGCGGACCGCCCGGCCGGGCTCAAGGACGTCGTCGTGGACTGCGGCGACCACGCGGCGATCGGCCGCTGGTGGGCCGAGGTGATCGGCGGGGACATGGACACCGACGGGCGCTACACGTGGCTCGACCGGATCCCGGGTGCCCCGGTCGAGTCCTTCGACTTCGTCCCGGTGCCGGAGCCCAAGACCGTCAAGAACCGCGTCCACTGGGACGTGACCCTGCTGCCCGGCGTCACCGTCGACGACCTGGTCGATCAGGGGGCGACGGTGCTGACGGAGCCGTCCGACGACAGTTCGTGGACCGTGATGGCCGACCCGGAGGGCAACGAGTTCTGCGTCTTCCCGGCCGACTGAGCGGCGTCGATCCGGGCTAGGGTGACGGCGTGAGCCTGGATCTGAGCAGTGACGTGGTGGCCCTGACGCGCGCGATCGTCGACGTGCCGTCGGAGAGTCTGGCCGAGCAGGAGCTCGCCGATCTCGTCGAGCATGCCCTGCGAGGATGCGCACACCTCGACGTCGTGCGCGACGGCAACTCGATCGTGGCGCGGACCCGGCTCGGCCGCGACGAGCGGGTGGTGATCGCCGGCCACCTCGACACCGTGCCGGCCAACGGCAACCTGCCGTCGCGCCTCGAGGGCGACACGCTGTGGGGTCTGGGCACGTGCGACATGAAGGGCGGCGTCGCGATCGCGCTGAAGCTCGCCGCTGAGCTGAGTGCCCCCGTGCGCGACGTGACCTGGGTCTTCTACGAGGCCGAGGAGATCGCCGCCGTGCACAACGGACTGGGGCGGATCGCGCGCGAGCACCCGGACTGGCTCGCCGCCGACTTCGCCATCCTCATGGAGCCCTCGCGGGCCGGCGTCGAAGCCGGATGCCAGGGCACGATGCGGGTCGAGCTGCGCACGGTGGGGGAGCGTGCCCACTCGGCGCGCTCGTGGATGGGCCACAACGCGATCCACGACCTGGCCCCCGCGCTGGCGACGCTGGCGAGCTATCGGCCGCGCACGGTCGAGATCGACGGCCTGACCTACCGAGAGGGGCTCAACGCCGTCGGCGTGCGCGGCGGCGTCAGCGGCAACGTGATCCCCGACGAGGCCGTCCTGACGGTCAACTACCGCTTCGCGCCCGACCGCGACGAGGACGCGGCGCTGGCTCACCTGCAGGAGGTGTTCCCCGGCTACGGGATGACGGTCACCGACTCGGCGCCCGGGGCGATGCCGGGTCTCGACCGCCCCGCGGCCGCGGCGTTCGTCGAGGCGGTCGGCGGGACCGTGGGTCCGAAGTTCGGCTGGACCGATGTCGCCAAGTTCACCTCGCTGGGCGTCCCGGCGGTCAACTATGGGCCGGGCGATCCGATCTATGCGCACAAGGCGGACGAGCAGGTCCCGGTGCAGGACCTGATCACCGTCCACGAGCGGTTGCGCGCCTGGCTCCTGGGCGGTTGATCACTCGTCGCGGAACGCGCTCAGCACGAGCTCGGCGATGGCGGCGTGCCCCTCGGGACGCGGGTGGATGTCGGTGCGGTCGCAGTAGAACGTCAGACTGCAGATCGTCGCGGCGCGGACCGGGATCTCGCCGTGCTCCTCGGTCGTGACCGTCTGCTCGGCAGGCACATAGCCGTCGAAGGCCTCCGTCACGTCGATGAACCGTGCGCCGTGTCGTCGGTACGTCTTCTCGAGCGCGGGGTTGATGACGTCCCGGAACAGCTCGACCGCCTCGTCGTCGAGGTCGGGGTCCCGATCGCGCACGGCGCCCCCGCCGAGCAGGACGTTCGGGTAGGTGAGGCCGACGACGGTGGTGTCCGCAGCCACCGCGTCGGTCACGGCGCCCAGGACGTCGTCGAGCGCGGACTCGACACGGGGCATGACCTGCTCCACGCAAGGCCGCCAGTCCGGACGGAACAGGCAGCGCAGGACGTCGTTGCCGCCGAGCACCACCGTGACGAGCTCGACCTCGTCGCCGTGCTCGGCGAGTGCCTCGGTGAGGGCGTCGAGCTCGGAGCCATCGGTGCGCTGCGACGAGCCCGGGGCGGCGCGGTCGGGCGGGCAGGGCGGCCCGTCGACGAACGCCACCGCGGTGATCCCCGAGCAGGCCTGGCTGTGCAGGGTCAGTCCGGCCGCCGACGCGACCTGCCAGGCGAATCCGTCGGTCGTGTTCCGCGCGGCCTCGCCGTCGTCGGCGGGGCGGTACCCGGCCGCGTAGGAGTCGCCGATCGACAGGTAGACGCCCTCGGTGGCCGGCTGGGACTCCGACCGGGAGGTCTCCGGTGTCCCGCACGCCCCCAGCAGGGCCAGGAGCGTGGCCACGGCGATCAGCGGGCGGCCGTGTGAGGTGGAGCGGAGCACGTCGGCCACAGTAGCCGGGAGCGCCCGGCGCTGCTCGGCGGCGAAGTGGACGGAAGCCTCAGGTTCTGCCTGAAAGTTTGTCGGCGACCCTCGGCGTGCCGTGGCGATCGCGTGCCGCGTCGGTCCTAATCTGTCGGCATGTCCAGTCGCACACTTCCCCGCTCGCTGCGCGTGACGTCCGCAGTGTTCGTGCTCTCGCTGGCCGCCGTCGTCGTCGTCGCCGCGGTGGCGATGCAGACGATTCCGGCCCTCATCATGGCCGCGTGCGTGGCCCTGTCGGCCGGAATCGGCTCGACCATGCTGATGTCGGAGGAGATCCGCGAGGTGCGTGCGAAGTTCGCGCGTGACCGCGTGGGCGAGGCCCGCCTGCTCGCCGAGCGCGAGCGCGAGCACCTCGAGGTCGACGCCTCCTTCCGTCGTGCCGTCAGTGAGCGTCTCCGGGCGAGCGAGGCCGAGATCGCGCGGTTGCGCGCGGACCTGGCCGCCGGCTCGGCCCAGATCGACGAGTTGGAGGAGCGGCTTGCGACCGAGCAGGAGCTCGTCGCGATGCTCGGCATGCGTCCGGAGATCGATCCTCGGATCGTCTCTCCCGAGTCGAGTGCGGACGATGATCAGGCCCACCCGGGGCAGGGGAATCTGCGCTCGGCGTGAGGATGCTCGACCCCTTCGCGTGATTCCGTCGTCCCCATGGGCGATAATGGACGTCGGGGGTCCGCGACCCGTGGACCGCGACGAGAGGGGTACAGATGGCCGCCATGAAGCCTCGAACCGGCGACGGACCGATGGAGGTGACCAAGGAGGGTCGCTGCATCGTCATGCGGGTTCCACTCGAGGGCGGCGGACGTCTCGTGGTCGAGCTCAACAGCGAGGAAGCCGCGACTCTCGGCGACGCCCTGAAGGCCGTCTGACACGGTGTACGGGCTGTCGGTCCGGTGGCCGCTGACGCAGGCGCCGCCGGACGCCTTGGCTCGACTGCGCGACTACGTCGAGACCGAGTCGCATGCGAAGTTCGCCGGACTGGACGGACTCCGCTTCAAGACCTGGCGAGCGCGCGAGGGCGAGTGGTTCGAGGGGACCTACGTCTTCGTCAGTGACGAGGCGCGCCGTCGATTCCAGTCCGACTTCCAGACCCGGGCCGATCAGGTCCCGGTGTCGCAGATGACCGGGACCGCGCCGCGGATCGAGCCGTTCGAGGTCGTCGCCGTCGTCGACGGGCCGACCGGATTCCGATCGGCCGCCCGCTTCGAGAACTGAATCAGGCCGGCTTCTGCACGACCAGCAGGCCGTCGCCCAGCGGGAGCAGCAAGGACGACAGCTCCTCGTCGGCCGCCACTCGCTCGAGGAGCTCGCGCACCGCGAGCGTCGACGGGTCGCGCTGAGCCGGATCCGCCACGCGATCGTGCCACAGAGCGTTGTCGAAGACGATGAACCCGCCGGGGCGCGTCAGGCGCAGCGCCTCGTCGAGATACTCGCCGTACTCCACCTTGTCGCCGTCGCAGAACACCAGGTCGTAGCCGCCGTCGTTCAGCCGCGGCAGCACGTCCAGGGCCGAGCCGGTGATCAGTCGGAATCGCGTCGGCGCGATGCCCGCGGCGAGGAAGACCTCGCGGGCCAGGCGCTGGTTCTCCGCCTCGCGGTCCACCGAGGTCAACACGCCGTCTGGCGCCATGCCGCGCAGCAAGGCCAACCCCGACACACCCGTGCCGGTGCCGATCTCGGCGATGTTGCGCGCGCCGGCCGCGCCGGCCAGGAAGGTGAGCGCGGCCCGAGCCCCTGGCAGGACCGGCACGACGCCGACCGACTCGGCGTTCGCACGTGCCGCACGCAGGTGCTCGTCCTCGGGTCGGTACTGCTCCGCATAGGCCAGGCTGGCTTCGGTGGTCATGATCCCTCGCATTCGTTTCGACGGGCGATTCCAGCCTATCGAGGCCGCACCGCCGGACCGGCTCGGACTCGCGGACGGACTTCGTGAACGGTCAGGGCGTTCTTCGGCTGTTCTCAGGTTCGCCGATGAGGATCGAGTCATGACCGCGACGACGGTGACCGCCGACGAGAAGCAGGAGATCTACGCCCGCCACGCGGCGCAGGTCCACCGCCTGGCGCTGCGTCTGACCGGCAACCGCCAGGACGCCGAGGACCTCACCCACGACGTCTTCGAGCGGGTCTTCGGCTCCCTGGATCGCTTCGAGGCGCGCAACCCGGCCGGCTGGGTGCACCGGATCACCACGAACCTCTTCCTGGACCGGGCACGCCGTGCCCGCCGCCAGCCGACCTCGGCGCTCACCCCGGCGCACGAGGACCGGCTCGTCGACGAGACCGCGCGGCCGGCCGATCTGGTTCACGACGCCGGGTTCGATCCCGACATCGAGGCCGCCCTGGCGACGCTGCCCGGCCAGTTCCGGGTCGCGGTCGTGCTGTCCGACGTCGAGCAGCTCAGCCCGGCGGAGATCGCCGCACTGCTCGGCGTCAAGGTCTCGACGGTGCGGACCCGGATCCACCGCGGGCGCGCCATGCTGCGTCGC
The DNA here is from genome assembly GCA_029265505.1 of Aeromicrobium choanae. Lineage (GTDB taxonomy): Bacteria > Actinomycetota > Actinomycetes > Propionibacteriales > Nocardioidaceae > Aeromicrobium > Aeromicrobium choanae_A. The sequence goes on from JAJUII010000012.1 coordinate 10,913, forward strand.
GAGCTGGCGCACCGCGCGCCGGTCGCCGGTCGCACGCGGGTCTGGGGAGCGGTCGGAGCCTGAGCGCGGCGATCGGGCCGGTCGGGTCCTGGATGGGAGTGACGCGGCCGGCCCGTTCGTCGTGACTCAGGTGGCCTCCGGATCGAACGGCGGGCGCTCGCCGGGCCGCAGCTCGCGACCGCGGGGGACGGCGGCGGAGGGCGAGGATGCGGCCGATCGCGAGGACATCGTCTCGCGTACCGCCGCACGCGGATCCAGCTCGCGCAGGTCGACGAAGTCGTCACCCAGCTCGCGGCTCAGCTCCGCCTTGGCGTCGTCGGCCATCTTGCGAACCGTGCGAACGAACTGCGCCGCCTGACGGGCCAGCGCGGGCAGGCGCTCGGGACCGAACAGCAGCATCGCGACGACGAGGATCGTCCCGATCTCCATCCAGCCCAGGCCCATGGGCGCGATCCTACAGTCGGCCGCTGGGGGTCAGACCGAGCTGCATTCCGGCCAGACCGCGAGAGCGACCGCTCAGCTGATCGGCGATCTGCTGCAGCACCTTGGCGCTCTCGGAGTCGGGGTGGGAGAGCACGATCGGCGTGCCCTCGTCGCCTCCCTCGCGCAGCTTCTCCTCCAGGGGGACCTGCCCCAGGACCGAGACGTCGTAGCCCAGGCGGGCGCTGAGGGTCGAGGCGACCTGTGCCGCGCCGCCGGAGCCGAAGACCTCCATCGTCTCGCCGTTCGGCAGCTGGAGCCACGACATGTTCTCGATGACGCCCACGACGCGCTGGTGCATCATCGACGCCATCGTGCCGGCACGCTCGGCCACCAGGGCCGCCGCCTGCTGCGGCGTGGTCACGACGACGACCTCGGCGTTCGGCAGGTGCTGGCCGAGACTGATCGCCATGTCGCCGGTGCCCGGCGGGAGATCGAGGAAGAGTGCGTCGAGGTCGCCCCAGTAGACGTCGGACAGCATCTGCACGAGCGCGCGGTCCAGCATGGGACCGCGCCAGGCGACGACCTGGTCGCGCCGCGGCTTGAGCATGCCGATGCTCATGACCTTCATCGTGGTCTCGCCGATCTCGACGGGCACCGGCATGATCATCTCCTCGACCTGCGTCGGGCGCTGGTCGCCGACGCCGAGCATGTCGGGGATCGAGTGTCCGTAGATGTCGGCGTCCACGACGCCGACCTTGAGGCCCCGGCGCGCCATCGCGGCGGCCAGGTTGACCGTCACCGACGACTTGCCGACGCCGCCCTTGCCGGAGGCGATCGCGTAGACCTTGGTCAGCGAGCCCGGCTGGGCGAAGGGGATCTCACGGGCGGGGCGACCGCCGCGCAGCTTCTCCTGCATGGCCTTGCGCTGCTCGTCGGTCATGACACCCATGTCGACGCGCACCGTGTGCGCCGGGGCGACCTTGGCGACGGCGGCGGTGATGTCCCGGTTCAGGGTGTCCTTGAGCGGACAGCCCGCCACGGTGAGCAGCAGACGGACCACGATCTCGGTCTCGCCGATCGTGACGCCGTCGACCATGCCGAGCTCGGTGATCGGGCGCTTGATCTCCGGGTCGTTGACGGTCGCGAGGGCCTCGGTGATCTGGTCCTGGGTGACATCAGCCATGTGGCTGAGTCTACGGGCCGACACCGAAGCCTCCGGGGGCGCGTCGGCCCGCGGACGACGGGCCGCGGTCAGTCCGCCTGCTCGGGCTCCTCGTCCTTCTCCAGCTCCGACAGCAGGCCCCGCAGCTCACCGCGCAGGAAGTCGCGGGTGGCGACCTCGCCGAGGGCGACGCGCAGGCTGGCGACCTCGCGGGCGAGGAACTCCATGTCGGCGTGCGATCGGGCCGCCGCCTCCCGGTCCTGCTCGGCGGCGATCCGGTCGCGGGCCTCCTGCCGGTTCTGCGCCAGGAGGATGAGCGGCGCTGCGTAGGAGGCCTGCAACGACAGCATCAGGGTGAGGAAGATGTAGGGGTACTCGTCGAACCGCGGGCGGTCCGGTCCGCCGGGCACGTTCCACAGGATCCAGGCGAGGATGAACACGCTCATCCAGGCGATGAACCGGGCCGTGCCCAAGAATCGTGCCGCGGACTCGGCGAACCGGCCGAAGCGCTCGGGATCGAGCTCGCGCCGGGGCAGCCAGGCGCGCCGGCCCAGCCCACGTCGCAGATCGCGCGGCTGGTCGAGGCGTTCGCGTTCAGCCATTCTCTCGCCACCCTTCGGGAAGCAGATGGTCGAGCACGTCGTCGACGGTCACGACGCCCAGCAGGTGCTGGTTGTCGTCGACGACGGGCAGTGCCACGAGGTTGTACGCCGCCAACAGACCCGCGACCTCCGAGAGCGTCGCCTCCGGACGCGGCCAGTCGATGTCGTTGTCGACGATCTGGCTGACGAGGGTGGACGGGGGCTCGCGCAACAGCGCCTGGAAGTGGGCCGCGCCCAGGAATCGTCCGGTGGGGGTCTCCAGGGGCGGGCGACACACGTAGACCATCGACGCCAGCGCGGAGCTGAGCTCGGGTTCGCGGATCATCGCGAGCGCCTCGGCGATCGTGGCGTCGGGCGCCAGGATCACCGGCTCGGTCGTCATCATGCCGCCGGCCGTGCGCTCCTCGTAGGACAGCAGTCGCCGGACGTCCTCGGCGTCACCGGGCTCCATCAGCGCGAGCAGCTGGTTCGCGGTCTGCGGCGGCAGCCCGCCGAGCAGGTCGGCCGCGTCGTCGGGGTCCATCTCGCCCAGCACGTCGGCGCCGCGGCTCGGGTCGAGGATGCCCAGGATCTCGGCCTGCAGACTCTCGGGCATCTCTTCGAGGACGTCGGCCAGTCGCTCGTCGCCGAACTCGGCCACGATCTCCATGCGCCGCTTGGGACTGAGGTCGCGCAGGGCGTTCGCGATGTCCGCGGGCCGCATCTCGTCCATCGTCGCCAGCAGGTGGGTCGCGCCCTGGGTGGCCGAGCCGCTCGCCAGGCCGCGGACGTCCTCCCAATCGACCACCTGGCCACGGAACCGCCGGGCGAACCGCTTGAGGTTCTCGGTCACCGCGAGCTGTGAGACGTACCAGTCGCGTCGCGGGTCCTGCTCGATCGCCAGGTCGTAGACCACCACGGGCGTGCCGTCGGTGAGGGTGACCTGACGGTCGAAGAGCTCGTGGACGGCGAGGGTCTCGGTCGCGCGCTGCTGGAAGCGGCGCAGGTTCAGCAGGCCGGTCGTGATGATCTGGCCCGAGTCCATCGACGTCACCCGCGTGATCGGCATGAAGACGCGCCGGCGGCCGAGGACCTCGACCACCAGGCCCAGGACGCGGGGTCGCCGGGTGCCGCGCAGGGCGACGACGACGTCGCGCAGCTTGCCCACCTGATCGCCGACGGGATCGAACACCGCCTGACCGACGAGGCGGGACACGAAGATCCGGGTCGGCTGGCTCGTCACGGTTCCGAGGCTACCGGCCGGGTGCGGGGATCGGGTCGTCCACGGCGTGTCACCGAGGTCCCTGCCGTCACGCGCGTGGCGGCAGGCGGGCAGACTGACGCCGTGAACATCCTGCTGGCGGTGGTCGCGGTGCTGGGGGTCTCGCTGTCCGGTCCGCTGATGGCCGCCACGGCCGCCCCGGTGCTGGCGATCGCCTTCTGGCGGAACGCACTGGCCACCGGACTGCTGGCGCCGTTCGCGCTGACCGGGCACCGCGCCGCGATCGTCGCGCAGTCGCGTCGCGGCCTGCTGCTCGCCCTGATCGCCGGCGCGGCGCTGGCGGCCCACTTCTCGACCTGGGTCGCGGCGCTGAAGCTCACCTCGGTGGCCGCCGCGACCGCGCTGGTGTCGATGCAGGTGCTGTTCGTCATCGCGATCGACGCGCTGCGGGGCCGGCGGGCGACGGCCGCGGTGGTCGGCGGCGCCCTGCTCGCGGTGCTCGGCGTGGCGGCGATCTCCGGGGTCGACCTGGCCGTCTCGCGCGAGGCGCTCCTCGGCGACGCGCTCGCCCTGGCCGGTGGCCTGTTCGCCGCGATCTACGTCGTGGTCGGGGCGCACCTGCGCACGACGCTGTCCACGACGGCCTACACGTTCACCTGCTACGGCATCTGCTCGGTGATCCTTGTGTTGGCCTGCCTGCTGTTCGGGGTCCCGCTGTGGGGCTGGAGTCTGCGCGTGTGGGGACTGATCGTCGCCGTGACGGTCTGTGCCCAACTGCTCGGTCACTCGGTGATCAACCACCTGCTCGCGGTGATGTCGCCGGTCGTGGTCTCGCTGCTGCTGCTGCTCGAGGTTCCCGGGGCCGCCCTCATCGCGGCCGCCGCGCTGGGGCAGTCGCCGCCGTGGGGGACGTACGCAGGCATCGCGCTGATCCTCGCCGGGCTCGCGCTGGTGACCGCGGCGAACGGCCCACGGCGCCCGGTCGAGCCGCTCGTGGCCGACTGAGGGACGACCGTCCCGCCCACGGGGCGGCAGGGGCCTCGCGATAGGCTCGCCCCGATTCTGACCGTCATCCGTGACCGATCACTCCAGGAGCGCCACCCATGGGACGACTCGCCACCACCGAGGGCCTGACCGACGTCCAGTCCGAGATCCTCAAGACGATCCACGACTTCGTCGAGGAGAAGATCATCCCGGTCGCCCAGGAGCTCGAGCACGCCGACGAGTACCCGACCGAGATCATCGAGGGCCTCAAGGAGCTCGGCGTCTTCGGCCTGACGATCCCCGAGGAGTACGGTGGACTCGGTGAGTCGCTGCTGACCTACGCGCTGGTCGTCGAGGAGATCGCCCGCGGCTGGATGAGCGTCTCCGGCGTCATCAACACCCACTTCATCGTCGCCTACATGCTGATGCAGCACGGCACCGAGGAGCAGAAGGCCAAGTACCTGCCGCGGATGGCGACCGGCGAGGTGCGCGGCGCGTTCTCGATGAGCGAGCCCGGACTGGGCTCGGACGTGTCGGCCGTGTCGACCAAGGCGACGAAGCTGGACGACGGCTCCTACTCGATCACCGGCCAGAAGATGTGGCTGACCAACGGTGCCACGTCCAACCTGGTGGCGCTGCTGTGCAAGACCGACGAGGGCGCCGACAGCGTGTACCGGAACATGACGACCTTCCTGGTCGAGAAGGAGCCGGGCTTCGGCGAGACCGCCCAGGGCATCACCGTGCCGGGCAAGATCGAGAAGATGGGCTACAAGGGCGTCGAGACGACCGAGCTCATCCTCGAGGATCACAAGATCTCCGCCGACCAGATCCTCGGCGGCGAGCCGGGCAAGGGCTTCTTCCAGATGATGGACGGCGTCGAGGTCGGCCGCGTCAACGTCGCTGCCCGTGCCTGCGGCCTGCAGATCCGCGCCTTCGAGCTCGCGATCGCCTACGCCCAGCAGCGCAAGACCTTCGGCAAGCCGATCGCCGAGCATCAGGCGATCCTGTTCCGCCTGGCGGAGATGGGCACCAAGGTCGAGGTGAGCCACAACATGATGGTGCGCGCGGCCCGTCTGAAGGACTCCGGCCAGCGGATGGACGTCGAGGCCGGCATGGCCAAGATGGTCGCCTCGGAGAACGCCAACGAGGTGGTCGAGGACTCGTTCCGCATCCACGGTGGCTACGGCTACTCCAAGGAGTACGAGATCGAGCGGATCTACCGCGAGACGGCGTTCATGCTGATCGGCGAGGGCACCTCGGACATCCAGAAGATGATCATCGGCCGCAACCTGCTCAAGGACTACAAGGCCTGAGGTCCCGCCGGCGTCTAGGCTGGACGCATGGCGCAGATCTTCTCGCTGCGGTACCCGCAGTCGCTGGCCGTCTACGACGACTACGCCGACGCTCAGCGGGCCGTCGACCACCTGTCCGACCACGGCTTCCCGGTCGAGAACGTGCTGATCGTCGGCACCGATCTCAAGAAGCTGGAGCGGGTCACCGGACGCCTCACCTGGGGCCGCGTCATCCTCAGCGGCATGGCCGGCGGTGCCTGGTTCGGCCTGCTCATCGGCCTCCTGCTGGGTCTGTTCGCGGCCGAGGGCGGCTGGCTCGGCGCGGTGGCCACCGGTGTGGCCCTGGGCGTGGTGTGGGGCGCGATCATCGCCGCGGTGGGCTATGCCGCCACCCGCGGGAAGCGTGACTTCTCCAGCGTGACGACGATCCAGCCGAGCAGGTTCGAGGTGCTGGTCGAGCACAAGTACCTCGCCCGGGGGCAGGAGCTGCTCGCGCAGATGCCCGGGGCGACCTCGATCTTCTGAGTCGTCGGCCTGCGGGTACCTTGAACCCATGTCGCTCGCCAAGGACGTCGCCCTGAAGTTTCCGGCCATCCGTCGTCTCGTGGACGAGCGGAACCGGATGCGCCGCGACATCAAGACGGTCAAGAAGCAGAACCGCCTCCTGCGGGAGGAGATCGCCCGCCTGCAGCACGAGCTGGTGAGCGGCTCCGACGACACCGAGTACGGCTACGTCTTCGTCGTCACGTACGGCCGCTCCGGCTCGACCCTGCTGCAGGGCCTGCTCAACTCGATCCCCGGATACCTCGTCCGCGGCGAGAACGCCGGCACGATGGAGACCCTCTTCGAGAACTGGAAGAAGGTCCACGAGCGGCTCGACAACAAGGGCGCCGACCCGCGCAACCCATGGTTCGGAATCGACCTGTTCTCGCCCGAGGAGGCCGCCGCCTCGTTCCGTCGCCACATGCTCCAGGTGATGCTCAAGCCCGGCCCGGACACCCGGGTGACCGGCTTCAAGGAGATTCGCTGGTGGCGCCACGACATCGTCGAGATGCTCGAGTTCACCCGGACCGTGTTCCCCGGGGCGCGGTTCGTCCTCAACACCCGCAACGCCGAGGACGTCATCCAGAGCAAGTGGTGGGCCAAGAAGGACCCGCAGGCGGCGCTCGCCCAGGTCGCCGACTACGACGCGCGACTCGTGCGCGCCCAGGAGGCGTTCGGCGATGCGGCCTACACGGTCCGCTACGACGAGTTCACCGCCGACCCGAGCGTGCTGCGCGGCCTGTTCGAGTGGCTCGGCGAGGAGTTCGACCTCGAGCGCGTCGAGAAGGTCCTCAACACCCGCCACTCCGTCGGCTGACCCACGCGTGGCATCGGCCATGATGGTCCCGCATCAACCGCTTTCGTGAAGGACGACATGAGCAAGACGAACCCGGGCAACTTCTTCGAGGACTTCACTCTCGGCCAGGTGATCGAGCACGCCACACCGCGCACCGTCACCGACGGCGACCGCGCGCTGTACGGGGCGCTGTACCCGACGCGATTCGCGATCCCGTCGTCCGCCGAGTTCGCCGCGTCGGTGGGCCTGACGCCGGCTCCGGTCGAGGACCTCGTGGCGTTCCACATCGCCTTCGGCAAGACCGTTCCGGACGTCTCGCTGAACGCCGTGGCCAACCTGGGCTACGCCGAGTGCCGCTTCCACCGCCCGATCGTCGCAGGCGACACGCTCAGCACCACGTCCGAGGTCATCGGACTGAAGCAGAACTCCAACGGCAAGACCGGCGTCGTCTACGTCCGCTCCACGGCGACCGACCAGCACGGCGAGGTGGCCCTGGAGTGGGCGCGCTGGGTGATGGTCCACAAGCGCGACCAGGACGCGCCGGCTCCCGAGCCGGTCGTGCCCGAGCTCAAGCCGTTCGTGCCGGCCGAGGAGCTCGTGATCCCCGCCGGTCTGGACTTCACGTCCTACGACTTCGCGGCCGCGGGCGAGCCGCACCGCTTCGACGACTACACGGTCGGCGAGAAGATCGACCACGTCGACGGGGTGACGCTCTCCGAGTCCGAGCACATGATGGCCACCCGGCTGTGGCAGAACACCGCCAAGGTGCACTTCAACGTCGAGGCGCGACCCGACGGCCGGCGCCTCATCTACGGCGGTCACGTCATCTCGATGGCGCGGGCGCTGTCGTTCAACGGACTGGCCAACGCCCAGCTGATCGCGGCGATCAACGCCGGCTCCCACACCGCGCCCGCCTTCGCCGGGGACACCGTCTACGCCTGGAGCGAGGTGCTCGACAAGGCCGAGACCTCCGCACCGGGTGTCGGTGCGCTGCGCCTGCGCCTGGTCGCGACGAAGGGGCGGGACACCTCGATGACGCTGCGCGGCGAGGACGGCACGTACGCACCGGGCGTCCTGCTGGACCTGGACTACTGGGCACTCGTCCCGCGCTGATCCGATGGCCGACTCCGCCGCGAGCGAACTGTGGCTCGTCCGCCACGGTGAGACCGCGTGGAGTCGGCTGTGGAGACACACCTCCGTCACCGACCTCGAGTTGACCGAGACCGGGCGTCGTCAGGCGGCCGCCCTGCGGCCCCTGCTCGGCGGCGTCCCCTTCGATCGGGTGTGGAGCAGTCCGCGGCTGCGGGCGCGACAGACCGCCGAGCTCGCCGGCTTCGCTCCGCAGGTGGACGAGGATCTCGTCGAGTGGGACTACGGGCGGTACGAGGGGATCACCACGGTGGAGATCCGGCGCACGGTCCCTGAGTGGACCGTGTGGACGCATCCGGTGCCCGACGGTGAGTCCGCCGCGCAGGTGGGGGAGCGGATCGACCGCGTCGTCGGTCGAGCCCGCGAGCTCGGCGGCCGGACCCTCGTGTTCGGTCACGGACACGCGCTGCGCGTGCTGGCCGCGCGCTGGGTCGGACTGCCGGTGCGAGAGGGTCGGATCTTCCACCTCGACACCGGGACGTGCTCGGTGTTGGGCGAGGACCGGGGCAGTCCGGTGGTCCTGCGGTGGAACGTCCGGGACCGGTCGGCCGACTGAGGGCATAGTCTTCGGTACGTGCGCATCGACCTCCACACTCATTCCAACCGCTCCGACGGCACCGACAGCCCGAGCGAGCTCGTCCGCAACGCCCGGGAGGCCGGACTGGACGTGGTCGCGCTGACCGACCACGACGCGACCGAGGGCTGGCAGGAGGCCCAGGAGGCCGCCGACGAGGTCGGCGTGCGTCTGGTCCGCGGCATCGAGATCTCCGCCGAGTACGAGGGCGTGAGCGTCCACCTGTTGGGCTATGAGTTCGATCCCACCTTCCAGCCCCTCCTCGACGAGCTCGATCGGATCCTCGGCGGCCGCACCCAGCGGCTGCCTCGACTGCTCGCCAAGCTCGCCGAGCACGGCATGCCGTTGACCGAGGAGGAGGTGCTCGCGGTGGCCGGCGACGCCGCCGCGTGGGGCCGTCCTCACGTGGCGGACGCGATGATCGCCAAGGGCTACATCAAGGACCGGGCCGAGGCCTTCCGGGACTGGCTCGTACCGGGCAAGCCGGCCTACGTGGGGCGCTACTCGGCTGACCTGTTCGGGGCCGTCGAGCTCGTCCGCCGGGCCGGCGGACGAGCCGTGATCGCCCATCCGTGGGCACGCGAGAGTCGCGGCAAGCTCACCGCCGAGGTGCTGGAGCGGCTGGCCGAGGCCGGGCTGGCGGGGATCGAGGTCGCCCACCCCGACCACGACGCGGACGACCGGACCGCGCTGGAGGCGATCGCCGACGACCTGGGCCTGGTCAAGACCGGGTCGAGCGACTACCACGGCACCGGCAAGGGTCCGCAGTTCCACCTCGGCGCGAACACGACGGACCCGGCCGAGCTGGAGCGCCTGCTGGCCTGACCGTGTGACTTGCCGATCCGGCTTGCCATGACGGAAAGTCATCATTAGACTTTCCGTATTGGCAAGTCAGGGGTACGGAGGACGTCATGACGGAACGAGAAGCGGCGCGCGAGGCGCTCGATCAGATCGCTGCGGCACGCCGTGCGACGGCCGAGCGAGCCGCGAGCCCGCGCGGGTACTACACGATGGCCGGAGCGGGCATGGGCGTGGTGATGATCGGCCTGGGGTCGGAGGGATGGCTGCGCTGGGTGCTGTACGCGCTCGGACTCCTCACCGTGCTCGGGGCGCTGACCTGGTACTCGCGGCACACCGGGATCGTCGCGTGGGCCACCTTGCGCGAGCCGGGATCGTGGCGCGCCTGGCTGATGATCGCGGTCGCGCTGGCGGGGCTGGGCGTCTCCTGGCTCGGGCTGCTCGCCGCGACGATCGCCGCCGTCGTCACCGTCGTCAGCTGGTCGATCCTGGGGCCGCGCTGGGACGCGGACTGGGTGCGCAGTCTGGAGGAGCAGCCGTGACCGTCGGGACCTTCGATCCGCTGATCCACGCCCCGAACCGGCTCCAGATCTGCGCGACCCTCGACACCGTCGATCGCGTCGAGTTCGCCCCCTTGCGCGAGCAGCTCGGCGTCAGCGAGTCCGTGCTGAGCAAGCACGTCAAGGCATTGGAGGATGCCGGCTACGTCACGGTGACGAAGGGCACGCGGGAGGGACGGGTCCGATCGTGGGCCTCGTTCACCAAGCAGGGCAAGGCCGCCTACCGTGCCCACGTTGCGGCGCTGCGCGCCATCGTCGGCTGACGATCCGCACCAGGTGCGGCCCGACGGCGGTGGCCGCTCAGTGGGCGAGCAGGAAGTCGCGCCAGTCGTCGACGAGCTCCTCGGGCGCCTCGACGGCGGGGGAGTGGGCCGCCGAGGGCAGCACGACGATCTCGGTGCCGAGGCGGCGGGCCATGTCGGCCTGGGCGTCGTGCGGCCACGCGTCATCGGTCTCGCCGCGCGCGACCCAGCACGGCACACCCGTCGCGGCGACCTCGTCGACCCGGTCGGGCGCGTCGATCAGGTGCTGGGTCATCGCCTTGAGCGAGGCCGGGGCGTTGGAGGTGAAGCGCTTGGCCAGGAACGCGGTGATCTGCGCAGGGCGCTTGATGCCCCGCTCGCGCAGCTCGTGGATCTGCAGCAGTGGCACCTTCCCGATCGCCGTGACGATGCGCTGCAGGGGGCGGGTGGGAGAGTCCCCCAGGGCGCCCGGGCCCGAGCACAGCAGACTGAGCGTGCGGACGTGCTCGGGGTGCTCGATCGTCAGCGTCTGCGCCACCAGGCCGCCGAAGGAGTGACCCAGCAGGTGGAAGCGCTCAGCACCGAAGCAGGCCTCGGCGAGAGCGAGCGCGTCGGCCGCGAGCGCCTCGAGTGAGTAGTCGTCCTCGGGGCCGCCGGGTGACTCGTACTGGCCGCGCTGGTCGAACGCCACCACGTCGAATCCGAGGTCGGCCAGCAGCGGCAGCACGGGGGTGAAGTCCTCCTTGCTCCCGGTCCACCCGGGCACCAGCAGGACGGCGCCGCGGCGCTCACCGCGGGCCGCGATGCGGTGCACGGCGTGCTCGGTGCGCGAGGTCGTCACCCGGGTGACCTCGACCCCGGCGGGGATCTCGAGAGTCTTCGGAACACTCATCAGCGACCTCGCTTCGCGATCCGCGCGACCAGACCGACCGGAGCGTGTCGGGCGGCCGTGGCGAGGATCTTGTAGCGCAGGGTCGGCACGCTGATCGCCTTGCCCCGACGCAGATCGCGCAGCGAGGCCTTGACCACCGTGTCGGCCTTGAGCCACATCCAGCCCGGGACGTCGTCGGTCTGGGCGCCCATGCGCTGATGGAACTCGGTCCGGGTGAACCCGGGGCACAGGGCCTGCACCGTGATGCCGACGTCGGCGTACTGCAGGTTCGCCCACTGGGAGATGTTGACCAACCACGCCTTGTGTGCCGAATACGCCCCGCGCGGAGTGAACGCCGCGACGCTCGCCACGTTGATGATGCCGCCCTGCCCCCGCCCGGACATCGACTTGATCGCGGCGTCCATCAGGTGCATCGGGGCGCGGACCAGCAGGTCGAGCTGGCGGTCCTCGTCGGCGATGTCGGTCGCGCCGAACCAGCCGGCCAGCGACGCTCCGGCGTTGTTCACCAGCAGGTCGACGGGGCGTCCCGCCTCGGAGAGGCGATCGGCGACGCGGCGGATGCCCTCGGTCGTGGCCAGATCGGCGGTGATGACCTCGACGTCGACCCCGTGACGGTCCTGCAGATCGCGGGCGATCTGCTCGAGCCGACCGGTGGAGCGGGCGACCAGGATCAGGTTCGTGCCGCTGCGTGCGAGCCGTCGGGCGAAGGCGTGTCCGATGCCTGCGGTCGCTCCGGTGACCAAAGCCGTTCGCGTCATGGATTCAGCATGCCAGTGCCGGGCCGATCCGCTCAGCGGGGCTCCGCGTGCCGCGGCTCACATCCGCCGTCGCGCCAGCGCGCCGGACGCCCGCTCGATGGCACAATGACGGCGTGACCACGACCGTTGCGTTCGCGAACCAGAAGGGCGGGGTGGCCAAGACGACGAGCGTCGCCTCGGTCGGTGCCGCCCTGGCCGAGGCCGGTCAACGCGTGCTGGTCGTCGATCTCGATCCTCAGGGCAGCCTGACGTTCTCGCTCGGAATCGACCCGGAGGACCTGGACCTGACGGTCGCCGAGGTGCTGCTCGGCAAGGCTCCGGCGGTCGATGCGCTCGTGACCACCGAGGAGGGTCTCGACCTGCTGCCGGCGAGCATCCAGCTCGCCGCCGCCGAGGAGAACCTGGTCACCCGCACCGGGCGCGAGCAGCGGCTCAAGGTCGCCCTCGCCACGATCGCCGACGACTACGACTGGATCCTGCTGGACTGCCCGCCCGCGCTCGGCGTGCTCACGGTCGGCGCCCTCTCGGCGGCCGATGAGGTGATCATCCCGCTGCAGGCCGAGACGCTCTCGCACCGCGGCGTGGGCCAGCTCCTCGACACGATCCACGACGTCCGGGAGTTCATCAATCCGGCCCTGCGGATCCGCGGCGTGCTCGCCACGATGTACGACGGGCGCACCGCACACGGCCGCACGGTGCTCGCCGCGATCGAGGAGACCTACGGCGTGCCGGTGCTCGATCCGCCGATCCCCA
>JAJUII010000091.1 GCA_029265505.1 Aeromicrobium choanae
ACGAAGTACTTGATGTTGTCGAAGTCGATCTCGTCCAGATCGGCGCCCCACGTCGGCATCGGCTTGCGCTCGAACAGCTTGAGGCCCTTGAGGCGACGCTCGAGCATCCACTCCGGCTCGTCCTTCTTGGCCGAGATGTCGCGCACGACGGCCTCGTTCAGGCCACGCGGAGCGGTGGCTCCGACGTCATTGGCGTCGCGCCATCCGAACTCGTACTTGCCGACCTCCTTCAGACCCGGGTTCAGGTCCTCGATGGAGGTCGTGTCCTTGGTGGTCGTCATGACGACTCCCCTTCATGGTGTGACACTGCGATGGTCTTCTTCTTGGTCTGGGTCACGGTCGCGGCGTGCGGCAGATGCGTGGTGCACACCCCGTCCCCGAGAGCGATCGTCGCGAGTCGCTGGACGTGCGTGTCGAGCAGCTCGGCGAAGATCTCGGTCTCGGCCTCGCACAGCTGTGGGAACTCCTCCGCCACGTGGGCGACCGGACAGTGGTGCTGGCAGATCTGCTCGCCGGCCGGCGTCGAGCTCACCGAGGCGGCGAAGCCGTCGTCGGTGAGCGCCTGGGCGAGCACGGAGGCACGCCGGTCCGGGGGCACGTCCGCGAGCAGCCGCTCGTAGCGCGCCCGGAAGGCCGACAGTCGGCGGCGAGCGAAGGCCATGACGGCCTCGTCTCCCCCGGTGTCGCGCAGGAAGCGCAACGCCTCGGCGGCGAGGTCGTCGTAGGAGTGCTCGAACCGGTCGCGACCGGCGTCGGTCAGGGCGAACACCCGCGCCGGACGGCCGCGACGCCGCTGACCCCGCACGCGCGCCTCGCGCGCCTCCACGTGCCCCTGGTCGACCAGGTGCTCGAGGTGACGACGGACCGCGGCGGGCGTCAGACCGAGCCGGTGGGCCAGGTCGGACGCGGTGCTGGGACCGTTCGCGAGGATGCTCTCGGCGACGCGTTCACGCGTGGAGAGGTCGTCGACCGGCGACGACTCGGAACCACGCATGTATTTCACAACGCCATTGTTGCGTTATTGATTCCCGTCGTTCAACGAAGGTCAGCCTCAGTGAGCCAGGCCTCACTCGCGCACGATCCGGCGTAGGGTCGAGTCATGGCGGATGCGGTCGAGGTCGAGGCCGGCGGGCGCACAGTGCGCGTCTCGAGCCCCGACCGGGTGATCTTCGAGGCCACCGATCGCACGCCCGACATCACCAAGCTCGACGTCGTCCACTACTTCGTCGAGGTCGAGGACGGCATCATGCGGGCCCTGCGTGACCGGCCGACGACCTTGGAGCGCTGGCCCAAGGGCGTCCGCTCCGACATGGTGATGGCGACCCGCGTCGACGGACACGGCGACGCGTTCTACCAGAAGCGGGTGCCCCGGGGCGCGCCACCGTACCTGGAGACCGTGCGGATCCACTTTCCCTCGGGTCGCCGCGCCGACGAGATCTGCCCGACCGAGATCGCGGTGATCGCCTGGGCCGCCCAGATGGGCACGATCACCTTCCATCCGTGGCCGGTCAGGAGGGCCGACGTGGACCGTCCCGACGAGATGCGCATCGACCTCGACCCGCAGCCGGGCACCGACTTCGACGACGCCCGCAGCGTCGCCTTCGTCGCCCGCGACCTGCTCGAGGAGATCGGGATCAGAGGCTTCGTCAAGACCAGCGGCAACCGCGGGGTGCACATCTTCGTCCGCATCGCGCCGCGCTGGACCTTCACCGACGTGCGCCACGCGGTGCTCGCCTTCGGACGCGAGCTGGAGCGCCGCGACGAGCGGGTCACCACGGCGTGGTGGAAGGAGGAGCGCGGGGCGCGGATCTTCGTCGACTTCAACCAGAACGCCCGGGACCGCACGATCGCGAGCGCCTACAGCCTGCGACCGAAGCCCGGGGCACCCGTGTCGACCCCGCTCACCTGGGACGAGCTCGCCGACCTGGACGATCCCCGCGACCTGAACCTCACGACCGTGCCGGCGCTGCTCCGGGAGCGTCCGGACGCCTGGCGCGAGATCGACGACGTGGCTCACGACCTGACCACGCTGCTGGAGTGGTACGCCCGCGACGAGGAGACCGGGCAGGGCGAGATGCCCTACCCCCCGGACTATCCGAAGATGCCGGGCGAGCCGCGCCGCGTGCAGCCGAGCCGACGCAAGGCCGACTAGAGCGTCGAGCTCCCCGCGCAACCGAGAGTTGCGTCACGGTCGCTCCGTCGGCCCGTCTTCTCGATGAACCGTCCCGCCGGGCTCCCTCCGACGGGACGGTTCGCTACTGTCAGGGCCGTGAGCGCGAACGGTGCACCCGCCGGGTGGTACGACGACCCGGGCGGCTCGGGTGGCATGCGCTACTGGACCGGGCGGACCTGGAGCGACGAGGTCCGCGGCGCTCCCGATCGCGCGGCGCGGCCGCAGACCGACGAGCGTCGTCTCCCGGACGGCTACATGATGTTGAACGGCCGACGCGTGCCCCTGGGCACCCGGCAGGCGGACGTCGTGGCCGACCAGCGCCGCGGCTGGGTGCTCGTCGCCCTCGTGCTCACCGGGATCTGCGCGCTGCTCCTTCTCGGCCTGCTGCAGGCGGTCGAGGGGTCCGCCGACTCCGAGCCCGCCCCGGCCGTGACCTGCTCCTACCTCGACGAGCTCGGCGACGAGCACGAGTTCGACTGCTGAGTTCAGCGCAGCACGTCGGCGAGGTCGTACCTGGCGACCTCCTCCAGCTGCGCGTACGTGCACGACGCCGGATCGCGATCGGGGCGCCAGCGCACGAACCGCGCCGTGTGACGGAACCGCGCGTGCTCGCCGTCGCCCTCCATGTGCTCGTAGCCCACCTCGGCGACCCGCTCGGGCCGCAGCGGCACGAACGACAGGTCCTTCGTGCCGGTCCACCGGCTCTGGCCGCCGGGGAGTCGCCCGGACGCCTGCGCCTGCTCGTCCCGCCAGTCGGCCCACGGGTGATTCTCGCCCTCGGACACCACGAGCGGGGCCAGCTCGTCGATCAGCTCGGCTCGGCGCGCCCGGGTGAACGAGGCCGCCACGCCGACGTGCTGGAGCCGGCCGTCCGAGGCGTACAGGCCGAGCAGCAGCGAGCCGAGCAGCGGACGGTCGGGCGTGGACTCCTTGTGGAGGCGGTAGCCCGCGACCACCACGTCCGCGCTCCGTGCGTGCTTGATCTTGAGCATGGTGCGGCCGTTCGGCGTGTACGGCGAGTCCAGTCGTTTCGCCACGACCCCGTCCAGACCCGCACCCTCGAAGATCGCGAACCACCGCTCGGCCTCGTCCGGGTCCCGCGAGACCCGGGTCAGGTGCACGGAGGCGCTCGCCGGGGCGAGGGCCTCCTCGAGCGCCGCCCGCCGCACCCGGAGCGGCTCGTCGAGGAACGATCGGGTGTCCAGCGCCAGCAGGTCGAATGCGACGAACGAGGCCGGCGTCCGGCGGCTCAGCAGGCCCACGCGCGAGGCGGCCGGGTGGATCCGGTTCGACAGGGCGTCGAAGCTGAGCCGCCCGTCGAGGGCGATCACGATCTCGCCGTCGAGGACGCACCGCTCGGGAGTGTGCGCGCACACCGCCTCGACGACCTCCGGGAAGTACCGGGTCAAGGACTTGGTCGAGCGGCTGGCGATCTGGACGTCGTCGCCGTCTCGGAAGACCAGCGCCCGGAACCCGTCCCACTTCGGCTCGTACAGCCAGTCCCCGTCGCGCGGAACGACCTTCGCGGACTTGGCCAGCATCGGCGCCAGCGGTGGGGTCACGGGCAGGTCCATGCGTCCAACCTGCCACACCTAGAATGATCCGGTGTCCGCGTCGAGCTCCGCCCCCGCCGTGGAGATCGTCGACCTCACGATGCACTACGGCCGTGGCGCCGCCGTCGTGAAGGCCGTGGACGGCCTGAGCCTGACCGTCGAGGCGGGCACCGTCACCTCCATCCTGGGGCCCAATGGCGCCGGGAAGACGACCACGATCGAGACCTGCGAGGGCTTCCGCCGTCCGCAGTCGGGCACGGTCCGGGTGCTCGGTCTCGACCCCGTCGCCGACGCCCCGCGGCTGCGCGCCCGGGTCGGGGTGATGCTGCAGTCCGGTGGTGCCTGGCTGGGCGTCCGCGCGGGCGAGATGCTGCGCCACGTCGCGGCGCTGCACGCCCATCCGCTCGACGTGGACGCGCTGGTCGAGCGGCTCGGCATGGAACGGTTCGCGCGCACGCCCTACCGCCGCCTGTCCGGCGGGCAGAAGCAGCGGCTCTCCCTCGCGATGGCGATCGTCGGCCGTCCCGAGCTGGTCTTCCTCGACGAGCCGACCGCCGGGCTCGACCCGCAGTCGCGCCGCGCCACCTGGGATCTCGTCTCCGAGCTGCGCGACCACGGCGTGACGATCGTGCTCACCACCCACTACATGGACGAGGCCCAGGAGCTGTCGGACCGGGTGCACATCGTCGACGCCGGTCGGGTGATCGCCTCGGGCACCCCGGCGGACCTGGTCTCGGCCGGCGCGCGCAACTCGATCCGGCTCGTGGCGCGGCCGGGCCTGGACCTGGGCGGACTCGTCGCCGAATTGCCCGAGGACTCGACCGCGGCCGAGGTCCAGCCCGGCCAGTACGTCATCACCACCGACGTCGATCCCGACGTGCTCCATCGGGTGACGGGCTGGTGCGCCGCCCACGACGTGCTGCCCGCCTCGATCCTCGTGGAGCGCCAGAGCCTGGAGGACCGCTTCCTCGACCTCACCGGGCGGGAGCTGCGATGAGCCGACTCGACCTGTCCCCCGCTCCCGGCGCCGCCGCGCCGTGGCGGCGTCTGCTGACGCAGGCGGCGATGGAGCTGCGGCTGACCCTGCGCAACGGCGAGCAACTGCTGCTGACCCTGGTGATCCCGATCCTGCTCCTGCTGGCCGGGTCGCGGTCCGACCGTCTCGTCGGCGCCGATCGCCCGATCGACACGCTCGCCCCCGGAGTGCTCGCCCTGGCGATCCTGTCGACGTCCTTCACCTCACTGGCCATCGCCACGGCCTTCGAGCGTCGGTACGGCGTGCTCAAGCGCCTCGGCGCCACCCCCCTCTCGCGCGGTGGTCTGCTCGGCGGCAAGGTGCTCGCCGTCGTCGCGCTGCAGATCGTCCAGTTCCTCGTCCTGGGAGGCCTGGCGCTCGCGCTGGGCTGGCGCCCGGCCGACGGCGCGACGGCCTGGCTGTGGTGGCTCCTGCTGTCCGTCCTCGGCACGGTCGCCTTCGGCGGGCTGGGCCTGCTGCTGGCGGGCACGGTGCGGGCCGAGGCGACCTTGGCGCTGGCCAATCTCGTCTACGTGCTGCTGCTGGTCGGCGGTGGTGTCCTGCTCCCGTTGGACCGCTACCCCGAGTCCTTGCGCGGCGTGCTCGCAGCACTCCCCTCCGGGGCCTTGGGCGAAGGGCTGCGGGACACGTTCATGACCGGGTCGCCCGGTACGGTCGTCGTGGTGGTGCTCGCCGCGTGGGCCGCAGTGGCCGCGGTGGCCGCCGGAAGGTGGTTCCGATGGGAGTGACGATCTCGCGTCGCGAGGTCCGCAGGTCGACCGTCGTCGCGTGGGGCTGGGCCAACCTGGTCGCCAACACGATGATCATCCTCACCGGCGGCGTCGTGCGCCTCACCGGCTCCGGGCTCGGCTGCCCGACCTGGCCGCGCTGCACCGAGGACAACTTCGTGCCCCACCAGGAGCTCGGCTGGCACGGCGTCATCGAGTTCGGCAACCGCACCCTGACCTATGTGCTGATCGTGGTCGCGATCGGCACGCTGATCGCGGTCTGGCGCTGGCCCGGAGCGACCCGCACCCACCTGAGGATCGCCCTGGGCATCGCCCTGGGGATCCCGTTCCAGGGCGTGATCGGCGGCATCACCGTGCTGACGGACCTCAATCCCTGGGTCGTGGCGCTCCATCTGATCCTGTCGATGGCGCTCGTGGTGGCCGCGACCGTGTTCCTGGTGAGCGTCCGGGAGGAGACCGGGACCACGGCGCGCGGTCCGGCGCTCGTGGTCCGCGCGGCCTACCTCGCGCTGCTCGTGGCGATCTACCTCGGCACCGTGGTGACCGGCAGCGGTCCGCACGCCGGCGATGCGAACGCCCCGCGCAACGGTCTCGACCCCGCGCTGTGGAGCCGGGTCCACGCGATCAGCGTCTGGCTGTTCGTCGCACTCACCGTCGTGGCGATCGCGACGCTGCACGCAAGGGCGCGCCGTGTCGGCCTGACCGTGCTGGCCGTGGCGCTGCTGCAGGGGGCCGTCGGCTACGTGCAGTACTTCACTGGTCTGCCGTGGGTGCTGGTCGCGGCCCATCTGATCGTCGCGGCCGTTCTGCTGGCGCTCGCCACGCGGTGGTGGCTGGTGACCCGGCCCACCGCATCCTGAGCGTCCCGTCGGGCGCCGCCGTCCGGTCCACCAGCACGAAGCCCATCCGGCCGTAGAATTCGAGCGCCTCGGTGTTGCCCGCCATCACCCGCAGCGTCGTGGCGCGACCCGCGAGGTGCTCGCCGACGCGGCGGACCAGCAGGGTCCCCACGCCGGAGCGCCGCGCCTGGGGGGCCACCCACATCGACACGAACTCGGGGACGGGTCCGTCCAGCACGCCGACCATCCCGACGTCGGTGCCGTCGTCGTCCACCGCGAGGAACACCGCGTCGGCGTGCGCCCGCACCACCGCGGTCGCGACGAAGGCGCACCGATCCTCGGTGAGCGCGCGCTCCCGCAGCGCCCACCAGCGGGAGGGGTCCGTGAGGTCGAGGCGCTCCACGCGCACCGTCACGCGGAGGGCTCCCGCCGCAGTTTGACCGCGCGCGTCACCAGGATCACGGCGGCAGCGGCCACCGCGACCCCGACGGTGACCAGGAACCAGCCGATGACGAAGAGCCCGGAGTCGTCCTGGCGCGACCAGGAGATCCAGCAGGCGACCGACACACCGACCACGGCCGACACGATCACCGCGAGCAGGTCCAGACCGCGCACGAGCCATCCGCAGGCGATCCCGATCGCGATGAGCACCAGGCCCAGTCCGACGACCTGGAGCACCGTGTACTGGCCGTCCTCGTCGAGACCGAGGAAGACCCACCAGGCGGCGAAGGTGGCGAGGGCCGGCAACAGCCAGCTGGCGAAGGCGCGCATGCAGCGAGCCTACGGCGTCCGGGGCGCCGGGGTCAGCCCAGGAACGGATCGATCGCCGCGGAGACGAACAGCAGCGCGAGGTAGGCGTTGGAGAAGTGGAACAGACGCATCGGCTTGATGACCGACAGCTGCTCGGTCTCGCGGGCACGCGACCGCAGGTCGTGCGCCTCGATGAGGAACACGATGCCCAGGACGATCGCCATCGACGGGTAGAACCAGCCGGTGAACGCCACGGGCCACACGAGCAGCGAGGTGATGACCGTGGCCCACGTGTAGCGGACGATCTGGCGACCGACCTCGGCCGAGGTGGTGACCGACGGCAGCATCGGCACCGAGGCCGCGGCGTAGTCCTCGCGGTAGCGCATGGCGAGCGCCCAGAAGTGCGGCGGCGTCCAGAAGAACACCACGAGGAACAGCAGGAACGGCGTCCAGGCGAGCTCGCCGGTGACCGCGGTCCAGCCGATGAGCGGCGGGAAGCAGCCGGCGGCGCCGCCCCAGACGATGTTCTGCGTCGTGCGGCGCTTGAGGATCATCGTGTAGCCGACGACGTAGAAGACGTTCGCCGCCAGCGCGAGCATCGACGACAGCCAGTTGACGAAGAGGCCGAGCCACAGGGTCGAGATCACGCCGAGCACGAGGCCGAAGACCAGCGCGCTGCGGGTCTGCACCTGGTGCCGCGGCAGCGGGCGTCGCGAGGTGCGGCGCATCTTCTGATCGATGTCGGCGTCGACCACGCAGTTGAGCGCATTGGCCGAGCCCGCCGACAGCGCGCCGCCGACGAAGGTGGCCACGACGAGCCACAGATCGGGGACGCCGCGCTGCGCCAGGAACATCACGGGGACGGTGGTCAGCAGGAGCAGCTCGATGATGCGAGGCTTGGTCAACGCCACGTAGGCCGACACGACGTCGCGGAGGCTGGACCGTTCGGCGACGGGGGCCTCGGGGACGGCATGCGGAGTGACGGTCACATGGCAGAGTCTAATCCCCGGCCGATAGGCTCGGAGAGACACCTCTACGTGCAACTGACGCCGACGACCACAGGAGTGACGCGTGACTCACGGCCCCCACGACACCGCACCGACGATCGAGTGGTCCGAGCTCGACGATCGCGCCGTCGACACGGCGCGGCTGCTGGCCGCCGACGCGGTGCAGAAGGCCGGTCACGGCCACCCCGGCACGGCGATGAGTCTGGCCCCGGCGGCCTACCTGATCTACCAGAAGCTCATGCGGCACGACCCCGCCGACCCGAGCTGGGCGGGCCGTGATCGCTTCGTGCTGTCGTGCGGGCACTCGAGCCTGACGCAGTACATCCAGCTCTTCCTGGCGGGCTACCCGATGACGCTCGACGACATCAAGAGCCTGCGCACCTGGGGCAGCCAGACGCCCGGCCACCCCGAGTACGGCCACACCCCCGGCGTCGAGGTCACGACCGGCCCGCTCGGCCAGGGCATCGCCAACGCGGTGGGCATGGCGATGGCCGCTCGACGCGAGCGCGGACTGTTCGATCCGTTCGCCGGCCCGGGCGAGAGCCCCTTCGACCACGACGTCTACGTCATCGCCTCCGACGGCGACCTGCAGGAGGGCGTCTCGGCCGAGGCCTCTTCGCTCGCCGGTCTGCAGCAGCTGGGCAATCTGACGGTGCTCTACGACGACAACGAGATCTCCATCGAGGACGACACGGACGTGGCGTTCACCGAGGACGTGGCCCTGCGCTACGAGGCGTACGGCTGGCACGTCCAGACCGTCGACTGGACCCACGGCGGCGGTGAGTACCGCGAGGACGTCTCGGCCCTGGCGGACGCCTTCGCCGCGGCGCGGGCGGTCACCGACCGTCCGAGCCTGATCGTGCTGCGCACGATCATCGCCTGGCCCGCCCCGAACGCCCAGAACACCGGCGCCTCGCACGGCTCGGCTCTCGGCGTGGACGAGGTGCGAGCCACCAAGGAACTGCTCGGCTTCGACCCCGACGTCGACTTCGCCGTCGACGAGGAGGTCCTGGCGCACACCCGGCGCGCCCTCGAGCGGGGCGCCGCCGCTCGCCGCGAGTGGCAGACCCGGTTCGACCTGTGGGC
>JAJUII010000192.1 GCA_029265505.1 Aeromicrobium choanae
CGGGCTGCCGGTGGTCGTCACCGACGTCGCGCTCATGGGCGGCTTCGTGCGCGAGCGCGGCGTCGGCGTGACGTTCGCAGACGGTGACGCAGCCGACTGCGCCCGCGCCGTGCGAGACGCGCTGGGGCAGATCGAGGAGCTGCGTGGCGCCGTGCGGCAACCGCAGCTGCGCGAGGAGGTCGGGTGGGAACGACAGGTCGAAGCACTCGAGCGCGTGTACGAGCGGCTGGCACGGCGATGAGACGGAGCGTCGCGGCGGTCGCCGCTCTCGTAGCGGTGCTGGCGACCCTGGTGGTGGCTGCGCCGTCCGCGACGGCCGCCGGTCCGGGTCTTGTCCTGGAGGGTCGTGGCTACGGTCACGGCATCGGCATGAGCCAGTACGGCGCCCAGGGCCGTGCCAGTGCGGGCCACAGCTATGCGCAGATCCTCGCGGCCTACTACCCCGGGACCACGCTCGCCACAGGCAGCGACGCCACCACGGTACGGGTGCTGGTGGAGTCCGACACCGACCGCATCACCCAGGTCAGAGGGGAACCCGGCCTGACGCTCCGCACGGGCACGGGGACGGTGGCGCTGCCCACCAGCGTTGGTGGCGTCACCGCTTCGCAGTGGCGGCTACGGAGCGTCTCGGGTGCCTTCGTGCTCGAAGTGCTCACCGGCAGCAGCTGGCGCTCCCCGGGCACCCCTGGTGTCTCCAGCCTTCTGCTCGGTGCAACGTACGCCGATCTCGTCGCCACCGACGGCACCATCCAGCTCGTGCTGGGCACGACGTATCGCGAGTACTCAGGTGCCGCACGAGCGGTCCGCGAGGGCACCACGCAGCGCACGGTCGTCGTGACCACGTACGCCAGCTACCTCCCGTCG
Organism: Aeromicrobium choanae; assembly: GCA_029265505.1. GTDB lineage: Bacteria > Actinomycetota > Actinomycetes > Propionibacteriales > Nocardioidaceae > Aeromicrobium > Aeromicrobium choanae_A. The sequence goes on from JAJUII010000192.1 coordinate 865, forward strand.
GTCGTGACCTCGGAGATGCCCTCCTCGTGGCACCCCCAGGCTCTGGCTGCCCAGGCGGTAGCTGCCCGCAGCTACGCGCTGTTCGACCAGCGCGCCAAGTCGGCGAGCGCCATCTACGACACCTGTGACTCCACGCGCTGTCAGGTCTTCAACGGTGACGCTGACTACAACGCCTCGGGTGCGCTCCTCCGCTCCTACACCACGTCGAGCACGCGGGCGGCCGTGACCTCGACCGCCGGCCGCTACCTGGCATATGGAGGCGCGCCCGCCTTCACCCAGTTCTCCGCCTCCAACGGCGGCTACTCCGTCGCTGGCTCCCGCCCGTACCTCGTGGCCGCGCCCGATCCCTTCGACGGCCTCGCCGGTTGGCGCGTCGAGCTCTCCGGGGCACAGATCGAGAACGCCTATCCTCAGCTCGGCCGGCTGCGCCAGGTCAGCGCGGTGCGCGACGGACGAGGCGACTACGGCGGCCGGGTGACCTCCTTGACCCTCACCGGCAGCGGCGGGAGCGTGACCGTCACGGGCAACGCCTTCCGGTCGACCTTCGGGCTCCGCTCGACCCTGTTCACGCTGACCGTCGACGAGCAGGACGCGCCGGAGCGCGATCTGACCGGGGACAGCCTGCCCGATGTCATCGCGCGCGACCGGCAGGGCCGGTTGTTCGTGTGGCCCGGGCGGCCCGACGGCACGCTGGGTTCCGCGGCCCAGATCGGGCACGGGTGGTCGAGCATCGGCGCAACCACCATGGCGATCGACATCGCAGCGGGCGGCCGTCCCGAGCTCGTCGCCATCGACAGGAACCGGGGCGGGCTCTGGTCCTACCCCTGGAACGGCGCCTCGTTCGGCACGCGGGTCGCCATCGGGAGCAGGGGATGGACGCCCTTCGACGTCCTGCTCTACACCACCGACTTCGCCGGTCCCGGGACCATCGGGGTCGTCGCCCGGCAACGCACCACGGGCGTCCTCTACTACTACCCCGCCACCCACGGAGCGCTCGGGGCTGCCCGCAAGATCGGGACGGGCTGGAACGGGATGACGTCGATCGTCCGCGCCGACGACTGGAACGGCGACGGCCGGCCCGATCTGCTCGCTACGAGCGCGGACGGGCGGCTGTGGTTCTACGCCGGCACGGGTACGGGAGGCGTGAGATCCGCTGTCCAGATCGGCCACGGGTGGTCGACGATGAGCGATCTCGTCGGAGGCGTCGACTGGACGGGTGACGGTCGTCCCGACCTGCTCGCCCAGGACGCCAGCGGTCGGCTGTTGGTCTATCCGGGCAACGGATCGGGCGGGTTCCTGGCCAGACAGCAGCTTGGCGCTGGCTGGTCGGCCTACTCGTTCGTGTCGTGACGTCGGCGGGCCTGCACCACGGCACGCGGGCCTGCCGCAACTAGGGTGGGCGTCTGAGGAGCGTGCGCTCCTGCGGCATCATCAGCATCGCTGAACGAGGAGGGCCATGGTCGCGCTCTGGCGCACGATCCGCCGGCTCCTGACCGTTCTGCCTGACGGCACTCGGCGATTCGTCGTCACCTTCGCCGTGCTGCAGAGTGCGCTCGCGATTCTCGACGTCGTGGCGATCGGCCTGCTCGCCCTGATCATGGCCCCGATGCTCACCGGAGCCGCGGCCACGATCCCGGTCCTCGGTGAGATCAGCGAGCCGACCCAGTTCCGCAACGTGCTGCTCGCGGTCGGTGGCCTCATCATCACCAAGAGCGTGCTGGCGATCCTGCTGCAGCGCTGGGCCACGAAACGGTTCGCCGCCTTCGAGCAGGTGCTCGGCGCCCAGTTGCTCGCCGGCACCTTCCGCGCGCCGTGGACCGAACGCCTCTCACGCAACGCGACCGACATCGTGCGGTCCACCGACGTCGGTGTCGGCGCCACGATCTCAGGCGTGCTGATCCCGTTCTGCCAGCTCGCCGGTGAGGTGGTGACGTTCGTCGCGGTGCTGGGTGTGCTGATCGTCGCCGAACCGCTGCTCGCGAGCGCCACGGTCATCTACTTCGCGATCGTCGCGGCCGGGCTGTACCTGTGGGTGCTCCGGCGCGCCGTGCGCGCCGGCCAGGACAACCGCAACTACTCCGCTCGAGCCGTGCGCCTCATGGCCGAGATGGTGCACGCGCTCAAGGAGATCACCCTGCGGGGGCGCTCCGACGAGCTGGCCGAGCTCGTGCTCAGCGTGCGTTCCCGCTCCTCCCGTGCCCGCGCCGACCAGACCTTTCTCGGCGCGATCCCCCGCTACGTCCTCGAGGCCGCGCTCATCGGTGGTCTCGGCATCGGCGCCGTGATCGGCTACCTCTCCCACCCGGACGACGGCGTCGCCGGCGCGCTCGCTGCCGTCGCCCTGTTCGGGGTGGCCGGGTTCCGAATCGTTCCCTCGCTCACCCGGTTCCAGACGATCCTCGCCCAGACCGGCGCGAACATGCCCTACGCCGACCAGGTGCTGGCCGAGATCGACCGCAGCCGCAGCTATCCCGAACCTGCCGCCGCCGCGACCGAGAAGCTCGCGGACACCAGCCGCACGCTGCGTCTGGAGCACGTGACGTTCTCCTACCCGGGAGCCGCGACCCCGGCGGTGGACGACGTCAGCCTCGAGCTGCCGTTCGGCCAGACCCTCGCCCTCGTAGGCGCCTCCGGATCGGGGAAGTCGACCCTCGTCGACCTCATGCTCGGCCTCCTCGAGCCAGACTCGGGCACGATCTCGGTAGGCGACCAACCTCTGACGCGCGTCCTGACGGACTGGCGCTCCCGCGTGGGCTATGTCCCGCAGGACGTGTCGCTCTTCGACGCCACGGTGGCCCACAACGTCGCTCTGACGTGGTCGGACGAGAACATCGACGAGGACCGAGTACGGCGAGCCCTCGCCCGGGCGCAGCTGCTCGACGTCGTCGAGTCACGCCCCGAGGGCATCCACGCCCCCATCGGTGACCGCGGCCTCGCGCTCTCGGGCGGACAGCGGCAACGGCTCGGCATGGCTCGCGCGCTCTACACCGATCCGCTCGTGCTCGTCATGGACGAAGCGACATCGGCGCTCGACACGAGCACGGAGGCCGCCGTCACCGCGGCCATCCGCGAGCTCGCGGGTGAGATCAGCGTGATCGTCGTGGCCCACCGCCTCGCCACGATCCGTCACAGCGAGCAGGTGTGCTTCCTGCGAGACGGTCGGCTGGTGGCGAGCGGCACGTTCGCCGAGGTCGTGGCGAGCGTGCCCGACTTTGCCGAGCAAGCCATGCTCGCCGGTCTGCTGGGCGGCTCCGATGGGTGAGCGACTGCCTGAGGTCGGCGGCCGCGCGCCGCGGGTTGCGCTGCTCGTCTACAACCAGGTCTCCAACGACAACCGGGTCCTCAAGACCGCCGCCTCGCTTCGGGACGCGGGCGCCGACGTGCTGATCGTCGGGAGCGCCCGCCCCGGTTACCCGGCCGGTGACGACCTGGTGGGCGACGGGCTCTCGATCCACCGTGCGCGTGACTTCGACCTCGTCGAGCTGCTCCCCTGGCTGGCGCGTTCGGTGCGGCGCCTGCGCGGGCAGGACCCAGGTGGGGCAAGGGTCGAGGACGCTTCGCCGTCGAGGGTTTCCAAGCCGACGGCAGCGAAGACACGCTCGGTGGGGGCGGTTGCCGGCGACCTGTGGATGCGGCTGTACCAGGTCGTCAGGCTGCTGTGGTTCTGGTCAGGGATCGTTCGCAAGCTTCTTCGGATGCGACCCGACGTCGTGCATGCGAACGACGGGAACACCCTGATGCCGGCGATGCTGCTGAAGCGGCTCACGCGGTGCCGGATCGTCTACGACGCGCACGAGCTGTGGACGCAGCGGAACGTGCGGCGCGATCGGGTGCTGGCACCGCTGGTCGAGTCGGTGATCGAGTGGTTCGGGGTGCGCGCGAGCGCCGCGGTGATCACGGTGTCGCCCTC
>JAJUII010000110.1 GCA_029265505.1 Aeromicrobium choanae
CAGGACTTCCTCGAGGAGAGCAGTCCGCCGTAGGAGGAGCTTCCACTGCTGTTGGCCTGCCAGTTCGGCCCGCCGTCGATGGCGGTCACCGCGGAGCCGCCGGCGTTCATGCGGAACACGACGTTCTGGGGAGCTGTGCTGCGACCGCCGAAGAACACCGTCCCGGGCAGACCGGCAGTGGCGTCGCTGGCGACGGGCGAGCCGCCGGCGAGCGGGAAGAACGCGATGCGGGGACGCTTGTGGTTGTAGCGGGGACCGATGAACTCGGTGTCGCTGCCCATCCACAAGCCCGTGGGCGAGGCGTACAGCGCGTACACCGCGGCGCCGCGCGGGTTCCGGCCCGGGTTCCAGCTGAGCGGAACGCCCGTCTCCGGGTCCAGGGCCGCGAGGCCGGCTCGCGGAACCGCGCCCTGCGCCGCATTGTCGTTGCCGTCACTGTTGTTCATCCAGCGCTGGTGCCCGCCGACGTACACGGCGGACTCGGTGACCTCGACAGCCCAGAGGGTGTCGCCGCCGGCCTCGTTGACCCACGTCGGCTGCAGCGATGTGCCGGAGGCGTTCGTCTCCCACCGCGCCGAGGTGTCGCACAGCGAGCCCGCGTTCTCGCCGCCGGTGGTGTTGACCACGAAGAACGAGCCGTCGGGCGAGAAGCTCACACCGCGCATGTAGGAGTCATAGGCCCAGTTGAAGCACAGGTGCTTGTAACGCGCCGTGTGCCAGTCCGTGCGGACCGAGGAGCTGGACTCGCCGAGACGGATCTGAACGATCTGGTCCCGATCGAGCCCGTCGACGAAGCGGAAGTTGCCGATGGCCACCAAGATCGATCCGTCCGGAGAGACCTCCATGTCCCGCACGCCGATGCCGCCACGAGCTCCCGAGCCGGTGTTGTGGCGCTCTGACACCGAGGCGGTCAGCAGCCCGGTCACCTGACCGGTGCGCGCGTCGAACGAGGCGAAGCCGCCCCGTGGCAGGCCCGCGGCCGTGGTGAAGAGGCCGCCCGCGAGCAGCTGATCCCCGCGCAGCCAGATCGTGTTCACCACGCCGTTCGTCGCGCCCGCCCGAAATCCGGGCACCAGCTCGCCGGTGTGGACGTCCACCAAAGCGATGTGGCTTGCCGGCGATCCGTTCCATCGGTTGAAGAACCCGGCGACTTACACGGTGTCGGGGATCGGACCCTCGATGACGTCCGTCACCGTGCCGTTGAGCTCGGGGGCGAACCCGGGGACGAGCTCGCCGGTCGCCGCGTCGAAGGCGACGATCGAGGCTTGATCGGTCGGGGAGCCGCCGAGAGGTGTCACGGACGTGAAGGTTCCGCCGGCGACGACGATGTCTCCGACCTCGACGATCGCCTCGACCCTGCCGTCATTGATCGCCGGGGTCCTGGCAGGCACGTCCGAGACCACGATGTCGTGGGGCGCACCGGCGGCCGTCGCGACGGGCGAGCCCACCGCCTGGAGCGTGACCAGGGCCAGCAGCGACGCGACCAGGGTCGACAGACCCCTCGCGAATCGGGACGCTCGTGAGTACATTCCGGGACCTTTCGATCAGGCGTTCGGTGGTCGCTCAGACGACCTGCCGCATACCGAGAGACTTCATCCGGAACCACGATGACCCGGGTTCACCGAGCGTGCGCGCGGTTTTCCAAACCTCGTTCTCACCACCAGTAACAAGGGTCTTGTCCAACCCCATCAAGCCCTGGACTCACAGGGAGAAGCGTCACATTCAGCCGTGTGGAGCTCGGATCGGAGCTCAGGAGTTGAACGCGCTCTGCGTCTTCTCCAAGCCCACGGACAGGAGGCTCTCGACGGCGTCCGCGGCCTCCTGGACCACGATGTCGGCCTCGACCTGCTCGGCCTTGGTGAACGGCTTGAGCACGAAGTCGTGCACCGGCTGTCGGCCGGGGGGTCGGCCGATGCCGAAGCGCACACGCAGGAAGTCCCCCGTGCCGAGTGCCTGACGGATCGACTTGAGCCCGTTGTGGCCGTTGTCCCCACCGCCGCGCTTGCAGCGCAGGGAGCCCAGGGGCAGGTCGAGCTCGTCGTGGATCACGATGAGCCGATCGACGGGCACGTCGTAGTACTTCACGAGGGCGGCGACAGGTCCACCGCTCTCGTTCATGTAGCTGCGCGCCCGGCCCAGCACGGTGCGCTGGCCGGCGAGCAGTCCGGACACGACGTCGGAGCGAGCCGCCTTCAGAGACGAGAACCGGCCGCCCATCCGGGCGGCCAGCTCATCGGTCACGTGGTACCCGACGTTGTGCCGGGTGGCGGCGTACGTCGGGCCGGGGTTCCCCAGCCCGACCACCAGCCAGGTCATCAGCCTTCGGTCGACTCCGACTCGCCCTCGCTCGCGGCGGGAGCCTCGTGCTCGATGCCGGCCTCGGCCTCGGCGCTCTCCAGCTCGGCCTCGACCTCGGCCGCCGTCGGCGCGTGGGTCAGGTTGACCAGCAGCAGGTCGGCCTCGTCGGCGAGCTCGGCACCCTCGGGCAGGGTGATGTCGCCGGCGTGGATCTGGGCGCCCACGTCCAGGCCCTCGACCGAGACCTCGACCTCGGACGGGATGTGCGTCGCCTCGACCTCGAGGGCGACGGTCGGATGCTCGGCCACGACCAGGACGCCGGACTCCGGCTCGCCCACGATCGTCACGGGCACCTCGACCTTGACCCGCTCGCCACGCTTGACCTTGTACAGGTCGACGTGCTCGATGAAGCCCTTCAGCGGGTCACGCTGGACCTGCTTGGGGATCGCCAGGTGGTCCTCGTCGCCGAGGTCGATCGACAGGAGCACGTTCGGCTGCTTGAGCGCGAGCATCGTCTCGTGACCCGGCAGCGTGACGTGGATCGGATCGATGCCGCGCTCGTAGAGCACCGCAGGGATCTTGTCGGCGCGACGGATCCGGCGAGCGGCACCCTTGCCGAACTCGGTGCGCTTCTCGGCGGAAATCTTGATCTCGGCCACGGGGACTCTCTCCTTGGAGGGGGTTCTTCGATTCGGTCTGGCGGTCTGGGCTCGGCGCTCGACACAGCACTCCTGTGGAGCGCCCTGTCGATCACGGTCGGTGACGACCCTCGCCGAGGCAACCTCTCGATCTTAACCCACGCCCCGCGACGGGCCGAAATCGAGTCAGCCCCACCGTCGGGTCAGCACCACGTGCGTCGCCGCCGCCATGACCGCGCTCACCCCGAGCGACCACAGACCGAGCGAGCGGACGCTCATCACGCCGCTGAGCAGAACCAGTCCGGAGGCGACCATGACCGCATGGGTGACCGGCTCGGAGACCTTGTCCGCGAGCCATCCCACGGCCAGCCGCGCCAACACGACGACGAACACCGCCGCACAGGCCAGCGCCACCGCCAGCACGATGGCCGCCGCGACGTCGACGTCCCCGCCGCCCAGCAGCGACAGGACCACCGTGACGACGACGCCGATGACCGCATAGGCCAGGGCCAGCGCGCCGGCGGCCCGCAGGACCTCGCCCAGGGTGATGCGCGCCGCGCTCACTGGAACAGGCTCGTGACCGACCCGTCCTCGAACACCGCCGAGACGGCTTGGGCCAGCAGCGGCGCGATCGACAGCACGGTCAGCTTGTCGAATCGCTTCTCCTCGGCCAGCGGAAGCGTGTTGGTGACGATGATCTCGGTCGCCACCGAGTTCTTGAGCGTGTCGACCGCCTCGACGGAGAACACCGCGTGCGTCGCCGCGATGACGACCTCGGCCGCCCCGTCGGCCATGAGAGCCTCGGCCGCCTGGCAGATCGTGCCGCCGGTGTCGATGAGGTCGTCGACGAGGATGCAGGTGCGGCCGGCGACCTCGCCGACGACCCGATTGGCCTTCGAGACGTTCGCCTGGGTGATGTCGCGCGTCTTGTGGATGAACGCCAGCGGAGCGTTGTCGAACTGGCGCGCCCACTGCTCGGCGACCTTGATCCGACCCGCGTCCGGCGAGACCACCGCGAGCGGCTTGTCGCCGTAGCGCTTCTTGACCTGCCGCGTCAGGATCGGCATGGCCAGCAGATGGTCGACCGGCCCGTCGAAGAAGCCCTGGATCTGGGCGGTGTGCAGGTCCACCGTCATGAGACGGTCCGCGCCCGCGGTGGCGAACAGGTCGGCCATCAGTCGGGCGCTGATCGGCTCGCGACCCAGGTGCTTCTTGTCCTGACGTGCGTAGCCGTAGAACGGCAGGACCACGGTGATGCGCTTGGCCGAGGCCCGCTTGAGCGCGTCGACCATGATCAGCTGCTCCATGATCGCCTCGTTGATCGGCGCCGAGTGACTCTGGATCACGAAGGCGTCGCAGCCGCGCACCGACTCGTCGAAGCGGACGTAGATCTCGCCGTTGGCGAAGTCGTACGCCGTGGTCGGCACGGGGTCGACCTCGAGGAGGTCGGCGACCTCCCGCGCCAGCGTCGGATGTGCCCGCCCCGAGAACAACATCAGGTTGCTCTCGGGCACGCGCTTACTGAGGCTCTTGGTCGGCACCGATGTTCTCCTGCGTGGTCTGGTCCGCGGCTTCCGCGGAGGGGGTCCCCGGTCGCCGGCTCGCGACCCACCCCTCGATTGTCCTCTGCCCACTCTCGGGGACGGCCAGCGCCCCCGCCGCCACGTCGTGGCGCACGACGGTGCCCGCCCCCGTGTAGACGCCGTCGCCGACGGACACCGGCGCGACGAGCACGTTGTCGCAGCCGATCCGCACGTGACGGCCGATCGAGGTCCGGGACTTGGTCACGCCGTCGTAGTTCGCCGTGATCGTGCCGGCGCCGATGTTCGAGCCCTCGCCGACCTCGGCGTCTCCCAGGTAGGACAGGTGCGGGACCTTCGCCCCGGCCGCCAGGTGGGTGTTCTTCAGCTCGACGTACGCCCCGGCCTTCGCCCCCGCATCGATCACCGTGCCGGGTCGCAGGTACGTGAACGGGCCGACCGTCGCGCCCGGGCCGATGACCGCGTCCGAGGCGTGGGTGCGCACCACCGACGCCTCGTCTCCGACCTCGACGTCCCGCAAGGTCGCGTCCGGTCCGATCGTGGCTCCCTCGCCGATCGTCGTGGCACCCAGCAGCTGGGTCCCCGGCAGCACCGTGGTGTCCCGTCCGATCGTGACCGCCGAGTCGATCCAGGTGGTCGCCGGATCGACGACCGTGACGCCCTCGGCGAGCCAGCGGTCGATGATCCGGGTGTTGAGCTCGCGGGCGAGCCGCACGAGCTGACGTCGGTCGTTGACGCCCTCGGTCTGGATGACGTCCTCCAGCACGTGCGCGCCGACCGGCAGTCCCTCGTCGACCGCCCGGGCGACGATGTCGGTCAGGTAGAGCTCAGCCTGGGCGTTGTCGGTGCTCAGCGCCCGGACCGCCCGGTCCAGGAACGCGCCGTCGGCCACGAGGATGCCGCTGTTGACCTCCCGCGTCGCCCGCTCGGCCTCCGTGGCGTCCTTGTGCTCGCGGATCGCGACCACGGCGCCGCTCGGATCCCGCAGGATGCGGCCGTAGCCGGTCGGATCCTCCGGCTCGGAGCTGAGGATCGTCACGGCGCGGCGCTCCCGGCGATGCTCGTCGATCAGCGTGCGGAGCGTCTCGGGCGTCAGCAGGGGCACATCGGCGTAGGTCACCAGACAGATCTCGGACACCTCGTCGACGGCGTCGAGGGCCACCCGGACGGCGTCCCCGGTTCCGCGCTGCTCCTCCTGCACCGCCACCGTGGCATCGGGGTCGATCCCGGCCAGCGCGGCGGTGACCTGCTCTCGGTCGTGTCCGACCACGGTGACGACGCGGTCGACTCCGGCGCCGCGGACCGCGGCGAGGGCATGGGCGAGCATCGGCCGACCGGCGATCTCGTGCAACACCTTCGCCCGTCGGGACTTCATGCGGGTACCGGCTCCGGCGGCCAGGACGATCGCGGTGACCTGCGTGCTCACATCACTCCTCGGTCGTGGGACCTTCCGAGTGTAGGCGGGGCCGGGTGACGGGCGCGCGTCGCCGCGACCGCACGAGGACGATCCGGCGCCACCGCGGGCGTGGCTCCCCGGGTAGGAGTCGAACCTACGTCGCTAATCCTGATTCAAAGTCAGGCGGGCCCTGCCGACAGACCAACCGGGGACGGTGACTTCAGGCTACCCGAGCGGCACCCCCTCCCAGCCCCGGCCACGGCAATTATCTCGACATCAAGAATCTTGATCGGATACCGTGGCGCCATGGACGAGGTCGACCGGATCGTCGCGGCATGGCGTCGTGAGCGCCCGGACGCCGAGGTCGCCCCGCTGGAGATCTTCAGCCGCCTGACCCGGCTGGCCAAGCAGCTCGAACGGCTGCGCAAGCAGGCGTTCGCCGCCCACGGCCTGGAGGTGTGGGAGTGGGACGTGCTCTCGGCGCTGCGCCGCTCCGGTGAGCCCTACGAGCTCTCCCCCAGCCAGCTCGTCGCCGCGACGATGGTCACCAGCGGCACGATGACCAACCGCGTCGATCGGCTCGCCTCGCGCGGCCTCGTCGTCCGACGACCCGCGCCCTCGGATCGCCGCGGCGTGCTGGTGCGACTCACCGACGCCGGCCACGAACGCGTCGACGGCGCGCTCGACACCCTGCTGCGCCTGGAGAGCGAGCTGCTCTCGCGACTCAGCCCCGAGCAGCGACGCGACGTCGCCGGAGCCCTGAAGATCCTCACCGGATCGGTCACCGGCTGAGTCTCACTCCCACTCCGCCGAGAGCTCCAGCCAGCTCTGCTCCACCTGCTCCAGCTCCGCGGCCAGCGGGCGACGGCGGGCGTCCAGCTCCAGGAGCCGGTCAGGATCGGTCGCCGCCTCGACCATGAGCCGGTCGAGCTCGGCGATCTCGTCGGCGAGGCGCTCGATGCGACGCTCCAGCCGGGCGATCTCCTTCCTCGCCTCACGCTCGGCGCGACCGTCGCGGGCGGGCCGCTCCGCCCGGGGACGCGGAGCCTCCCGCTCGGACTCGTCAGCCGCCGACTGCAAGCGCAGGTACTCGTCCACTCCGCCCGGCAGGTGGCGCAGGTGGGTGCCCATCACGGCGTATTGGTGATCGGTCACCCGCTCCAGCAGATAGCGGTCGTGGCTGACGACCAGCAGCGTGCCCGGCCAGGTGTCCAGCAGGTCCTCGATCGCGGCCAGCATGTCGGTGTCCATGTCGTTCGTCGGCTCGTCGAGAATCAGCACGTTCGGCTCGTCCAGCAGGATGAGCAGCAGCTGCAGCCGGCGGCGCTGCCCACCGGACAGATCCCGTACCGGCGTCGACAGCTGGGCCGACGTGAAGCCGAGTCGCTCGAGCAGCTGCCCGGGGGTCATCTCCCTGCCGTCGGCGACGTAGCTGGCGCGCTTGCGCGCGACGACCTCGCTGACCCGGTCGTCGGCCACCGCGTCGAGGTCGTCGAGCTGCTGGGTCAGGGCGGCGATCTTGACCGTCTTGCCGCGCTTGACCCGCCCCTCCGTCGGCTGCACCGCTCCGGTGACCAGACCCAGCAGCGTGCTCTTGCCGGCGCCGTTGCGGCCCAGGATCCCGGCCCGCTCGCCCGGACCGATCCGCCACACGACGTCCCGCAGCACGGGACGCCCGTCGTACTCGACCGACACGTCGAGCAGGTCGACCACGTCCTTGCCGAGCCGGGCGGTCGCCAGCCGTGCCAGCGAGACCGAGTCCCGCACGGGCGGCTCGCGCTCGATCAGGGCGTTCGCGGCCTCGATCCGGAACTTCGGCTTCGACGTGCGCGCCGGCGCACCGCGACGCAGCCAGGCCAGCTCCTTGCGCATGAGGTTCTGGCGACGCTCCTCCGCGGCCGCGGCCTGACGGTCCCGCTCGACCCGCTGGAGCCCGTAGGCCGCGTAGCCGCCCTCGAAGGCGTCGACCGTGCCGTCGTGGACCTCCCAGGTGAGCGTGCAGACCTCGTCGAGGAACCACCGGTCGTGGGTGACCACCAACAGCGCCTCGGAGCGCCCCTTCACGTGGCGGGCCAACCACGTGACCCCCTCCAGGTCGAGGTGATTGGTGGGCTCGTCGAGCACGAGCAGATCCCAGCGACGCACGAGCGTCCGCGCGAGAGCGACCCGGCGACGTTGGCCGCCGCTGAGGGTCTCGACCGGGGCGTCGTGATCCAGGTCGGACATCAGTCCGGCGAGAACGTCGCGCACGGCCGGGTCGGAGGCCCACTCGTGAGCGGGTCGGTCCCCCACCACGGCGGTGATCGCGGTGTGTCCCGGCTCGAGCTCGTCCTGCTGCTCGACGACGCCGACCCGCAGGTCGCGACGCCAGGTGACGCGACCGCGGTCCGGCTCGAACCGCTTCGCCA
>JAJUII010000078.1 GCA_029265505.1 Aeromicrobium choanae
GCCCAGTGCGAGCGCGATCACAGGATCCAGGTAGGTCGTGATGGAGACACGGGTCGCTCCCACCCGGCCTGCCAGGTCGGTGAACAGCACGAACGCCGCGCCCTACCCGAGCACACCGAGGACGAGGACCGCGGTGACGCCGGGGAGGGACGGGGTCGCCTCGACGAACCCGGTGACTCCGAGCGGCGTGGTGACGATCATCGCGACGATCTGTGCCCGCCAGATCACCGGGAGCGCGCCGTTGCGGCGCTGCAGCACTCCCGAGATGTTGAACGCGACGCCGTAGCACAGCGTGGCGGCGAGCACCATGACGACGGCGGCAGCGCTCGCACGCCCCTCGACGTTCGGCCACCCGGTCACGACCACGCCGAGAAACCCGACGACCAACCCCACCGCCATGCGGCGGCTCGTGCGATCGCGGAGCCACAACGCCGCGAGCAGCGCGGTGAACAACGGCGTCGCTCCGTTGATCATCCCGGCGAGCGCCGAGGAGATGTGCACCTCGGCGTACGCGAACAGCGTGAAGGGGATCGCCATCCACACGATCCCGAGAACCGCGATGAGTCGTCGATCGCCCGGGTGACGCAGCGGAGTGCGCGCGATCGGCAGGCACGCCAGCGCGGCGGCGCCGAGTGAGATCCGCAGCCAGGCCACGGTCCCCGGCGGAAAGTCCTGGACGCCGATCTTGATGAAGAGGAAGGACGAGCCCCACATGAGCGCGACAGCCGCCACCGACAGCCAGTCGCGGACTGACAGCCGAGACGTCGTCGGGTCGGAGGGCACGGAACCATCCTGTCCGAACGCCTGCCGACGCCCGCCGTCGGCGCCCGGTGTGTCGCACGCCATACTGCTGTCGGTCACACCCGTCACAGGAGAGCGAACCCGATGCGCAGCACCAGCGATTGCCCCACCCGGTCCACCATCGGCATTCCGACCGATCTCGCCCGCGAGGGATTCGACGACGTGGTGCTCAGCCGCCGCAGCATCCGCGGGTATCGCCCCGACCCGGTGCCGCGGGAGCTGATCGCCGAGATCGTCGCGGTCGCCTCGCGGGCGCCGTCGTCCTACAACACCCAGCCCTGGCACCTGCACGTGGTGACCGGCGAGCCTCTGGAGCGGATCCGTCAGGGCAACACCGAGCGGATCCTGGCCGGCGTCCCGGACTCGCGCGAGTTCCGCATCGCCAAGCCGTACGAGGGGATCCACCGTCGTCGGCAGATCGACGTGGCCAAGCAGCTCTTCGGCGCGATGGGCATCGCCCGTGACGACATGGAGCGGCGCGAGGACTGGGTCCTGCGCGGCTTCCGCCAGTTCGACGCCCCGGTGTGCATCATCGTCACCTACGACCGCGACGTGGACGGCAACGACGACACCGCCTTCGACTGCGGGGCGGTCGCCACGATGATCGTCAACGCCGCCTGGTCGCGCGGACTCGGTGCGGTGATCAACAGTCAGGGGATCATGCAGTCGCCCGTCGTGCGTGAGCACGCGAACATCCCCGACGACGAGGTCATCATGAAGGCCATCGCCCTGGGCTGGCCCGACGAGGGCTTCGCCGCGAACGCCGTCATGACGATGCGGCGCCCGGTCGAGGAGTCGACCACCTTCGTCGGCTTCGACTCCTGAGCGCGCTCACAGGCCCAGGTAGCCGCCGAGCAGTCGACGCAGCACCGCCCGCGCGTCGTCCGGGTCGAGAGTGGAGCCGTCCGCGGTGAGGGCTCGCGCGACCGGCAGGATCGCGGCCTCGACGACGTCGGCGGCCAGGTCCGGGCATGGCTCGCCCAGCTCGGCGAGAGCCGCCACGAGTGGGCGCCGCAGCTCGGCGTGGAACGCCTCGACCGGTTCGCGCAGGATCCCCGGATCGACGACCTCGCTCAGCGCCGTGGCCACGTCCTGCTCGGGTGAGGTGAACAGGTCGAGATTGGCGCGCACGTACGCCCAGACCTTCTCCCCCGGCCCGTGCGCCTCCTCCACCCGCGATCGGATCGTCGCGGCCCACGCGGGGAAGACGTCCGCGACGACCGCCGCGAGGAGCTCCTCCTGCGAGGCGAAGTAGCGGTAGATGCTCGATCGCGCCAGTCCGGCTCGCTGCGCCGTGGCGGCCAGGGTCGGAGCTCGGCGGTGCTCCGCGAGCAGGGCACGCGCCGCGTCGAGGATGGCCCGGCGCTGCTGAGCACGATGCTCGGCAACGGTCGGTGCATCGATCCGCGGCACAGGCCCTCCTCCGGCTCAGACGGCTGCGGGTGCTCCCAGCCTGCCGTCGATCATCTCGTGGACCCGCGTGCAATGGTGCAGCACGTCGTGGTCATGGGTGACCATGACGGTGGCGACGCCGTGCGATCGGGTCTCCTCGGCGAGCAGCGCCACCACGTCCTGGCTGCGTTGACGGTCCAGGGCCGCGGTCGGCTCGTCCACCAGCAGGACCTTCGGACGGGTGACGAGGGCGCGGGCGATGCCGAGCCGCTGCCGCTCGCCGCCCGAGAGCTGGTGGGGCCGACGCTTCGCCTTGGCGGCGAGCCCGATCTCCCCGAGCAGCTCGAGCGGATCGCGCGGATCCTCCACGGCTCCGAACGTGAGGGGCAGCCGCAGCTGGTCGACCGCGGTCAGCGCGGGCACGAGGTTGGCCGATTGGAAGACGAATCCGACGGAGGTCCGGCGCAGCTCGGTGAGACGGCGAGCGTTGAGCCCGGCCAGTTCGACGCCGCCGATCGAGACCCGGCCCTCGGACGGCTGGATCAATCCGCCGGCCACGGCCAGCAGGCTCGACTTGCCCGCGCCGGAGGGTCCGACGATCGCGACGAGCTCTCCGGGCTGGACGCTGAGGTCGACGTGGTCGAGCGCGGTGATCGTCTCGTCGCCGTCTCCGTGATAGAGGCTGACCTGGTCGAGGACGAGGGTGGGTGCGGTCATCGATTCTCTCCCAGTGCCGTGAGGGGGTCGACCCGGATGATGCGGACGACGGCGACCGCCGCTCCGATCATGCCCAGGACGATGAGGGTCGCCGTCGCGGTGGCGATCGGCGCGGCCTCGAGTGCGAACGGCATCGAGGTGGCCGAGATCGCTCCGCCGGCGAGCAGGCCGAGCCCGACGCCGACGGCCGTCGAGACGGCGAGCAGGACGAACGACTGCACGAGGCTGTCGCGCAGCAGGTACCGCGTGCTGGCGCCCATCGCCCGCATCACCGCGATCTCCTGCTTGCGCTGGATCGTCAGCACGGTGAAGAACGCGCCGACGACGAGGGCCGAGATCGCGTAGAGGAACACCTGGATGAGCATGAGCGTCGAGGTCTCGGCGGTGTACCCCGGGGAGGCCCCGAAGGACTCCTCGGTCGTCATCGACGAGGTGCCCGCGGCGCGGTCGCCGGCGGCCAGGTCGACGTCGTCACCGAGCACGGCCACGGCGGTGATCTCGTCGTAGACGCGGTCCGGGACGGGGTCGCCCTCGCGGACGCCCGCGCGGATCTCCTGCCAGGTGCGCAGCGGGAGGTAGCCGACGTCGACGTGACCGAACGTGTGCTGGTCGGGCATGACGCCGACCACGCGCAGTGTGGTGCCGGTCTGCTCGATCGTGATGGTGTCGCCGACGTCGACACCGCTCTCGGCGGCGGTGGCGCTGATGACGACCTCGTCGCGCGCTCCGCTCAGGGCCGTGCCACGATCCACCTCCGGGGCGAGGAAGGAGTCGAGCTCGATGCCGAACAGGGCCAGGTCCACGTCGACGCCACGGTCGGTCTTGCCGTTGATGAGCGCGTTGCCGAAGGGGGCGGCCTCCTGGACGCCCTGCTGTCCGGCCCACACGTCGACGGCCTCGCGGTCGACGATGCTGCGGGAGAACGCGGCGTCCTTGCTCACGTTCTCCTGGAAGGCGAAGGACGTGGCCTTGAGGCGTTGCAGCCCGGAGACACCGTCGTTGACGAGCCCGACGGACAGCTCGCTGAGCAGGACCATGAGGATCGCGATGAGAGCCACCACCGATCCCATGAGGGCGAATCGACCGCGCGCGAACGTGATCTCACGAAGAGCGAGGAACATGGGTCAGCACCTGACCTTGTCGGAGAGCACGAGGCAATCTTAGCGACGCCGTGTCGCGAACCGAAGGTCGCGGGTGCGTGACCTGTCCCACGCACGACGCCGGGGCCCTCGCACGAGGGCCCCGGCTCGTGGTTCACACCTTCGACCTCCGATAGCCCGCCGCCTGCGCGGCCGACTCGGTCGCGAAGCACTCCTCCGGCTTGGTGCGGCTGTAGTACCGCCCGCCCGGGACGTGATAGATCATCGAGCTCGCATTGCCCTTGATCGGGTGGCTCGACGGGCAGTTCCACGCCGAGATCGGCGGCACCGACCCGCCACCGCCACCGCCACCGCGCTTCTTCTTCGGCTTCGTGCGCTTCTTCTCGGGCTTGCCCTTGCTCGGCTTCTCGACCATGGTCTTGGCCTTGCCACACACCCCGAGGCGGTGCACCAGGGCGCGCTTCTCGACCGGGTCGACCGTCAGGCTCCAGCGGTACTTCACCGCGATCCAGCGGGCCACGTAACGGCACTTGCCGACCTGCGGCTGCCAGTCTGCGGGATCCTGGTCGGACTTCTTGCGGTTGATGTAGCGCCCCACCGCGACCAGGGAGTGCCGGTAGCCGATGTCGTTGGCGAAGCCGCGACGCTTGGCGGCGTTCCAGCGGTAGCCGCCGGAGCGCCAGGCCTCGGCCAGGGGAACCCGGTGATCGATGTCCAGCGTGCGGGGCGAGGTCACCGTGCGGCCGGTGTACTCGTTGACCCATCGACCGGAGACGACCGAGCAGTCCTTGCGCTTGGTGACCTTCCTGCGCGACTCCTCGGCGAGCACCGTCTCGCGGGTGTCGCAGGAGCCCTTCTTGATCACCCAGTGGTCCCAGTCGGAGCGGTCGTAGGACCAGGCGCGACGCTCGGGCGCGACCTTCAGCTTGGCGAGCAGCTTCGCCGCCGGCACCTTCTTCGGTGCCGCCTGGGCCGGGGCGGTGGCGCCGACCAAGATCCCGGCCACGAGGCCGAGCGCGACGAGCAGCGAGGAGATGAGACGGAAGTGACGCATAAGGTCGCATGTTATTGATGGATCAACCATCAGCGACCCGATTCGGGGAAGATGACTCGTTCGAGTCAGCTGAGCGTCGTCACGATGGGCGGTCACCGATCAGGGGCCGGGGCGGTGCGGCACCGAGGTGAGCGAGATGTGGTCAGAAACGCTCGTAACAGGTCAGACGCGGCGCAGCAGATACGTGTCCATGACCCAGCCCTGTGCGGCCTGGACGGCCGAGCGGCGCTCCCAGATGTGCTCGGCAACCTCGGACAGTCGCCCGGCAACGAGCTGCTCCCCCGGCGACCCCAAGTTGGCCCCCCACCAGATCTGCCAGGCCGAGGGATCCGGCAGACGGCGGCAGGTCAGGGCACCGTCGAGCATCACGACGAGGTTGTCGTCGTCGGCAGCGTCGTCCAGAAGGCGTCGGCCGGTCGTGATCGTGATGGGTCCACCGATGACGTTCAGCACCAGCCGATGGCGCGCAGCGAGCAGCTGGACGCTGCTCAGCCCCGGAATGACCTCGACCTTCACGTCGACCACGCCGCGCTCGACGATCCGGTCCGCGAGCCGGATGGCCGAGTCGTACAGCGCGGGGTCGCCCCACACGAGGATGGCTGCGTCGCCCGGGTGCTCGACGAGGGCCTGCTCGAACGCCTGCGCCCGCGCCTCGTGCCAGTCCCGCACCGCGCCGGCGTAGTCAGCCGGATCGTCACGGTCACGCTCGGGATCGCGGACGGGGACGAGGGTCCACTCCCCCGTGACGTGGCGCTCGCAGATGGCCTCGCGCATCGCGATGAGGTCGGCGGTCCCGGGGTGGGATGCGGTCTTGTCGGCGACGAGGAAGTAGTCCACCTCGTTGAGCACGCGGGCTGCCTCGGCGGTGACCAGCTCGGGATCGCCCGGCCCGAGGCCGACGAGAGCGAGGCGCCGGGTCACGCGTCGTCCTCCAGGTCGCCCTCGACCTCGAGGTAGATCCGGGCCATCTCGGCCATCAGCTCGGGGTCCGGCTCCTCCCACAGTCCACGGTCGGCTGCCTCGTTCAGGCGCTCGACGATCCCGCGCAGCGCCCACGGGTTGGAGCGGCGCATGAACTCCTGGTTCGTCTCGTCGAGCACGTACTCCTTCGCGAGCGACTCGTACATCCAGTCGTGCACGACGCCGGCGGTGGCGTCGAACCCGAAGAGGTAGTCGACGGTCGCGGCCAGCTCGAATGCGCCCTTGTAGCCGTGCCGTTGCATCGCCGAGATCCAGCGTGGATTGACGACGCGAGAGCGGAAGACGCGGTTGGTCTCCTCCTGCAGCGTGCGGGTCCGCACCGCGTCCGGCGTGGTCGAGTCGCCGACATACGCCTTCGGCTGGTTGCCCGTGAGCGCACGGACCGTGGCGATCATGCCGCCGTGGTACTGGAAGTAGTCGTCGGAGTCGGCGATGTCGTGCTCACGCGAGTCGATGTTCTTCGCGGCCACGGCGATGCGGCGGTAGTTGATGCGCATGTCGTCGCTCGCTGCGACGCCATCGAGACCACGACCGTAGGCGAAGCCGCCCCAGGCCGTGTAGACCTCGGCCAGGTCGGCGTCGTCGCGCCACGTGCCCGACTCGACGACCTGCAGGATGCCGGCACCGTACGAGCCCGGCTTCGAGCCGAAGATCCGGGTGGTCGCGCGGCGATGATCGCCGTGCTCGGCAAGGTCCTGTGCCGTGTGGGCGCGGACGTAGTTCTGTTCGTCGGGCTCGTCGAGCCCGGCGACCAACTGCACGGCGTCGTCGAGAATCTCGATGACGTGCGGGAACGCGTCACGGAAGAACCCGGAGATGCGCACCGTCACGTCGATGCGCGGACGTCCCAGCTCCTCGAGCGAGATGACCTCGAGACCATTCACACGGCGCGACGCCGGGTCCCACGTGGGGCGGACGCCCATCAACGCCAGCACCTCGGCGATGTCGTCGCCGGACGTGCGCATCGCGGACGTCCCCCACACCGAGAGGCCGACGGACCGCGGGTACTCGCCCGTGTCCTCGAGGTGACGCGTCACGAGCGACTCGGCCATCGCCTGGCCGGTGTCCCACGCGAGTCGGGACGGGACGGCGCGCGGGTCGACGGTGTAGAAGTTCCGTCCGGTGGGCAGCACGTTCACCAGACCGCGCAGCGGCGAGCCGGACGGGCCCGCCTGGATGAACCGGCCATCCAGCGCGCGCAGGATGTTCGTGAGCTCATCGGTCGTCGCGGCGAGCCGGGGCACGACCTGCTCGGCCGCGAACCGCAGCACCGCCTGAACCGTCGGATCCTCGTGCACCGTGTCGATCGCTGCGGGGTCCCACTGCGCCTTCTCCATCGTCTCGACGAGCGCGCGCGCCTGCGCCTCGACGGCGTCGACCTCTGCCAGCGGCGCGTCCCCCTCAAGACCGAGCGCCGCGCGCAGTCCGGGCAGCGCCTTCTCCTGACCACCCCACACCTGCGTGGCGCGCAGGACGGCGAGCACGAGGTTGACCCGCGCCTCTCCCTCCGGCGCCTGGCCCAGCACGTGCAGGCCGTCGCGGATCTGGACGTCCTTGATCTCGCACAGCCAGCCGTCGACGTGCAGCAGGAAGTCGTCGAACTCCTCGTCGCCGGGACGCTCCTCCAGACCGAGGTCGCGGTGCATCTGCGCGGACTGCATGAGCGTCCAGATCTGCTGGCGGATCGCGGGCAGTTTGGGCGGGTCCATCGCGGCGACGTTCGCGTACTCGTCGAGCAGCTGCTCGAGCCTGGCGATGTCGCCGTATCCCTCGGCGCGCGCCATCGGCGGCACGAGGTGGTCGATGATTGTCGCGTGTGCGCGCCGCTTCGCCTGGGCACCCTCGCCCGGGTCGTTGACGAGGAACGGGTAGATGAGCGGCATGCTGCCGATCGCGGCATCGGTCGCGCAGGCCGCAGACAGCGCCGCGTTCTTGCCGGGCAGCCACTCCATCGACCCGTGCTTGCCCAAGTGGACGACGGCGTCGGCGCCGAAGCCGTGCTCAAGCCAGCGGTACGCGGCGAGGTAGTGGTGCGAGGGCACCATGTCGGGATCGTGGTAGATCGCCACGGGGTTCTCTCCGAAGCCGCGCGGCGGCTGGATGAGGATCACCACGTTGCCGGCGCGCAGGGCCGCGAGAACGATGTCGCCGGCATCGTCGACGAAGAGCGAGCCGGGCGCCTCTCCCCAGGTCTCGACCATCTCGTCACGCAGCTCGGCCGGAAGGTCCGCCGTCCAGCGCAGGTAGTCGTCACGGCTGATGCGCACGTGCGAGCTGCTCAACTGCGCCTGGGTCAGCCACTCCTCGTCCTGCCCGCCGGCCTCGATGAGCGCGTGCATGAGCGCGTTGCCCGACGTGGTGTCCGGATCCTCCCCCTCCACGGGCGGCAGCGGGTCGAGGCCGGGGATCTCGCCGGGCGCGCCGAGGTCGTATCCGGCGTCGCGCAGCTGTCGCAGCAGGCGGATCGCCGAGACCGGCGTGTCCAGGCCGACGGCGTTGCCGATGCGGCTGTGCTTCGTCGGGTAGGCCGACAGGACGAGCGCGACCTTGCGCTCCGCGGGCGGCACGTATCGCAACCGGGCGTGGTTGACGGCGATGCCGGCGACGCGGGCGCAGCGTTCGGGGTCGGTCTCGTAATGCGGCAGACCGTCCTCGTCCACTTCCTTGAACGAGAACGGCACCGTGATGAGGCGGCCGTCGAACTCGGGGATCGCGATCTGGTTGGCGGAGTCGATCGGGGTGACGCCGTCGTCGGACGCCTCCCACTCGGCGCGCGTCGAGGTCAGGGCGAGGGCCTGCAGGACAGGAACGTCCAAGGCACGCAGTCGTTCGACGTCCCACGCCTCGTCGTCCCCGCCGGCGCTGGCGGTGGCGGGCTTGGAACCACCGGCGGCGAGGACCGTCACGACGATCGCGTCCAGCGTCGCCAGCTCGTCGTACAGGTCGTCGGCGGCGGCGCGCAGGGACGAGACGAAGATCGGGACGCCGACGCCCTTTCCCGTGGCGTCGATCGCGTCGGCCAACTGGTGGGCGAACTGCTGGTTCCCGCTGACCTCGTGGGCGCGGTAGTACAGGATGCCGACCCGCGGCAGTCCATCACCGACCTCGGCGGTCCGCTCGCTGACGCCCCATTCGGGCAGCACGGCGGGCGGCTCGAAGCCCTCGCCGGTGAGCAACACGGTGTCGGAGAGGAAGGCGTGCAGCTGGCGCAGGTTGTCGGCGCCGCCCTCGGCCAGGTAGCGGTGGGCCTCGGCGCACACGCCGATCGGGACGGTCGACAGCTCCATCAGCGCGGCATTCGGCAGTCGCTCGCCGCCCAGGACCACGAGCGGGCGGCCGCGCTCCTTCACGAGCGCCGCGACGTCACGGACGTCCTCGGGCGAGCCCAGCACGCGCAGGACGACGAGGTCGGCCTCGTCGACGAGGGCATCGCGACGCTCGTCGGCCACGCGGGCGGGATTCGCCCAGGTGTAGGTGGCACCGCTGGCGCGGGCCGAGAGCAGGTCGGTGTCCGAAGTGGACATGAGGGCGATGCGGGTCATGCTTCTCCTTCGAGGGGCGCGGTCGTACCGGGAAGTCGTAGGTCGACGACGGGACGGTCGTGGGCGAGGTGCTCGGCGACGAGGCGAGCGGCACCGTCGGTGTCGACGGGGCCGTACCAGGCGCCCTCGGGGTACACGACCGCCACGGGGCCGTGGTTGCACGGGTACAGACACCCGGTCTGGGCCATGAGCACGTCGGCGTCGGTGAGCCCCTGTTCGACGAGGGCCATCACGAGCGCGCGGTAGGTGTCGTCGGAGCCGCGGGCGCTGCACCTCGGCCCGCGGCACAGCAGCAGGTGGTGCCGGTGCGGCGGGGGCGTCTCCCACGCCTGCGAGGTCAGCGGCGCCTCCCGGCCCGAGACGGTGCGCTCGCCGAAGTGGATGACCGGAGGATCCACCTGCTGGCGGACCCAGTGGCCGGCGACGCGGCCCACCCACGAGCGCGCGAACGTCGGGTCGTCGGTGGTGACCGGCTCCAGTCGCAGCTCACGGACGCCCTCGGCGTGCAGCTCGTCGAGCACGCGAACGAGGGTCGGCTCGGCCCCCTGCAGGAAGGCCAGCCGGGCTCCGGCGGCCGCGGCCGCGCGGCGCAGCACGGCTTGGCGACCGGC
>JAJUII010000054.1 GCA_029265505.1 Aeromicrobium choanae
ACTACTACCGCAACGGCGGCATCATGCCGTACGTGCTCCGCTCGCTCATCGACTGAGCACCCTCCGACGCTCCGCGTGGAGCGGCAGCAGACGGCCCGTCACTCGCCCGAGTGGCGGGCCGTCCGACGTCCGGTCGTCCGAACGCCCCGGTGGATGGTGAGATGGGGGACGTGACGATCCACACCGACCACCCGTTCGCGACACCCGAGCCGGACAAGGACCCGGTCCGCCGGCTGAGGGGACGCATGCCGTCTCCGGTGACCGTCGTCGCCACCGGCACCGGTCGGGGCCGGGTCGGGCTCACCGTCTCGGCGATCACCGTGGTCGACGGCCCCGAGCGTCGGCTCGTGGCATACGTCGACCCGGACTCCGACCTGGGCCTGGAGCTGGGTGTCGGCGCGCGGGCGACGGTGAGCCTGCTCCACGACGGCGACGAGTTCCTCGCCGAGGTCTTCGCCGGGCTGGCGCCCGCCCCGGGCGGCATGTTCACGGTGGGGGACTGGATCGACTCCGACGCCGGACCCCGGCTGGCCGACCACTCCTGGTGTGCCGTCACCGTCGAGGCCGCGTCCGTCCTCGGCTGGTCGATGCAGGTCGTCGCCACGATCGACGAGGTCGCGGTGGTCGACCGGACCGCGCTCGCCCACGCGCGTGGCCGATTCCACGCGCTCGACTGAGGTCGGCGAGACCCGCGGGCGGTGGCGCAGGAGGTTCTGCACGGGCGGTCGGCCCCGCGCGGATCGCCTCGTTACGATGGGGCAATGGCCTCCGTCCTGCGCTCCGTGTCCGGTCCCGACGACCTCCGACGCCTGGACGATGCGGCCCTGGACCAGCTCGCCGACGAGGTTCGTGAGCTGCTGCTGGAGTCGGTGGCCGCCAACGGCGGGCACCTGGGGCCGAACCTCGGCGTGGTGGAGCTGACGATCGCCCTGCACCGGGTGTTCGACTCGCCGCGCGACAAGATCATCTGGGACACCGGGCACCAGTCCTACGTGCACAAGATGCTGACGGGGCGGGCCGACCGCTTCGGCGAGCTGCGCCAGGAGGGTGGACTGTCGGGCTATCCGAGCCACGAGGAGTCTCCGCACGACTGGGTCGAGAACTCGCACGCCTCGACCTCGCTGTCGTACGCGGACGGACTGGCCCGGGCGAACGCCCTGCAGGGCAAGGACGATCACGTCGTCGCGGTGATCGGCGACGGGGCCCTCACCGGCGGCATGGCCTGGGAGGCCATCAACAACATCTGTGCCGACAACAGTCGGCGTGTGGTCATCGTGGTCAACGACAACGGCCGCTCGTACACCCCGACGGTCGGCGGGCTCGCGAACCGCCTGACCCAGATCCGCACCAATCCGCGCTACGAGTCCGCGCTGAGCGCGATCAAGGAGCGGATGACGACCGGCCCGAAGGTGGCCGGCGTCGCGTACGACGCCCTGCACGCGATCAAGAAGGGCGTCAAGGACGCGATCGCCCCGCAGGGGATGTTCGAGGATCTCGGCATCAAGTATCTCGGTCCCGTCGACGGACACGACCGCCGCTCGCTCGAGCACGTGCTGACCGCCGCCCGCAACTTCAACGGGCCGGTGCTGGTCCACGCGATCACGACCAAGGGTCAGGGCTACGACATCGCGGTGGCCAACGAGAACGACCAGATGCACCAGGCGCCGCCGTTCGAGCGGGAGACGGGCCAGGCGATCAGCGTGGCGCCCGCCGGGTGGACCTCGGTGTTCCGCGACGAGATCGTGCGCATCGCCGACGATCGCCCGGACGTCGTGGGCATCACGGCCGCGATGCTGTATCCGACGGGCCTGGACGCCTTCGCCGACAAGTTCCCCGACCGGGTTCTCGACGTCGGCATCGCCGAGCAGCACGCCGTGACCAGCGCCGCCGGGATGGCGATGGGCGGCCTCCACCCCGTCGTCGCGGTCTACGCGACGTTCCTCAACCGGGCCTTCGACCAGGTCCTCATGGACGTGGCGCTTCACCGCCTGGGCGTCACGTTCGTCCTCGACCGCGCGGGAGTCACCGGCGACGACGGCGCGAGTCACAACGGCATGTGGGATCTGTCCCTGCTGCAGATCGTGCCGGGCCTGCACCTGGGAGCGCCCCGCGACGGTGCGCGACTGCGTGAGCTGCTGCGGGAGGCCGTGGACATCGCGGACGCCCCGAGCGTCGTGAGGTTCGCCAAGGGCCCGGTCGCCGATGACGTGGAGGCGATCGAGCGGATCGGCCGCCTCGACGTCCTCCATCGATCCGCCGAGCCCCGGGTGCTCGTCGTCGGCGCGGGCATCATGGCCCACACGGCCGTGGCCGTGGCCCGCGGACTGGACGAGCGCGGGATCGGCTCCACCGTCGTCGACCCCCGGTGGATCAAGCCCCTCGACCCGGCGATCGTGGACCTGGCGGCCGCGCACGAGGTCGTCGTCACGATCGAGGACAACGGACGCCAGGGCGGTGTCGGCGGCAGCGTCCTGCAGCTGCTGGCCGATCACGGACTGCGGCTTCCGGTGTGCGTGCACGCCGTTCCGCAGGAGTTCCTCAGCCACGCCAAGCGCGATGTGATCCTGCGCCGCATCGGCCTGACCCCGGACGCCATCGTGGCCGACACCGTGGCGACCCTCGGGGAATGCGACGCGGACGAGGAGCGTTGACTCCGGTGTGGTTCTCTCGACGACGTGACGCAGATCACGAGCGCGACCCGATCCCGTTGATCGTCGCGCTCGACGGATTCCTCAGCGCCGGTTCGTCCTCGCTCATCGCGGCCGCCGCGCTGCACACCGAGGACGGCGAGCTGGTGCACGACTTCGACATCGACTCGCTGCTGGACTACCGAGCCCGTCGCCCGCCGATCACCTTCCGCCGGGACCACTACACCGACTACGTTGCGCCGGTCCTGCAGATCACCCGTCATCGCGACCTCTCCGGGACGCCGTACCTGCTTCTGGCCGGGCCCGAGCCGGACTTCGGCTGGGAGTCCTTCGCCGACGAGGTCATCGACGTCGTCGGCGAGCTCGGTGTGCCGCTGACGGTCTTCCTCGGCGGCGTGCCGATGGGCGTGCCGCACACCCGCCCGCCGCTGCTGACGATGCATGCGACGCGCCCCGAGCTGGTCGACCGCAAGAACTTCTGGAACGCCGAGGTCACGGTTCCCGCGTCCGCCCAGTCCGTCTTGGAGTACCGGATGGGCCAGCAGGGCCTGGACGCGATCGGGTACGTGGTGCACGTACCGCACTACCTCACCGGGATCGAGTACCCGACGGCCGCGCTCGCACTGCTCGAGGCGGTCGCGCTGCGCCTGGGCCTCGACCTCGACCTGGAGGAGCTGCGGGCGCGTCAGCCCGACGCCATCAGCGAGATCGAGCAGCAGATCGCCGAGCAGGGTGGCGAGGAGGTGCTCGCCGGACTCGAGCAGCAGTACGACATCTTCAGTCGCGGGGCGGCCGAGTCCCTGCTCGCCGACGACGCGAACCTGCCGACCGGCGACGAGCTCGCGAGCCAGCTCGAGCAGTTCCTGGCGCGGCAGCGCAAGGACGACCAGGGCTGACAACTTCCCCGCCTGTGAGGATCGTTACGGCGGTGCCGGACGCCTCTCGCCCGGGACCCGCGGTCGACCTTCGCTAGGATCGCGGACGTGCCTTCCACCGTCAACGAACTCGTCGAGTTGCTGCAGGTCGAGCAGCTGGAGGTCAACCTCTTCCGCGGCGGTCAGCCGCGTGAGTCCCAGTTGAAGCGTGTCTTCGGCGGGCAGGTGGCCGGCCAGGCCGTGATGGCCGCCCAGCGCACCCTCGTCGACGACAAGAAGCTCCACTCGCTGCACGTGTACTTCCTGCTCGGTGGCGATCCGAGCATCCCGATCATCTACGACGTGGAGCGCGTGCGCGACGGTCGCTCCTTCGCGACGCGCCGGGTGTCGGCTCGCCAGCACGGCGAGATCATCTTCTACATGACCGCCTCGTTCCAGCGGGACGAGGAGGGGTGGGACCACCAGGACGTGCTCACCCCGACCCCGGGGCCGGACGAGGCGACGCCGATGGTGGACCTGGTGAAGTACGTCAGCCCCAAGGGCGAGGAGCAGTGGCTGCGCGAGTGGGGCGACTTCGACATGCGATACGTGGGCGACCCGCGCCCGGAGGACGATCCGACGCGGCCGTACGTCCCGGTCGTGCAGCGGATGTGGTTCCGCGCCAGTGACCGCCTGCCGGACGATCCGCAGCTGCACCGCGCGGCGTTCACCTATGCGAGCGACTTCAGCCTCCTCGGGGCCTCACTGGTGCCTCACGGCGTGCTGATCAGCTCGCCGAAGGTCCAGCCCGCGTCCTTGGACCACGTGATCTGGTTCCACCGGCCGTTCCGCGCCGACGAGTGGCTGCTGTACGACCAGACCTCACCCTCGGCCTCAGGTGCGCGCGGCCTGAGCATGGCGCGCGTGTTCACCGAGGACGGCACCCTGGTCGCCACGGTGGCCCAAGAGGGGCTGATCCGCCCGGCGAAGCCGCGCGAGGAGCGCTGAGTCCTCCCGGCGACGAGAACGCCCCCGAGCCGCACGGCTCGGGGGCGTCGGCGTGCGAGGCGATCAGACCGGCGTGATTCGTCCGACCAGGTGCGGCGCGGAGGACGAGGCGCTGCGCACGCCGAACGTCGTGACGTCATCGTCGCGCTCGGACCCGAAGACGACCTGCCCCGGGAGCAGGATCGGCTTCTTGAACTCGACGTCGACGGTGTACGCGTCCGGCAGCTCGTCCTGCAGCGCCGCGAGCGAGCGGGCCTTGGTCCACATGCCGTGCGCGATCTGGCGCGGGAAGCCGAAGGCCTTCGCGGTCAGCGGATACAGGTGGATCGGGTTCCGGTCGCCGGAGATCGCGCCGTAGCGGCGACCGAGGTCCCCCCCGAGCTTCCAATAGACCGAGCCGGCCGGGGCCTCGACGCCGGCGAGCGGGGGAGTGACCGGCTCCTCGCCGCCGTTGCGGCTGCGGAACAGCACCGTCATCGTCTCGTCCCAGACCAGCTCGTCACCGATTCGCGCCTGGCTCACCAACGAGATCAGCCGCCCCTTCGGGTGCGGCTCGTCCGACTCCGCACGCAGGGAGAGGTCGTAGACCTCCTCGCGGCCGATCGGCCGGTACTGGGTGATCCGGTTCCGCAGGTGCACCGCGCCCATCGGGGGGAACGGGAACCGCGTGTCGGTCATCATCGTCAGGTGCAGCGTGTGCGCCGCGATGTGCGGGTACGTCGCAGGAAGGGTCTCGGCGCGGGAGAACCCGCACACCTCGGAGTAGCGGTCGAGGTGCCTCAGATCCGTCGACACCCCGGTGCGACGCAGCTCGAGGTCGGGCAGCGCCCCCTTGCGATGCTTGATGCCCGGCAGGCCGCCGACGACCGGAATCGCCGGCAGAGCCGCCTTGACCATCAGCGGCAGTCCCGAGGGGGCCTTGTCGAAGGTCCGCGTCGTCATCTCACGCACCCAGGAAGCCCTGACCGCACACGCGGACGACGTTGCCGGAGATCGCCTGCGAGCCGGGGTGGCACAGCCACGCGACGGCCTCGGCGACGTCGACCGGCTGACCGCCCTGCGACAGCGAGCTGAGCAGGCGCCCGGCGGTGCGGATGCCCAGCGGCATCGTCTTGACCATGTCGGTCTCGATGAAGCCCGGCGCGATGGCGTTCGCGGTGACCTGGACGTCGGCGACCTGCGGCGCGAGCGCCTGCACGAAGCCGATCACGCCGGCCTTGGCGGTGCCGTAGTTCGTCTGACCGTTGTTGCCCGCGATGCCGGCGATCGACGAGATCCCGATGATCCGGCCGCCCGGACGGACGAGCTTGTGCTCGAGCAGGTGCTCGGTGATCCGCTGCGGAGCGCCGACGCTGATGTCGACGACCTTCTCCCAGTTCTCCGACTTCATGTTCTTGAGGCGCTTGTCCCGCGTGATGCCCGCGTTGTGGACGACGAAGTCGACGCCGTCGCCCAGGCCGGCCGCGATCGTCTCGGGGGCGTCCTCGGCGGTGATGTCGCAGGTGATCGACGAGCCGCCCAGCTCGTTCATGAGCGCCTCGAGGTCGCCCTGCAGCGGCGGGACGTCCAGACCGACGATCGTGGCGCCGTCACGGTGCAGGATGCGCGCCATCGCGGCGCCCAGGCCCCGGCCGGCGCCGGTGACCAGCGCGGTCTTGCCGGCCAGCGGCCGGGCCGGATCGGCGGGCTGCTCGGCCTCGACGAGCGACGTGGTGCCGAGTCGGACCACCTGGCCGTCGACGAACGCCGCCTTCGGCGACAGCAGGAAGCCGAGCGTCGAGGAGATCGCGCCGGCGGACTCGGGGGTGACGTAGACCAGGTTGGCGGTACTGCCGTTGCCGCCGATCTCCTTGGCGATCGAGCGGACGAAGCCCTCCAGGCCACGCTGGGCGATGCGCGCGCCGACGGTCTCGGTGCGCTCGGGAAGCAGACCGATCACGACGATCCGCGCGCACGGCGCGAGGCTCCGCAGCACCGGGGTGAAGAACTTCTGCAGCTCGACGGTCGTCGCCGCCGAGTCCAGACCGGAGGCGTCGAAGACCAGGCCCTTGTAGCGGCGACCCTCGGCGCGGACCGTCGTGGTCTCGATGCCCAGGTCCTTCGAGACGTTCGGCAGATCGGCCGAGACGAGCCCGTCACCGCCCAGCAGCACCGTGCCCTTGACGAGAGGACCGCCCTCGTACCGCTCGAGCTCCGGCGGATTGGGCAGCCCCAGGTTCTTGACGAGGAACTGCGCGATCGGGTTCTGGATCATCGCCGTGTAACGGTCGCTCATCGCAGGATGTGTCCTATCTCTCTGATCTCTCGGATACCCTCGGTATCTGAACGCGTTAGGCTGACTCTAGCCTGCATCACAACGTCACGGCAAAGGAACGCGACGAAGGTCGCAGAGGAAAGGTTTCCCATGGCTGACAAGCCCTCCACGAAGGCCACGAAGTCCGCCGCGTCCGCGGCCGGCCAGGTCCGCCGGGTCGCCGTCATCGGCGGCAACCGCATCCCGTTCGCGCGCTCGAACACCGTCTACACCGGGGTCTCCAACCAGGAGATGCTCACCGCGGCCCTCGACGGCCTCGTCGAGCGCTTCGGGCTCGAGGGGGAGCGCGCCGGTGAGGTCGTCGCCGGGGCGGTGCTCAAGCACTCGCGCGACTTCAACCTGACCCGTGAGGCGGTGCTCGGGTCGAAGCTCTCCCCGACCACGCCCGCGACCGACATCCAGCAGGCGTGCGGCACCGGCCTGCAGGCTGCCTTCCAGGTTGCAGCCAAGATCGCGCTCGGCAAGATCGAGTTCGGCATCGCCGGCGGCACCGACACCACCTCGGACGCCCCGCTGGCGCTCAACGACAAGCTGCGCAAGATCCTGCTCGAGGCCAACCAGGCCAACGCCAAGGGCGACAAGAAGAAGCTGCTGCAGCTGCTCAGCCGGATCCGACCGGGCCACCTGGTCCCGGACCAGCCGCGCAACGCCGAGCCGCGCACGGGCCTGTCGATGGGCGAGCACCAGGCCATCACCACGCACGAGTGGGGTATCACCCGCGAGGCACAGGACGAGCTCGCCGCGCGGTCGCACCAGAACCTCGCCGCCGCCTGGGACGAGGGCTGGCAGGACGATCTCGTGACGCCGTTCCGCGGGGTGGAGAAGGACAACCACCTGCGGCCGGACTCGACGGTCGAGAAGCTGGCCAAGCTCAAGCCGGTGTTCGGCAAGCAGTTCGGTGACGAGGCCACGATGACGGCCGGCAACTCCACGCCGCTGTCGGACGGCGCCTCGGTGGCGCTGCTGGCCTCGGAGGAGGAGGCCGAGCGTCGTGGCTGGGACGTCAAGGCCTACCTGGTCGACTATGAGACGGCGGCGGTCGACTACGTCAACGGAGGCGAGGGCCTGCTCATGGCCCCGGCCTACGCGGTGCCGCGCATGCTCGAGCGTCAGGGTCTGACCTTGCAGGACTTCGACTTCTACGAGATCCACGAGGCGTTCGCCGGGCAGGTGCTCTCGACGCTCGCCGCGTGGGAGGACGCCGACTTCTGCAAGCAGCGTCTGGGACTGGACGCGCCGCTCGGGTCGATCGACCGATCGAAGCTCAACGTCAAGGGCTCGTCGCTGGCGGCGGCGCACCCGTTCGCCGCGACCGGCGGCCGGATCATCGCGAACCTGGCCAAGCTGCTGGAGCAGAAGGGCTCGGGCCGTGGTCTGATCTCGATCTGCGCGGCCGGCGGCCAGGGTGTCGTCGCGATCCTCGAGCGCTGATCTGACGGACGCGGACGGGGCCGGTGGCGGATGCCACCGGCCCCGTCCGTCGATGGGCGTGGTCAGTCCTGACGCTGGACGATCGCGCGCACGGAGCGCTTGGCCAGTGCGACGACCTCCGGCATGGGGAGATCGTCCATCGCCGGCAGGCCCGTGCTGAGTTCGCGGATGGAGCGCTGGAACGTCACGAGGTTCAGGATTCCCAGCCCCTGCGTGTACATGATGTTGGCGATGAGCTCGGGGTCCTCGACGTCGAACTCGCCGCTCTCGTTCCCTGCGCGGATGGCGTCGGTGATGTGGTCGAAGCACCGGTTGATCGCGGCACCGAGCTCGGTGAGACGGTCGAGACTGATCTGCTCGAGCAGCTCCGAGCCGCGGTGCTTCAGCAGCGACTGGGCGCAGTCGACGAACGCGGGATACTCGGTGCCGTAGTCGAGGAACTCGGTGGTCAGGATGTCGATGCGCTCGAGCGGGGTGAGCCCCTCGGCGCGAGACGCGGTCAGACGTTCCTCGAGTTCGTTCAGGTAGTCCACCAGCGTCATCGCGAAGAGCTCTTCCTTCGTGGTGAAGTGGCGGTAGATGATCGCGCGGTTGATGCCGACCGCGCGCGCGATGTCCTCGATCTGGGCATCCCGCATCCGACGTTCGTCGAACAGCCGTCGGGTCGCATCGAGGATCTCGCGCGTGCGTTGTGCCCTGCGCTCGACGATGGCCATGAGACACACCCTATCGGTTTCGGCAGTCGAATCGAGTTTCAGGTCACCGGGTGTTCAGGGTGTGTTTCCACCGTGGACGGGGACCCCCGGGCGGTCGTAGTCTGGCGGGATGCCGAAGCTGGACATCCGTACCAAGTCGTGCCTCGTCACCGGGGCCGCCAGCGGCATCGGCGCGGCCACGGCACGCCGACTGGGAGGTGAGGGAGCCCGCCTGGTGCTGACCGACGTCGACGCGGTCGGGCTGGCACACCAGGTCGACCGGCTCCGGTCGGACGGGGTGCAGGTCCTCGCCGCCGAGCCGGTCGACGTGACCGACGAGGCGGCGGTGCGTGACTTCGCCGCCCGGGTCCACGCCGAGCACGGTCCGCTCGACCTGCTGCTCAACGTCGCCGGCATCTCGATGTGGGGCACCGTCGACCGGCTCACCGCCGAGCACTGGCGGCGGGTGATCGACGTCGATCTGATGGGCCCGGTCCACGTCCTGTCGGCGTTCCTGCCCCCGATGATGGCGAGTGGACGCGGCGGACACGTGGTCAACGTCGCCAGTGCCGCCGCCCTGTTCGGCCTGCCCTGGCACGCGGCCTACAGCGCGGCGAAGTTCGGTCTGCGGGGCGTGTCCGAGGTGCTGCGCTTCGACCTGCGCGAGCACGGGATCGGGGTCAGCCTGGTCTGCCCGGGCGCCGTGGCCACGCCCCTCGTGGGCCGGCTGGAGGTCGTCGGCGTCGATCGCGACGCCCCGGCGGTCCGGCAGGTGGAACGCCGTTTCCTGCGCCACGCCGTGACGCCCGAGCAGGCGGCCGAGGCGATCGTGCGGGGCGTGCGACGACGGCGGTACTGGATCTACACCTCGCTCGACGTCCGACTCGGCCACTGGGCCCAGCGTTGGGCGCCCTGGGCCTACCGCGCGGCGATGCGGCACCTGCAGCGCCGGCTCACCGCGGCCGCCCGTGCCGCACGGCGGGCGTCATGACCACGCCGCGCATCCGGCCCGGAGGGCTGCGCGACCTCGGGCCGGTCAACCGGCTGCTGACCGCCGTCCTCGCGCGCGGCGCCGGGGTGTCCGAGGCGCACCTGTTCACCACCCTCGGTCGGCACCGTCGCCTGTTCCGGGTCTGGCTGCTGTACTCCGGTGCCCTCATGCTCGGCGGGCGCCTTCCGCGACGCCAGACCGAGCTGGTGATCCTGCGGGTCGCGCACCGCTGCGCCTCGGAGTACGAACGGCGGCATCACGAGCGGCTCGGCGCGCGGGCGGGCCTCACCCCGGCCGAGCTCGCCGCGGTGCGCACCGACGAGGCCCGGTGGGCGCCGCGCGATGCGGCGCTGCTGCAGGCGACGGACGAGCTGCTGGCCCGCGGCGACCTCGAGGACACCACTTGGGCACGCCTGCGGGCGCACTGGGATGAGCGGCAGGTGATCGAGTGGAGCCTGCTGGTCGGACAGTACCGCGGTCTGGCCGAGACGATCCGCGTCCTGCGGATCGCTCCCGACCGCTGAGTGTCAGTGTCCGCACGTAGGCTCGAGACATGAGACCCGCGTCCGAACTCACCCGCCAGGTCGCGCCGTTCGAGGTCGTCTCGGAGTATCGGCCCGCGGGCGACCAGCCGGCCGCGATCGCCGAGATCGCCCGACGCATCGAGTCGGGTGCCCAGGACGTCGTCCTCATGGGCGCGACCTGGACCGGCAAGACCGCCACGACGGCCTGGCTCGCCGAGCGCCTCCAGCGTCCGATGCTGGTCATGCTGCCGAACAAGACGCTCGCCGCCCAGTTCGCCAACGAGCTGCGCGAACTGCTGCCGAACAACGCGGTCGAGTACTTCGTCTCGTACTACGACTACTACCAGCCCGAGGCGTACATCGCGCAGACCGACACCTACATCGAGAAGGACTCCTCGATCAACGAGGAGGTCGAACGGCTTCGGCACTCCGCGACGTGGTCGCTGTTGACCCGACGTGACGTCATCGTGGTGGCGACCGTGTCGTGCATCTACGGTCTCGGCTCGGCGCAGGAGTATCTCAACCGGATGATCGGGTTCCGGGTCGGCGAGGAGATGAGCCGTGACGACCTGCTGCGCACCCTCGTCCAGGCCCAGTACGTCCGCAACGACGTCAGCTCCACCCGTGGCACCTTCCGGGTCAAGGGCGACACCGTCGAGATCTTCCCCGTGTACCAGGAGATGGCCGTGCGAGTGGAGTTCTTCGGCGACGAGATCGAGCGGCTCATGACGCTGCACCCGCTCACCGGCGAGGTGCTCAGCGACGATCAGGAGCTCTACGTCGGCGCAGCCACGCACTACGCGGCCGGTCCCGAGGTCATGGCCCGCGCGATCGAGGGGATCAAGGCCGAGCTGGAGGACCGGCTCGCCGTGCTCGAGCGCGAGGGGAAGCTGCTGGAGGCCCAACGCCTGCGCATGCGCACGACCTACGACCTGGAGATGATGGAGCAGGTCGGCACCTGCGCCGGCATCGAGAACTACTCGCTGCACATGGACGGTCGGGCGCCGGGCACGGCGCCGAACTGCCTGCTGGACTACTTTCCGGAGGACTTCATCCTCGTCGTGGACGAGTCCCACGTGACGATCCCGCAGATCGGCGCGATGTACGAGGGCGACATGAGCCGCAAGCGCTCGCTGGTCGAGCACGGCTTCCGCCTGCCCAGCGCGATGGACAACCGACCCCTGAAGTGGCCGGAGTTCCTCGAGCGGATCGGACAGACGATCTACCTGTCGGCCACGCCCGGCGACTACGAGATGGCCAAGGTCGACGGGGACGTCGTCGAGCAGGTCATCCGGCCGACCGGGCTGGTCGACCCGGAGGTCGTCGTCAAGCCCACCAAGGGCCAGATCGACGACCTGATCGGCGAGATCAACGCCCGGACCTCCCAAAGCGAGCGGGTTCTCGTCACCACGCTGACCAAGCGGATGGCGGAGGATCTCACCGATTATTTAAAGCAGGCGGGCATCCGGGTGCGGTACATGCACCACGACGTCGAAACCATCGAGCGGATGGAGATCATCCGGGACCTGCGCGCGGGGGAGTTCGACGTGCTGGTGGGCATCAACCTCCTGAGGGAGGGGCTGGATATCCCGGAGGTATCGCTGGTCGCGATCCTGGACGCGGACAAGGAGGGCTTCCTGCGGTCGGAAACCTCGCTCATCCAGACCATCGGCCGCGCGGCGCGCAACGCGGGCGGCAAGGTGGTCATGTACGCCGACTCGGTCACCGATTCCATGCGCCGGGCCATCGACGAAACCAACCGCCGCCGG
Source organism: Aeromicrobium choanae (assembly GCA_029265505.1). Taxonomy (GTDB): domain Bacteria; phylum Actinomycetota; class Actinomycetes; order Propionibacteriales; family Nocardioidaceae; genus Aeromicrobium; species Aeromicrobium choanae_A. The sequence continues at coordinate 12,235 of JAJUII010000054.1, forward strand.
GCGCTTCAGACGAGATATAACACGGAGCATGGCATTACCCCGAAGACGGTCGTCAAGAGCGTGCGCGAGCTGATCGAAATTTCGAAGGACGCCTCCAGGTCCGAGGACGGGGCCGCGGCCGGGATGACCCGCCGCGAGCGCGAGGAGCTTATCGCGAAGCTCGAGAAGGACATGCGCGAGGCGGCGAGGATGCTTGAATTCGAGTACGCGGCCGTCCTGCGCGACCGCCTCATCCGGCTCCGCGGGGAAAGCGGGCCGAAAACGGAGCGCAGGGGCGGCAAGCGCCGGACGTAGAAGGCGGGGAGGATTTTCCGGCGCGGCGCCGCAGCGCGTTCCGCCGCACCGATGCCGTGCGCATGTCCGCCGGCCGACCATCAAACAAGGAGCGCTTACATCTATGCGTGAGACCATTTTCGTCAAGGGCGCGCGGGAGCACAATCTGAAGAACATCGACGTCGAGATCCCCCGGGACAAGCTGGTGGTCATCACCGGGATCTCGGGGTCCGGGAAATCCTCGCTCGCGTTCGACACCATCTACGCCGAGGGGCAGCGGCGGTACGTCGAGAGCCTCTCCTCCTATGCGCGCCAGTTTCTCGGCCAGATGGAAAAGCCGGATGTGGACTATATCGAGGGGCTTTCGC
>JAJUII010000024.1 GCA_029265505.1 Aeromicrobium choanae
CGCCGGGTCGGGGCCGCCGGCCCAGGCGCCGACGATCGCGCGGGTCGGCGACGCCGAACGGGCGTCGAGGATGTGGTGCAGGTCGGCGGCCCAGCGACGGCGGTTCCCTGCGGAGGCGCAGATCGCGTGCCCGTCGGGAACCTCGGCCACCCCGATGGCCATCTGCGGGTCGCCGGGGTCCTCCAGGGCCACCCGCAGCGTGCGTCCGGACCGGTTGACGATGTCGCCGGACGCGTCCACGACGCACGGCTGGTCGATCATCCCCGCGATCTGGCCGGCGAGCCAGCCCTTGCCGACCGCGCCGATGTCCAGGACGACCGGACCGGGTACGTGCAGGACCGTGCCGGTCAGACGGCAGTCGGACCACCGCGGGACGCGGATCGGGCCGCGGCCCGGCACGAACGTGTACCCCGCGTCATAGCCCAGGTGCTCCAGGGCGCCTCCGACGAGTGGGCTCACCGCACCGTCGGTGAACTCGAAGAGCCGGTCGTACACCCCCAGGATCGCCGGGGCGTCCGGACCGAGGTCGACGGAGCGCTCCGCCCGCAGGGCGGCGACGGTCGCGTCGGCGCGGACGCGCGACCACGTCCGGTCGAACCGGTCGAACCGCGACGTGATCGCGCTCCGCAGCTCGTGGTCGATCGGGTCGGGGGTCCCGATCGACCACGCGGTTCCGATGGCCTCGAAGCGCCATGCGGAAGTCATGGGTCAGGCCCGGGCTCGTTCGATGATCTGCCCGATGGCGTCGTTGAACCCGCCGCTGGTGAGCGAGGAGCCCGCGACCTTGTCGATCTGGAGCTCGGTGATCCTGCGCCCGACGACCAGCTGGTCGATGCCGCTCTCGAACTTGCCCTGGTACTGCTCGGAGTTGCCGCTCTCGGCCCGGCCGTCGACGTCGAGGTCGGTGATCGTGCCGTCGGCGGCGATCTCCACCTCGACCTCGACCGATTGGGTCTGACCGTCCGGAGACAGGTAGGTGCCGATCGCCTCGTACTCGCCGGGGGTGAACTCGCCGTCCGCCGAGCCCGTCGAGGGACTCGCCGCCGGCGCCGTGGTCATCGAGGGAGTGCTCGTCCCGACAGGTGCCGCGCCGCCACCGCCGTCGTCGCCTCCGCAGGCGGCGAGCGTGACGAGCGCGGTGGAGGCGGCCAGGGTCGCATAGGCGCGACGCGTGCTCGGGGTCATGCGGCTCCTTGGTCAGACCGAGATGGTTCGGCTTTCAACCGTCTGCGACCACGGTAGGACACCGTCGCGAACGACCGCGACCCCCGGTGGCCCTCGACGAGGGAACCACAGTGACTTCTCAGGTTCAACAGCCGTACCAGCCCTGCGGTTGCAGTCCGGATCGTGACGTTCGTCTCGAAGTCCGGTCGAAATTTCGGGCGTGTGGACCCGCGTCTTAGGCTTGCCTTTATGACTGTGGACAGGAAGGTGCGCGTCGCCGTCGTCGGCGCCGGCCCCGCTGGCGTGTACGCCGCCGACATCCTCACCAAGACCGAGGGGCTCGACGTGACCGTCGACATCCTCGACCGCGACCCCACGCCGTTCGGACTGATCCGCTACGGCGTGGCGCCGGACCATCCGCGGATCAAGGAGATCATCAAGGCGCTCAAGCGCGTGATGGACAACGACGACATCCGGTTCTTCGGCAACGTCAACTTCGGCACCGACGTCAAGCTCGAGGACCTGCGCGAGTTCTACGACGCCGTCGTCTTCGCCACCGGGGCCCGCCGCGACCGCGACCTGGACATCCCGGGCATCGACCTGCACGGCTCGTTCGGCGCTGCGGACTTCGTCGCCTGGTACGACGGGCACCCGGACGTCGATCGGGAGTGGGACTTCCAGCCGCACGCCAAGCAGGTCGCCGTCCTCGGCGTCGGCAACGTCGGGCTGGACATCTCGCGCATCCTGGCCAAGACCGCCGACGAGCTGCTCGTCACCGAGATCCCCGACAACGTCTACGAGGGCCTCAAGAAGAACGCCACCACCGACGTCCACGTCTTCGCTCGGCGCGGCCCGGCCCAGGTCAAGTTCACGCCGATGGAGCTGCGCGAGCTCAGCCACTCGCCGAACATCGACGTCATCGTCCACCCGGAGGGCTTCGAGTTCGACCACGGATCGATGGAGGCGCTCAACGCGGCCAAGAGCCAGAAGCTGGTCGTCAAGGTCCTGCAGGACTACCTGGCGCGTGAGCCCTCCGGCGCCCCGCACCGCATCCACATCCACTTCTGCCAGAGCCCCGTCGAGATCCTCGGCGAGGACGGCAAGGTCGTCGGGCTGCGCACCGAGGTCACCGAGCTCGACGGCACCGGCAACGTGCGCGGCACCGGGGAGTTCCGCGACTGGCCCGTCCAGGCGGTCTATCGGGCGATCGGCTACTACTCCGACCCCCTGCCCGGACTGCCGTTCGACGAGGCCGGCGGCGTTCTGCCCAACGACGGCGGGCACGTGCTCGATCTCGACGGCTCCCCGATTCCGGGCGTCTACGCCACCGGCTGGATCAAGCGCGGCCCGGTCGGCCTGATCGGGCACACCAAGTCCGACGCCGCCGAGACGATCCGGATGCTCGTCGAGGACCTGCCGTCGCTGCCCGCCCCGCACTACCCGAGCCGCGAGGCGTTCGACCGACACCTCGACTCGCGCGGGATCGAGTACACGACGTGGGAGGGCTGGGAGAAGCTCGACGCCCACGAGATGGCGCTCGGCGAGAACGACGTGCACACCCGCGAGCGCAAGAAGGTCGTGCCGCGCGACGAGTTGGTCCGCATCGCCCGCGGCTGACGATGCCCGCCGGGTCCGGGCACCCGTGCGGTCGGCCCTAGACTCGCCGCATGGCTCGACTCGTGCTGATGCGACACGGGGACGCCGCCCAACCCGGCGGCGCCGGCGACGTCGATCGACCACTGACCGAGCGTGGCCGCCGCGAAGCCGCAGCGGCCGGGGCGTGGATCGACACGCACGTCGGCACGGTCGACCAGGTGCTGTGCTCGATCGCCCGACGCACCCGCGAGACCGTCGAGGCGACCGGCGTCCGGGCGCCGGTCGAGTACGTCGAGAGCATCTACCAGGGCTGGACCGGGGACCTGCTCGACGCGGTGCGCGCCGTCGAGGGCGCCGAGACGGTACTGCTCGTCGGTCACGCCCCCGGCACACCGGATCTGGCGGCGCTGCTCGCGGGCGACGGGTCCGACCCACAGGCGGTGCGCGGGGTGGACTCGGGATTCCCGACCGCCGCGGTCGCCGTGGTGGAGCACGACGGGGCGTGGTCGACGCTCGAGCCGTACCACGCACGACTGGTCGCGTACGCCGTGCCGCGCTGACTCAGCGCACGCGGATCGTGAAGGCCCGGGTCGTCGACGCGGTGGTCGGCGAGCCCGTGTAGCGCGCCTTCAGCCTGATCCGCCCCGTCGCGCGGATCGGCTTGAGGCGGACGACGGCTCGACCCTTCTTCACTCGTGCGACCCCGATCTGTCGCGTGCCGCGCAGGATGCGCACCCGACCCGCCTGCTCCGTGAAGCCGGGCGTGCGGACCGTGATCCGGACCTTGGCGCGACGGCGTTCGGTGACCTTCGCCGTCAGCACGGTGGTCGCCAAGGTCGGCTTCGCCTTCGCGATCCGGATCGCGAGCTCGATGTCGGCGGGCTCGACCCCGCCGCCCCCGCCGTACGCGATCGTCAGGCGCGAGACGCCGGGCCGCAGCGCCGTCCCGGGGATGCGGACCGTGGCCCGCCCGCCCACCATGAGACCGCCGGCGAGGACCCGACCCGCCGGGTCGACGGCCACCACGAGGCCGTGGCCGCCGGCGGCGTTCGTCACCGTGACCGCGGTCGGCCGCCCGTAGGTGCCTCGTCCGACCGCGGCCGCCAGCCGCGACTCGGCTCGCACGTCGACCGTCGCTCGGGCTGCTGAGTCGCGGTAGCGGCCCTCGCCCGCGAACACGACGTCCAGCGTCCGGCGCCCGGGGGCCAGCGCGTCGGGCTCGACCGTGAGGGTGGCCGCCCCGTCCGTCACCGGGCCCGAGGCGACGACGCTGCCGTCGACGGTGAGCTGCGCGGTGCCGCGCGGACTGCCCGTCTCGGCGGTGACCGTCACGTCGACGTCGAACGCCTCGTGGGCCCAGACCTTCGCGGGCGCCCGGACCGAGGTCGTCGTGGCCATCGGTGCCGGTGCTCCCGGGTCGTAGCCGACCAGCACCGGGTCGTGGTCGCTGGCCCGGTACGGCGCGTCCGGGTCGAACAGCGGTGTCACGTTGTTGTCGTAGCGGCTGTACTCGCGCCCGATCGACTCCGGGGCGTTGATCGTCCAGACGTCCGCGCCGGTCACCCCGGCGAAGGCCGCCGCCGAGGCGAAGACGTGGTCGAGGGAGCCGTGCAGCCCGTCGAACTGGTACGTCTCCTCGTCGGTGAGTCGCTGGTCCACGTTGACGAACCCGGCATCCTCGATGATCTGCAGCGGGTCCTCCTTGGCGTAGGAGTTGAAGTCGCCGAGCAGGAACACCCGGTCGGTGTCGGCTCGCCGTTCCAGGTCGGCCACGAAGTCCACGAGCGCCTCGGCCTGCGCGATCCGCGAACGGTTGGACGCCCCCTGACCGTCCCCTTGGTCGGCGTCGGACCCCGATCCGGAGCCCTTGGACTTGAAGTGGTTGACGATCGCGAGGAAGTCCTGGCCGGCGTCGCCGTCGACGGGGCGGAACTCCTGAGCCAGCGGAGCCCGCGCGTTCGCGAACGCCGGCGAGTCGAGGATGATCGACTCGCCGACCGGCTCGACCACGGCCGGCTGGTAGACGAAGGCCGTGCGGATCACGTCCCGCCCGACGCTCGGGATCGTCTCCGGCGACGCGACGGCCGCCCACTTCGCCTCACCGGCGTCCTCGTTGAGCGCCGCGACGAGGGTGTCCAGGGCCTCGTCGCGGTCGTCGCCGCCGAGCGTGCCGGTGTCCTCGATCTCCTCCAGCGACAGCACGTGTGCGTCCAGCGTGTTGATGGCACGCACGATCTTGGCCTCCTGGCGTGCCCGGCTGGCGTCGGTCGCGGCTCCGCGCGGTCCGTCGTTCGTGCACTGGTTCACGGTGATCGGCTCCCCGGTGCGGGAGGTGTACCACGTGCAGGCGCCACGGCCGGAGGACACCCAGTCCTCACCGGTGGTGGTGAAGTAGTTCAACACGTTGAACGAGGCGAGGCGGATGGAGCCGCCGACGTCGGCCGGGGCCGGCTCGCGCGTGCTCGCGGCCGACACCGTCGCCGGCTCGTCTCCGGCCGCGATGGGCTCGCGCGGCTGGAGCTTCCACAGGTCGTTGCGATAGTCCAGAATGAGCGGCTCGTCGATGGTGACGGACGCGCCGGTGCGCACCTCGTTGTCGGCGGTCAGCCACGGGACGGGCAGCTCGCGATCGGCCCCGGCCGCGTAGTTGATGCTCCTGCCGTCGTCCAGCGTGATGAGGCGTGCGGCGTTCTCGGCGACGAGACGGTCGTAGGCCGCGGTTCGGGGTCGGACGACGTTCGTCGGCTGCGGCAGGACGGTGTCGCCGGCGGCCAGGCCGAGATCGGCATAGGTGTTCGTCGCGTAGTTGTTCGTCACCGTGAAGGTGCCGGCCGTCGCGTCGACGAGCATGCCCTCGAGCGCCTCGCGCTGCTCCTCCCCGAGGGGGAACGCGATCGGGGTGGGCTCGACCTGCACCCCGGTGTCGAGGATCTCCCACGCCGTCGGCAGCTCGATCTGGGTCAGGCCTCGGTACTCGGCGACCGGTCCGGTCACGGTGACCAGGTCACCCGGCTCGACGGCCCGCGCGAACGCCGAGCCATAGACGTAGAGGCCGTGCGAGGCGCCGTGGTCGTCCGACAGCGGTCCCCCGGTGCCCGGCGTCTGCAGGTAGACGCCGTTGAAGCCGCCGGTGTCGTAGTCACCGGTCACCACGCCGGTGGTGGTGACGGTCCTGCCGAGCACGGGACTGACGGCGCCGGTCCCCTGGATCTGGGCGATGCTCACCGGCTCGACCGGCGCCGGATCGGTCGAGTCCTCGACGTCGCACTCCTCGCCGCACGGGGTCGGGGACGGATCGCCCGGCGCGAAGTCGGCCGCGTTCACGTCGGTGTCCACGCCGTCGGTGCGGTGCAGGGCCACGGTCAGGCCCAAGCCCGCCGCCGCGGCACCCTCGACGGTGTTGGAGGAGCCGTAACCCACGAGGTCGACGAGGTCGGGTGACGCCAGCACCGTCGCCGGGTCTCCGGTGAGCGCGGTCGTCGAGCGGACGAGCGCGATCGTCCCGGACGCGCCGGCGAAGCTGACGCCGGGGTTCGCGGCGTCCGGGTCGGGGAGATCGGCCCCCGGGTCGGTCGCGGCGTTGTTCGAGGCGCCCCCCACCAAGAACGTCGATCCCGGCGGGATCCGGTGGTCACCCAGCGCGATGACGCCCGAGAAGGACCCCACGCCGGTCGCGGAGCGGTACTGCACCGACCAGCCCGAGACGTCGATCGGCGCGGCGGTGGGATTGACCAGCTCGACGTACTTGTTCCGGTAGGACGCCCCGCTGGAGCCGCCGTGGGCGTAGATCTCGTTGATCACCAGGTCGGAGCCGTCCGGGGCGGCGACTGCCCCGGTGGGGATCGCGGCGACGAGCCCGGCGACGAGAGCGGACGCGGTCGCGTGACGCAGGACGAGACGAGACATGGGACCCCCGAGGTCGGTGCCGGATGAGGAGCCCGGGGCGGTCGGCGGCCGCCCCGGGCCGGGTGATCACTTCTTCTTGACGACCTTCACCGTGACGGTCGTCGTGGAGCCGTTCGCCACGGCGTTGCCGGCCCAGCGGACCTTCAGCTTCGCCTTGCCCTTCTTGAGCTTGGCCAGCTTGACCTTGGCGACCCCCTTGGCGTTGACCTTGGCCGTGCCGACGGTCTTCTTGCCGCGCTTGACGACCACCTTGCCACCACGGGGGGTGAAGCCCGTGGCCTTGACCCGGACCTTCATCGTGGCGCGCTTGCCCGTCTTCACCTTCTTGGCGACCGAGGCCTTGAGCGACGTCTTCGCCTTGGTGATCGTCACCGAGACCGTGGTGTGTGCGGGCTCGTGGGCGGCACTGCCGTTGAAGAACACGTCGAGGGTGTGCGTGCCGGGTCGCAGGGCCGTACCGGGGAACCGGAACGTGCCCTCGCCGTCGCGCAGGAAGCCGACGCCGACCGGCAGACCGAGCTCGTTGACGACGTAGACGATGCCGGTGGCGCCGGGATCGGCACTCAGCGTGATCGTCGCACCGACTCCGTAGCGGGCCGTCGAGCCGGTGGCCTCGAAGCTGGTCTCGGCCTTGATGACCTCGACCCGCACGTCGGTGGAGGACGGAGCGACCGTGTCCGAGCCTCCGTACGCGACCGTGAGCGTCTGCTTGCCCAGTCGCAGGTCGCCCGAGTCGACCTCGACCGTCGCCGTCCCGTCGGCGACGGTCGCGCGACCGACCTCGCGGTCGCCCGCGGAGACGATCACCTGACCGTCGATCTCGTCGTCCCCGGCCGTCGTCACGTCCACCTCGATCCGGACGGGCTCACCCTTGGCGACCTGGTCGGGCGCGGTCGCGGCGGTCTCGGAGGCGGCCCGGACGGCGACCGGGATCGTGGCCGTCGGCCCCGCCGGCGAGGCCTCGAGCGCGCTGACCGCCCGTCCGCGGGCGCCGGCCGGCACGGTGAACGTGATGTCGTCCGAGGCTCCGTTCGTCACGGGGACCGTGCCCAGGTCGAGCTTCTGGTCGCCGTTGTAGCTCAGGGTCGCGCTCACCTCGGTGTTCTCCGGGCTGCCCAGGGAGGTCAGGTCGAGCTTGGGCAGCGAGAACGTGACCTCGTCACCGGCGTCGTAGCGATCGGCGAGGCCCTGCACCGCCACCGAGCGGCGCGCGAAGTCCGGGGCGACCGGGGCCGAGCCGAGGTACTCGATCCAGCCCTCGTAGTCGACCACGCCGGTGTCGACCCAGGTGCCCTCGGTGAAGGCCCAGAAGTTGTCGCCACCGGTGGCGAGGAACGACGGCACGATCACGCGGTACTCGCGCTCGGGGTCGAGCAGCTCGTCGTCGATCCAGATCGAGGTGATCCGGTCGCCCTCCTCGCGGGTCGGGTCGTAGGTGTAGCGCACGTTCTTCGACATGCCGAGCTGCAGGTACGGGCGGCTCGGCACCTGTCCCTTGTCGTCGCGCTGCCACTGCTGCTCGAAGACCTTCTTGAGCGAGGCTCCGGTCAGCGTCACGGTGTAGAGGTTGTTCGTGAACGGCAGGACGGCGTTCGCCTCGGCGAACGTCACGACGCCGTCGAGGTTCTGCGGTCCGCCCTCCTCGGTGTCACCGGCGTAGAACAGCTCGTCGCGCAGACCTCCGGGATTGTTCAACGACAGGTCCGCCGGCGCGTTCGTGGCCTTGGACTGCGCCAGCATCGCGTCGGGGACGAGGTTGCCGAGGGTGGACTCGCTGGCGCGGTCGTCCCGACCGCTCTTCGGATCGTCCGGGTCCGGCGCGGTGTACACCCCGTCGACGTAGCTGCCGCCGGTGTACGCGGTCGTGATGTCGCCGGTGATCTCGGCGACCTTCTCGTTGCCGATCTCGGCGGCGTGCTCGAGCGCGGCGTCGACGATCGTCTTGACCTCGGCCACGCGCGGCAGCGTCAGGTCCTCGGCGGCGGCCCGCTCCACGTTCTCGACCGCGTGGGCGACGACCTGCCCGGTGTCCGGGTCGACCGAGAGGGTCACCTTGCCGATGTTGTCGCCGTAGCTGCCGGTCTGGATGATCGGCCTGGTCCGGTCCGGCTCACCGGGGACCGGCGCCTGCCAGGCGTACTTCTTGTGCGTGTGCCCGGTGAAGATCGCGTCGACGGCCGGATCGGTCTGGTCGACGATCTTGGCGAAGGCACCGCCGTGGGCGACCTCCTCCTCCAGGGTCGAGCCCTCCGGAGTGCCCGCCCCGGCGCCTTCGTGGAACGCGGCGAGGATGACGTCCGGTCGATCGTCGGCCGGCAGCGACTCGAGCCGCTCGACCTCCTCGTTGACCGCGTCCACCGGATCGGTGAAGTCCAGGTCGGCGATGCCGGCCGGCGTCACGAGAGCCGGCGTCTCCTCGGTGACGGCACCGATGACGGCGACCGTGAGCCCGTTGACCTCGAAGGTCTCCGAGGCCGGCAGGGCCGGGCTGCCGTCGTCCTCGTAGACGACGTTCGCTCCCAGGTACGGGAAGTCCGCCGCGTCGGTGACCCGCCCGCTCAGATCGGCGAATCCGCGATCGAACTCGTGGTTGCCCACGGCGGACACCGCCAGGTCGAGGGCGTTGAGGACGTCGATCGTCGGCTGGTCCTGCTGCGTGGCCGAGGCGAACGGCGAGGCGCCGATGTTGTCGCCCACGGAGATGAACAAGGTGTTGTCCTCGCCCGCGGACTGACGGATCTGTTCGATCGTCGTGGCGAACTTCGTCGTGTTGCCGTCGATCCGCCCGTGGAAGTCGTTGATGTCGACCACCGTGAGGGTGATGGGATCGGCGGCACTGGCCGTGGGCGCCGCCGCGACGGGTGCGGCCAGCACCGCACCGATCGCGACCAGGGAGATGGATCGTCGAGACTTGTGGCTCACGTCTGGTCCTTCTGTCGGCAGGTCCGGATTGCCACACCGTAATCGGCAGCACACGGCCGATCGACAGCCCGCGAGTGTCATTTCGGTTACGACTGGGCGAAAGGATGTGTCCTCTGGGGCTCAGTGCAACTGGAGTGCCTGAAGGCGACATGGCCCGTCCGGCGCCGCGACCACGGGCCGCACGGTGAACTCGACCTCGGCCCCGGGAGCCACCCGCGGCAGGTCGACGGTACGCGCCGGCCCGGTGCGCCGTCCGATGAAGGCGGTGACCCGGTAGTGGCGCGGCTGCTTGCCGGAGTTCGTCAGGGTCCCGGACACCTTCCAGCGGCCCTTGGCGTTCTGCCGACAGGTGAACGAGGTGATCGCGAGCGGATCGACGGTCCCCTCGGCCTGCGCGGGCAGGCCCACGGGCGCGGAGGTGGGCGCCGAGGCCGGGGCGCCGCCGTGGTCGGCGCCACCGCAGGCGGTCAGCACCGCGACCGGGAGCAGCCAGACCCACGCACGCATGACTCCATCCCATCACGACGACCGCGTCCGTCGTCGCAGGGACACGATCGGATCGTCAGTCCGTCAGGGCGCGCCGCACGCGATCGGCGACCTCGGTGGGACCGTGGGCGGACTGCACCACGAGCACCGTGGTGGCCGCCTCGTCGGACGAGGCCTGCGCGATGACCAGTCCCATCGCCCGGTCCAGGTCGCCCTCGGGATCGTCGGTGTCACCGCGCAGCCAAGCGCGCAGCACGTGGTTGTGGGCCGCGACCACCCCGGCGGACATGAGCTCGGCACGCAGGCCCGCGTCGGGATCGCCGGGCCACCGGCCGACCAGTCCGGCGGCGAAGGTGCGCTGGTACCGCCGCTGCCCGGCCATCTCCCGGTCCCGCAGGGCGGGGACCCGCCCGATGAGGCGGTAGCGCTGCCGGGCCCGGTCTCCCTCGGCGACGTAGTGCCGCAGGACGATCCGCGCGGCCTCGACGACCGCGAGGTCCCGGGTGGCCTCGGAGGCCGACTCGAGTCGCGCGGTGATCCGGCTCAGCAACTCCTCGTGCGCCGGGAAGATCACCGCCTCCTTGGAGCCGTAGTGACGGAAGAACGTGGTGCGCCCCACCCCGGCGCGCGCGGCGATGTCATCGACGGTCGTCTCGTCGTAGCCGCGCTCGTCGAAGAGCTCGAAGGCGGCCTGCACGAGGCGCTCCGCCGTCGGAATCGTCTGCTCCACCACCCGGGCTCCTGTTACTTGAGAGTACGCCGTACCGAACTTAGGGTACTTGGTACCAAACATTCGGAAGAAGGACCAGCATGAGCTCTTTTGGGAAGGTCGGCGTGATCGGCGGCGGCCTCATGGGATCGGGCATCGTCGAGGTGCTGGCGCGCGCCGGGGCCGATGTCGTCAACGTCGAGGTCTCCGCGGAGGCGGCCGAGGCCGCCCGCGGTCGGGTGTCCCACTCGCTGAGGCGGGCGGTGTCGCGAGGCAAGCTCGAGCAGTCCGACGCCGACGCCGTCCTGGAGCGCATCCGCTTCGTGGACTCCCTCGACGACCTCGCCGACCGCGACCTCGTCGTGGAGGCCGCGAGCGAGGACGAGGAGACCAAGCTCGAGCTCTTCCGCCGGGTCGGCGCCCTCCTTGACAGCGACGAGGCGATCCTGGCCTCGAACACCTCCTCGATCCCGATCGTCAAGCTCGGCGCGGTCTCGGGCCGACCCGACCGGGTGATGGGCGTGCACTTCTTCAACCCGGCACCGGTGATGAAGCTCGTCGAGCTGATCCCCTCGCTCACGACCTCGGAGCAGACGCTGGAGCGCGTCCGGGGCTGGGTGTCCGAGGAGCTCGGCAAGCAGCCGATCGACGCGACCGACCGCGCCGGCTTCATCGTGAACTCGCTCCTGGTCCCCTACCTGCTCTCGGCGATCCGCATGTACGAGGCCGGCTACGCCTCGGCGGCCGACATCGACCGGGGGATGGTGCTCGGCTGCGGGCACCCCATGGGACCGCTGGCGCTGAGCGACCTCATCGGCCTGGACACGCTCAAGGCGATCGGCGAGTCGATGTACGAGGAGTTCAAGGAGCCGCTGTACTCTCCGCCCCCGCTGCTCGATCGGATGGTCGACGCGGGGCTGCTCGGTCAGAAGACCGGACACGGCTTCTATCCGTACGACTGAGCGTGGACGGCCGCCGGCTCCGGCCGGCGACCGTCAGTCGGTCGTGCGCCGTCCGAGCCCCTGGTCGGGACGCAGGCGGATGAACAGGCCCTCACCCTCGGCGCAGACGACGTCGCCGTGACGGATCTCGCCGCGGACGAACCACTTGCGTCCCTCGACCCGGTCGACCCACGCCACCACGTCCAGATCGGTGTCGATGGGCGTCAGAGCGCGGTAGTCGGTCCGCAGGTAGCCGGTCCGGGTGATGGCCCGCGAGGTCACCGAGGCGAGGATGCCGAGCACCTCGTCGAAGAGCAGGCTCACCGCGCCCCCGTGCGCGGCCATGCCGCCGCCCATGAACCAGCGGCCGAACCGCACCGTGCCCTCGACGCGACCCTCGGAGTGCGAGCGCACCCGCAGCGGAGGCAGCATCGCGTGGCCGCGCATCGGCAGGGTCACGGCGCGCCCGTTGACCTGGTGCTGCTCGTCCGTCGCGACCGGCCCGAGGCGATCGGCCCAGCGGCCCAGGTCGGCCGCCAGCTCCTCGACCGTCGCGCGGTCCATCGGCATCGAGGCGACCGCGTCGTGCAGCGCGTGCAGCCGTTCGACCATCTCGCTCCAGGCCCGGACGTCCTGCTCGGCGAAGTCGCCGGTGAACATCTCTTCCCAACTCACGCGCCGAGCCTAGCGATGGGTGCTCCGACGACCGTTCGGCGCATCATCGCGTCATTCCGTCGCCTGAGGGCTGCGTCACACCCGCCGACGGGGGCACGATGGTTCCGAACACCGCACTCCAGGAGGCCCCATGTTCGTCCCGCTCACCCTGCGCGACTTCCTCGACCGCGCCCGGACCGTCTACCCCGACCGCATCGCGGTCGTGGACGAGCCGAACCAGGTCGCCGACTCCTGGGGTGAGCTGACCTACGCCCAGCTGTACGCCAAGGCCCGCAGCCAGGCCGCCACCCTCGACGAGCTCGGCGTGCCCCAGGGCGCGCGCGTGGCGATGATCTCGCAGAACGCGGCCCGCCTGCTCACCTCCTTCTACGGCGTGGCCAACTGGGGTCGCATCTTCGTCCCGGTGAACTTCCGGCTCGCGCCGGCGGAGGTGGAGTACATCGTCGGCCACTGCGGCGCCGAGGTGGTGATGATCGACCCCGAGCTCGAGCACCTGGTCGACGCCTGCTCGGCCGCGAAGCACGTCTTCGTGCTGGGTCGGGACGACGACCGCATCTGGGCGTCGACCGCCGAGCCCGCGCCGTGGGAGCCGGACGAGAACGCCACCGCGACGATCAACTACACCTCGGGCACGACGGCCCGGCCCAAGGGGGTGCAGCAGACGCACCGAGCACGCTGGATCAACGCCACGACGTTCGGATGGCACGCGACCTTGACCGACCGCGACGTCTACCTGCACACGCTGCCGATGTTCCACTGCGACGGCTGGGGGCTCATCTACGCCGCGACGGGCGTCGGCGCCAAGCAGGTCGTCCTGCGTCAGATCGACGGGACCGAGATCCTGCGGCGGATCGAGGAGCACGGTGTCACCGTGCTGGCCTGTGCGCCGGCCGTGCTCAACGCGACGCTGGACGCCCTCGACGACTGGACCGGCGGCACGGGCCGGGATCGGGTGCGCTGCATCGTCGCCGGTGCCCCGCCGCCGACCCGCACGATTCAGCGGGTACGCGAGGAGCTCGGGTGGGAGTTCATCCAGATCTACGGTCTGACCGAGACCGCGCCGCTCATCACGATGAACCGCATGCGGCAGGAGTGGGACGACCTCGAGGGGGAGGAGCAGGCGCGCCTGCTGTCGCGTGCCGGGGCCCCGACGATCGGCACCCGACTCATGGTCGACGACGGCGGAGAGATCCTCGTGCGCAGCAACACGGTGCTGGAGTCCTACTGGGACAACCCGGAGGCCACTGAGGAGGCGCTCGCCGGAGGCTGGTTCCACACCGGCGACGGCGGCACCTACGAGGACGGGTACATCACGATCGCCGACCGCAAGAAGGACGTCATCGTCTCCGGCGGCGAGAACGTCTCGTCGATCGAGGTCGAGGACGTCCTGGCGTCCCATCCGGCGGTGCGCGAGGTGGCGGTGATCGGCGCGCCCGACGACAGGTGGGGCGAGATGGTGCTGGCGCTCGTCGTCGCGGACGGCGAGGTGACCGAGGACGAGCTCCGCGCCCACGCCCGCGAGCGTCTCGCCGGTTACAAGGTGCCCAAGCGAGTCGAGTTCCGCAGCGAGCTGGCCCGGACGGCCACCGGAAAGCTGCAGAAGTTCAAGCTGCGTGCCGAGTACTGGTCGGGCCGCGACCGTCAGGTGAACTGAGCACACTCAGGCGCCTCGCTCGACCACGGCGTCGACGAGATCGCGCCACGGACCGTCCAACTGCTGCTCGGCCAGCGTCGCCGAGCGATCGTTCGCGACGACCTCGTAGACGAAGCCGTCCGGCACGCACTCTCCGGGCGGGGTGTCCCACGGGCACGCCTCGACCAGGGGCCACCACCGGCGAGCCTCGTCCTCGGAAGCGGCCTCGATCTGCCATTGACGACGCAGGCCGGCGAAGCCGCCGGTGCGGATCACCCGGACGACGAGGACCGGGTCGGCTGCGTGCTCCATACCCCCACAGCCTGCCACGCGGAGCACACCACGTCAGCGGCATCGTGCCGCCGGGCCACCTCCACGGTGCCCCGGGCGAAGTCGGCGAACGTCGCGGTCGCGGACAGCCCGGCCGACAGGGCCTCGTACCAGATCCGGCCGGCGACCTGCCATGCGTGACCACCCAGCTCGGTCGCCACGAGGTGGAAGGCCTTGTTGGGGATGCCCGAGTTCAGGTGGACGCCCCCGTTGTCCTGGTCGGTGTGGATGTAGTCGTCCATGTGGGCCGGCTGGGGGTCCCTGCCGAGCACGTCGTCGTCGTAGGCGGTGCCCGGCTCGGCGAGCGACCGCAGCGCCTGGCCCTCCACTCGGTCGGTGAAGAGTCCGGCCCCGATCAGCCACGTCGCCTCGTCGGCGGACTGGTTCGCCGCGTACTGCTCCACCAGCGCGCCGAACACGTCGGCGACGGACTCGTTGAGGGCCCCGGACTGACCGCGGTAGACCAAGCCGGCGGTGTGCTCGACGACGCCGTGCCCCAGCTCGTGTCCGATCACCGAGAGTGACGCGGTGAACCGGCCGAAGATCTGCCCGTCCCCGTCTCCGAACACCATCTGACGTCCGTCCCAGAAGGCGTTGTCGTAGGCCTGCCCGTAGTGGACCGTCCCGCTGAGCGTCATGCCGGCGTCGTCGATCGAGGTGCGCGCGAAGACGTCGCGGAACAGGGCGTCGGTCGCGCCGAACCCGTCGAACGCCTCGTCGACCGCGACGTCGCCGGTGGCCGGCTCGCCCTCGGCGCGCACGAGTCGACCCGGCAGGGTGGTGCGGTTCTCGGCGTCGTGGACCTCGCGCCGCAGAGCCCGCCTGCCCGCGCCCGGGCGGGCGGTGGCGCGGGGCGTCTCGGGTCGCACCGGACACTCCGCCAGCGCCCGCCGTGCCGCCTCGGCCGCCGTCTCGAACCGGTCGTCGTGCAGGTCCGCGATCCTCCGCAGCAGGTGCGGCGGCACGATCCCCCGATGCATGTCCATGCTCCGACGGTAGGCCCTCGCGCCGACACTGTCGCCGCGTGGGAGTCCGCTCCGGCGAATCCGGCGAACGGCACGGGCACCGCGTGGGAGGATGGGCCATCAGCGGACGGTGGGACAGGAGATGACCGTGGGCCCTCTTCGACTGCGGTCGAGCGGCTGGATCGTCGGCGTCGTGACCGCGGTGGCCGCGTCCCTCGCAGCGCCGGCACCGGCATCGGCGGCCGGGCCGACCCTCACCGTCTCCGATGCTCGCCCGATCCGGGGCGAGAAGATCACCGTGCGCGCCGACTTCCCCGGCCGCGGCGCCCGCCCGATCCTCCTGCAGAAACGGACCGGACGCGGATGGGTCACCATCGCGCGCCGGACGTCGAACCGCGCCGCGGCCACCACGTTCACGCGGCGCTTCGGCTCGGCCGTCCGACTCCGCGCCGTCTCACGCGGCGAGCGTCGCCAGGTCAGCCGTCGTGTCACCGTGCGACCTGTCCGCCAGTCGGCGCGACTCCACCTCCCGGGACGGGCCGCGCCGGGCGAGAGCCTCCGCGCCGTCGCCGTCTTCATCCCGGCCCGCCGCGGCCGACCGGTCGCCTTCCAGCGCCGGACCGCCGGGGGCTGGCGCACGGTGATCACCACCCGTCAGAACGCGCACGGACAGGCCGTCGCCGCCCTCTCCGCCGATCGCACCACGCGCGTGCGAGCCGTCACGGCGTCCCGTGTCGGCGCGAAGCGCTTCGCGACCGCCGCGGTGCCACTGACCGTGATCACGGCGACGCCGCCGACTCCGGTCACTCCGAGCCCGCGGTGCGCCCTTCCCGAGGGCGGGACCGTCGACTGGGGTGCCCGCGACACGAGGCACCCGATGCGCCCGGTGGCCCGCCTGGACGTGACCACGCGGGACGGACAGCCGATCCAGAGCAAGGAGGTCTACTCCCACTCGACCCTCGTGCTGACCGAGCCCGGCCAGGAGCCGGTCAGCCTCTCCGGTCGACTGCGCGTGCGCGGCAACTCCACCGCCGTGGTCACGATGAAGTACCCGTACAAGGTCAAGCTCGACAGCGCCGCGTCCGTCGCGGGGATGCCCGCGAGCAGGGACTGGGTGCTCCTCGCGAACTTCTTCGACCGCTCCCTGCTGCGCAACGACGCCGCCTTCGAGCTCGCTCGACGCCTCGGCTTCGCGTGGACGCCGCGCATGCAACCCGTCGAGCTGTGGCTCAACGGCGCGCACGCCGGCCTGTATCAGCTCGGCGAGGGCATCGAGGTCGAGCCCGAGCGAGTCGCCCTGCCGTCGGGCGCCCTGCTGCTGGAGGCCGACTCGTACCCGGACGACGACCCGAGCTTCCGCACCCCGCGTGGTCTGCAGGTGTTCGTCAAGAGCAGCGAGGACCCGGCCGACGCCGATCGCGCCGCCGCCCAGGTCGGCCTGATCGAGGGCGTCCTGTACTCCGACCACTGGCGCGATCCGGCGAACGGCTACCGGTCGTGTCTGGACGTCCCGTCGTTCGTGGACGGCTACCTCATGGCCGAGATCACCAAGAACATCGATTCGACCTTCAACAACAGCGTCTGGATGGTGCTCGGGGCGGACGGGCGCCTGGCGATGGGGCCGACCTGGGACCACGACCAGGGCATGGGCAACCGGTTCAACTGCGAGGTCCACCTGCCCCAGGGATGGTTCGCGAGCCGCCACTGGGCCGCGGCCCAACCGCAGAGCCCCGCATGCTTCCCGACGCAGATGCGAGGACCCGAGGGCCACTGGTACGAGCGCCTGATGAGCGATCCGTGGTTCGTCGACCAGGTGCGCTCCCGGTGGGTCCAGGTGCGCGAAACCCTCGCCGCGCTGCCCGACTGGGTGGACGGAGCCGCGAGCACGATCGCGCCGGCCGCCGTGCGCAACTTCCTCCCGCGGGCCGACGGCGGCGCCGGGATGCCGCTGGGACCGACCCTCATCGAGTCGCCCGACCACCACGTGTTCCACGGCACGTGGCAGGCCGAGTCGACGGCCCTGTCGCGGTGGCTCGCCGACCGCATCGCGTGGCTCGACGAGCAACTCGGCTGAGGCGATCAGGCACCGGGACGCCGAACGCGACGACGCCCGCCACCGGGTGCGGTGGCGGGCGTCGTGGGACTCGCGCGGCTCAGCCGCGTCGCCGGCGCCAGACGGCGATCTGGTGCTCGGCGTAGAGCTCCGGCAGATTGCGGGGAGTACGGGCGTCGGCGAGCTCGGCCTCGAGCTCGCGCACGCGCTGCTGCAGCGCGGCCACCTGGGTCTCCAGGGCGATGACCCGCTTGACACCCTCCAGGCCGATGCCCTCGGCGGTCAGCTTCGCCACCGCGCGCAGGGTCTCGATGTCCCGCAGCGAGTACCGACGGCCGCCGCCGCCGGTGCGTGCCGCCGTCACCAGTCCCATCCGGTCGTACGTGCGCAGCGTCTGCGGGTGCAGCCCGGAGAGCTCGGCCGCGACACTGATCACGAAGACCTTCGCGTCCGGTCCCGGGGGGACGAACTCGCTCATGAGACACCTCCACCGCGGGCGTCACGGTAGGCCTCGACGGCGGCTCGGCGAGCGTCGTCGATCTGGGTGGGCACGGCGATCTCGACCGTCACCAGCAGGTCGCCCCGCGATCCGTCCCGCTTGACCGCGCCCTTGCCGCGGGCTCGGAACGTCCGCCCCGTCGGGGTGCCCGCCGGGATCTTCAGGGTCACCGTCGAGCCCTCGAGCGTCGGGGCCTTGACCTCGCCGCCGAGCACCGCCACGTCGAACGGGATCGGCACCGTCACGGTGAGGTCGTCGCCCTTGCGTCCGAACCGCTCGTCCGGCGTCACGTGGACGACCAGGTACAGATCACCGGGCGGGGCGCCGGTGTCCCCCTTGCCGCCCTTGCCGCGGATCTTGATGCGCTGGCCGTCCTTGACGCCGGCCGGGATCCGGACGTTGATCGTCCGGCTCGACGGTGCCCGGCCCGAGCCGCGGCACACCTCGCACGGGTGGTCGACGACCAGACCGCGACCGCGGCACTGCACGCACGGCTCCGTCATCGCGAACACACCGCCGGAGGCGCTGGTCTGCATGCCACTGCCCTGGCAGTTGCCGCACACCCGCGGCACGGTGCCCGGCTTGGCGCCGGTGCCGTGGCACGTCGAGCACGGCTCGTCGCTGGTCAGCCGCAGGGGCAAGGTCGCGCCCTCGACGGCCTGGCGGAACG
>JAJUII010000079.1 GCA_029265505.1 Aeromicrobium choanae
ACATCAGACCGACTTCTCGACGAGGCGCAGGGCGCGGAATCCGGTGTCGACGCCGGGAGCGTCGATGCGCTCTCCGGCGCGGCGGATGCGCTCGCGGGTGATCGCCGAGACGGTGGCGAAGCCCGCCTCGGCCGCCGGGGTGCCCGGGGCGCACGGCTCGTCCAGCTGGACCATGATCCAGCGGCGCGAGCCGCCGTCACGGGCGTTCTGACGCATCACCGCCTCGGCCGTCGTGCCCGACCCGGCGAAGAAGTCCAGCACGATGCCGTCGGGGTCGGAGGCCACCGCGACGAGCAGACGGATGAGCTCGACCGGCTTCGGGGTCTCGAACACCCGAGCCAGTCCGAGGGCGCGCAGCTCGGCCTGTCCCGTCGTCGTCGACGGGCCGATCACGAGGTCCTTCATCGTCATGGCGTCCACGTCACGGACCTTGGTGTGGATCCGCACCTGGTCCCCGGTGACCTCGAACTCCAGGTCGGCGTGCTCGGCGAGCACCTTCGCCCGGCTCCAGCGCCAGGCGTGCCACCGCACCCCGGGTCGCGCGTTCGGATGCGGCATCACGGTCAGGAAGCCCGGAAATGTGGTGTCGTCGTCGATGTCGCTGACCCGCACTTCGCCGGTCTCGGGGTGGTAGTGGATCCGGTACACCATCGTCGGGAGCGTCTTCTCGTTGAAGCGCGAGTTCGTGTTGTGCAGCCGGTTCTTCGTGACGTAGGGGCCGCGCTCGTCGTGCTTGACCGGATACGGCGCACCCTTGTACACGGCCGGCATGAGACGGCGCAGCTCGTCGGCCGAGCCGACGAAGCGACGGACCGCGGTGGCGTCGCGGGAGAAGCACAGCACGTACTCGTGCGTGCCGGCCGGCCCGCCTCCGCGGATCTGGCGCCCCTTGAGGTTGCTGACCCACACGATCGTGGAGAACACGTTGCCCTCGCCGAACAGCTCGCTCAGCAGGAGCGTGAGCTGGGCGACCTCGTTGGCGTCGATGCTGACGAACCCCACCCCGTCCGCCGCGAGCAGGTCGCGCGCCACGGACAGCCGCGCGTACATCATGCTGAGCCACGCTCCGTGGACCCGACCGCCGAGGTCGCCCTCGCCGCGGAAGGAGTCGTTGTACACGAAGTCGTTGCCCGTGTTGTAGGGCGGATCGACGTAGATCGTCCCGATGCGGCCGGCGTACTCCTCACGGAGCAGCTTGAGCGCCTCCAGATTGTCGCCCTCGATCACGAGGTTCCCGGTCGTCGCGGGGGAGACGGACGCCTCCGGGTCGAGCTCCAGCGAGGCGGTCGCGGGCCGTGCTGCCTCGCGCGCGGCGGCGCGCTTGCCCGGCCAGCTCAACCCGTAGACCTCGTCGTCGTCCACCGGCGTCACCTCCTGACTCGTGCGGTCCGGGACGAGCCTAGGCGTTGGCAGCGTCACGACGCCGCGCAGCCGGACGACGGCGGGCCTAGCGTGGAGCCATGAGCCTGCTGCTGAGTCCGCCCGACCCGCGCGGGGTCCTGCTGTTCGCGCCGGGCGCCGGGGGTGACCCGAGCCGCTACCGGCGCCTGCTCGAGGCGGTGTGCGATGCGGGGTTCGTGGTGGCCGCCACCGAGCACGAGCTGCTCGATCGGCGCACCGCCACGCCCGCGGCGCTGCGCGCACGGGTCGCCGATCTGCGAGCGCCGTTGGAGTGGCTCGACCCCGAGCTGCCGGTCGTCGTCGCGGGCCATTCCGCGGGAGGGTGGGCCGCCCTGTGTCTGCTCGGCGCCGCGGCCCACGACCGGCAGGGACGCGAGCTGGACACCCCGACCGAGCCGCGGATCGCCCGCGGGGTGCTCATCGCTCCGGCCACCGCGATGTTCGGTGACGCGGAGGCGGTGCGCTCGGTCAGCGCCGAGCTGACCGTCCTGGTCGGGACGCACGACGACGTGACCCCGCCCGAGACGGCTGCGGTCCTGCACGCGACCGGCGGGCCGGTCCGGGTGCACCGTTACGAGGGCGTCGGCCACTTCGACTTCATGTGGCCCCTCCCGGACGACGAGCGGCCCACCGCCGGGCTCGATCGGGAGGCGTTCTACCGGCGTCTGGTGCGGGACGTCGTCGAGGCCCTCGGCTGACTCGAGTCGCCGGACCGCCGGTGTCTGCCTACCGTGGGCTGATGGACAGATCGACGATCGCCACCAGCATCGGACTGCCGGTCGCCGCGGCCGCCCTCGGCTCCGTCGCGACGAGGACCGGGATGCGCAGCCGCTGGTACCGCCGCCTCGACAAGCCGCGGATCCAGCCGCCGCCGGCGGTGTTCCCGGTGGTGTGGACGGCGCTGTACGCCCAGACCGCAGTGGCGTCGGCCCAGGTCCAGAAGCAGATGACCCCGGTGCAGGCCCAGACCTACCGGCGCAGGCTGGCTCTCAACATGGCCCTCAACGCGGGGTGGTGCTGGGCCTTCTTCCGTGGGCAGCGGCTGGTGCCCTCGATCGCGGTTGCGGCCGGTCTGACGGCGAGCACGGTGGATCTGGCCCGCGCCGCCGGCCGGACGTCGAGGCCCGCCGGATGGCTGCTCGCGCCGTACGCTCTGTGGAATGCGTTCGCCACGGTGCTGACGACGGCGATCTGGCGCCGCAACCGCTGACTCAGCCGAAGGTGTCCAGCGCGCGTCGCAGGGCGAGCACGATCCCGTGGACGACGACGCGAGCCGATCCGTCGATCCGGTCCGACTCGAGCAGCTTGCGCAGCTCGGCGTCGGCGGAGCCGATCTCAGGATCGGCGTCCGCGCCGAGGTCGTAGGCGTCGAGCGCGCCGGCGACGGAGTGCATCGCTCGTGCGATCGGCACCCGCACCCCGTCGGTGATCCCCGCCTCCTCGGTGGGGTCTCCCGGCACGCCGTGGGGGCGCAGGATCAGGTCGCTGACGTCGGTCACCAGCAGCGAGACGCGGTCGAGCGAGTCGGCCTCGGCGGCCACGTGGGCCAGCTCCGCACGGTGACGGCGGGCTCGCGCGTTCGCCGCGAGGGACTCTTGGGCGCGGGTGACCGCGGCCGCCATCGCGGCGCGTGCCCGGGTGAGCTCGTCGTGGTCGCGATGCCAGTCCTCCAACGAGGGGAGCTCGTGCTCGACCATGAGGTCGGCGAGCTCGCGCAGTTGCGCCGCCAGGACGCGACGGGTGCGCCCGACGGCGATCCGGGCCGGCGCGAGCGGCAGGGGCGGGGTCACCAGATTGACCAGTACCCCGATCGCCGCGCCGAACAGGGTCAGCCCGGCGTAGACGCCGATGAAGGTGGCCTCGCCGTGGCCGAGGATCAGGGTGAAGATCGCCGCCGTGGGGACCCAGCCGCCCATCGCGCCGAGCCGCGGCAGCCCCGCGGCCGCGACGGCGAGCGCGACCACGACCGCCAGGCTGACCGGCCCGATGTGATCCCCGCTCGCGGTGTCGACGAGCCAGGCGATCGTGCCGCCCACGCCGATGGCGGCCACCGCCTGCAGCGACTCGCGCACCGACCCGGCGAGGGTGAAGGTCGTCGCGATCACCGCCCCGAACGGGGCGTAGTACGGATAGTCCTGTGCGCCGGGGATGAACCACACCAGGATCCACGCCAGCGCGGCGGCGCAGGCCGCCCGCAGCGCGAGCGCCGCCCGAGGGTGGGCCATCCACAGGTCGATCATCCGCGTGCGCAGCTCCCGCATCCGTTCACCGTCCCACGACCGCCGTGGCGGGGCACGCCGGGCGGGTCTCAGCGTCGCGGCTTGAGACGGGTGTTCGGCAACGCCGGGGCGGGCAGGGGATCGGGCTGTCCCGGGGGGAACTCGCCGTACCGCGGCTCGCCGAGCCGCGGGTCGGTGTCGCCGGTCGCCGACTCGAAGCCCATCTCTGCTTGGTAGGCGGCGCGAAACTCCGCGATCTCCTCGTGGCTGCGACCGATGAAGTTCCACCACATCACGATCGGCTCGCCGAACGGTGCACCCCCGATCAGGACGGCCAGGACCGGCTCGTCGCCGGCCCCGATCGTGAGCGTCGTGCTGCCGGTGTCCACCACGGCCAGATGATCGGTCGGGACCGGCGTGCCGTTCATGCTGACCGGGCCGGCGACCTGGAGCAGGGCGTGCTCGTGATCGTTCGGCACGTCGACGTGCAGAACCGTGTGCGGCTGCAGACGCAGCTCGGCGCCGCTGATCGGCGCGCGCGTCGGGAGTGGAGCGGTGACCCCCAGCAGTCGGCCGGCGAACACGCGCGCGTGCCAGCCGTCGCCGTGGACGAGCTCCGGTCGGTGCACGTCGAGCGACGGCTCCTCGAATCGGCGTTCGTCGGGGAAGGCGTACCACAGTTGCACCCCGTGCAGGATCGTCGTGTCCGCCGAGGAGTGCTCCGAATGCGTGATGCCACGTCCGGCGTTCATGAACACCGCGTCACCGGGGCGGACGGCCGCCCAGTGGCCGGCGGAGTCGATGTGGTCGATCTGCCCGCTGAACAGCCACGAGACGGTCGCCAGACCGGTGTGGGGGTGTCGGGCGACGCGCATGCCGCCGGTCTCGGCGACGTCGTCCGGGCCGTAGGAGTCCAGGAAGCACCACGCCCCGACGAGGGAGCGCGCCCGCTGGGGCAGGGTGCGACGCACCGTCATCGCGCGGGGGCCGCCGAGGGGCACGGCGCGCGGCTCGAGCAGTTCGACACCGGTGTCGGTCTCGTTCTGCGGGACGGTGCTCATGACTGGATGGTCGCACACCTCACCAGACGACCGGCCCCGCGCGCAGTCCGTTCACCACGATCGCGGCGCCGAGCGCGACGATGACGGCCGAGGCCGCCGTTCCGAGCACGGACGTGGCTCGAGGTCCCAGGGAGCGACCGAACGTGGCGCCGAGTCCGGCCAGCAGCAGCTGCCAGGCCCAGGAGGAGACGCCGACCGCGACCACGAAGACCGTCGGGGCGAGCCAGGACGACGTGCGGGTCGACAAGGCGCCGGCGAGGGCGACGAAGTACACCAGGGTGATCGGGTTGACCGCGGTCAGCGCGAGGAACCTCGTGAACGTCGCCGCGGCACTCGCGCGCTCGACCGGTCCGGCCTCGCCGGGGCGGCCGCGCAGCGTCGTGACGAACTGGTGCAGACCGACCGCGACGACGAGGGATCCGGACACCACGAGGAACACCGACTCGCGACCCTTCACGAGCGAGGCGACCCCGGTGCCGGCGATCATCGCGACGGTGCAGTACGCCGTGTCGACGACCGCCACCGCGGTCGCGCTGGCGGCAGCCACGCGTCCGCCGTTGACGACGCCCTCGCGCAGGAGCAGCGCTCCGATCGCGCCGAGCGGCATCGCCACACCGAGGCCCGCGGCGACACCCGCCACGAGCGCCACCCGGAGCTCGTCCATGGCCCCAGTGTGGCCGAGCCCGCGGCGGGCCGATCACAGGTCCCGGCGGATCTCCTCCGGCTCGGGCGGCTCGCTGCCCCAGATGTTGACGATCGACGCGGCCAGTCCGCCCCACAGGACGAGGACGGCCACGATCATCATGACGATGGCTTCGGTGGTCATCGGTCGGCTCCTTCGCTCTCGGCGCCTTCGTCGGCAGGAACGTCCAAGGAGGTCCCCGGCTTCCACGGCATCGGTGCGAGTACGTAGCCCAACACCATGACCAGGGCCGCGGCCCCCCAGCCGAACAGGGCGAGCATCCAGGTCGGGTAGCCGCCGTAGGGGGTCTGGACCACGGCGTGGAACGAGTCGAACACCATGTAGGCGAGGGCGATCGGGATCAGCCCGCCGACCAGCAGGCGCCACCACAGCAGCAGCTTGATCGAGCCGCGCCGGTTCATGTGGTCCGCCAGCTGCGGCAGGGCACGCAGGGACCAGGCGACGACGATCATCGAGACCATCGCGACGAGCAGGATGCCGAACTGGTTGATGAAGTGATCGAGGATGTCCAGCACGTAGAGGCCGCTCGCGGTCGAGAAGAAGACCAGGCTGATGATCGCGCAGGGGATGCTGACCGCCGCGGCCGCCACCTTCCGCTGCAGGTCGAACTTGTCGCGGACCGCCGAGACGACGACCTCGAGGACCGACACGAGCGAGGTGAGGCCGGCCAGCACGAGCGAGGCGAAGAACAGCACGCCGATCAGCGCACCGCCGGTGGCCTCGCTGATGATCGCCGGGAAGCTGATGAACGCCAGGCCGACGCCGTTCTCCACGACGTCGCCGACGGCGACGCCCTGCGCCTGGGCCATGAAGCCGAGGGCGGCGAACACGCCGATCCCGGCGAGCAGCTCGAAGCTCGAGT
This sequence comes from Aeromicrobium choanae, assembly GCA_029265505.1. Lineage (GTDB taxonomy): Bacteria > Actinomycetota > Actinomycetes > Propionibacteriales > Nocardioidaceae > Aeromicrobium > Aeromicrobium choanae_A. The sequence goes on from JAJUII010000079.1 coordinate 6,247, forward strand.
TGGCCAGGCCGACGACCGTTCCCGAGCCGGTCATGTCGGTCTTGCGGTCGACGTAGGAGGAGTAGGTGATCATGATGCCGAAGCCGATCGACAGCGAGAAGAAGATCTGCCCGAACGCCGCGGCCCAGACCCCGATGTGGGTCAGCGCCTCCCAGTTCGGGGTGAAGAAGGCGTTCAGTCCCTCGGCCGCGCCGGGCAGGAAGAGCGAGCGGATCACCAGGGCGAGGAACGCCACGATCAGGACCGGGATGCCGACGACCGAGGTGAGCCCGATGCCCTTCTCGACTCCCGCGACCATGACCACGATGACCGCCAGCCACACGACCAGCATCGGGATCAGCACCCCGGCCACGACCTTGAGGTCGAGTGTGACGTCGCCGGCCTGCAGGAAGTCGGACATGAAGAAGGTCGCCGGATCGTCGCCCCATGCCTCGGTGAACGAGAAGAACGTGTAGCGCAGCGCCCACGCGACCACCGCGGCGTAGTAGACGGCGATCATGAAGCAGATGCCGACCTGCCACCAGCCGAGTGCCTCGGCGGGGCGGCTCAGGCGCGCGTAGGACAGCGGCGCCGAGCCCCGCAGCCGGTGGCCGAGGGCGTAGTCCAGGTAGAGGAACGGCAGCCCCGCGCAGAACAGGGCCACCAGGTAGGGGATGAGGAACGCGCCGCCGCCGTTCTCGTACGCGATGTACGGGAAGCGCCAGATGTTGCCCAGCCCCACGGCCGAGCCGATCGCGGCGAAGATGAACACCTTGCGCGAGGAGAAGGCTCCCCGCTTGGTCTTTTCGGTCGTCGCTTCTGTGGACATGTGACTCCCTCGTGCTGACACGCCGGATGCGGCGGATCGCGCCGCTGAGCAGCATCGTGGCAGAGATCACCCCGGTTTGCCGAGTGGGGACCGGCCTACGGCGTGTTCGCGACCTCGCGATGCGCCTCGGTCAGGGCCGCCCGCATCGCCGTGATCGCCGGTCGCCCGGCGATCGCGGTGCGGGTGGAGGTGAACAGCTCCCGGTGCGAGGGCCCGGGCAGGTCCACCAGGTCCACGAGCGACCGCTCCGCCCTGGTGCCGGACCACACCAGGTCCGGCAGGAGTCCGACGGCGTGACCGGCTCCGATGAGGTGGATGTGCACGTCCAGGTCCGTCGCGTCGAAGCGGATGTCCGGCTCGTATCCGGCGGCCCGGCACTGCTGCAGCGCCCACGCACGGCTCGCGGTGCCGATCGGCTCCATGACCCAGGCCATGGAGCGAGCCTCGGTCAGATCGTCGATCCTGCTGCCGGGCGGGACGGCGAGCCGGATGGTGTCGGTGCCGAAGACCTGCCGGTCGAGTCCGTCCCGATGGGCCCGGGTGTGGCCCGGGTACTGCTCGGCCATCCCCAGATCGTAGGTGCGCGCCTCCAGCTCGGACAGACCCGTCTCGGGCGGGACCACCGCGACCTCGACCCGCAGGTGGGGAGCGCTCGCGCGCAGCAGGGTCAACGCGTGGGGGAGCAGGGCTCGGGCGGCGGACTCCAGCGCCGCGACGCGGATCGTCTCGGCGACGGGCTCGGCCGAGGCCAGGGAGCTGCGCATCTCCTCCTCGAGGTCGATGATGCGTGCGGCGTACCGGGCGAGGCGCTCCCCCTGCGGAGTCAGACGGACCTTGCGGCCGGCGGGCTGCAGGAGGTCCGCGCCGACCTCGTCCTCCAGCTTGGCGAGCTGCTGGGACACGCTCGACGGGCTGTAGTTCAACGACCTGGCGACCGCCGTGATCGTGCCGCGGAGCTGGAGCTCGTGCAGCAGGCGAAGGCGGCGCAGATCCCACACGCGAGCGATTCTTTCAGATCCACCGAAAACTATTGTGCGGTTTCTGTCGCTTTTCTTTAACGATGTGACGCGGGACACTCTCCGGAGACGTTCGATGCGCGAAAGGGGCGAGGACCGTGGGCGACAGCGAATCGCGGACCGGAATCGACCACGCCCTGGCCGAGGAGGCGATCGACCAGGTGCGCCGGTGGCTCGTGGCGAGCCGCGACGAGCCGGTGGACGCGGCGGCGAGGCGACTGGCCGACGTGCTCAAGGACCCCCACGGGCTGGAGTTCACGGTCGGCTTCGTCGACGGCGTCATCCGGCCCGAGGACCCTCGGGCCGCGGCTCGGGCACTGGCCGCGCTGGTGCCGATCACCCCCTCGTTCCTGCCGTGGCCGTTGCGCGCCGCGATCCGCCTCGGGGCCTTGGTCGGTCGGGTGCTCCCCGGGGTGGTCGTGCCCGTGGCGCGGACGGCACTGCGGCGGATGGTCCGCCACCTCGTGGTGGACGCGAGCGATCGGCGACTCGGCCCGGCGATCCGTCGGATCCACCGGACCCAGCACGGGGCACGACTCAACATCAACCTGCTCGGTGAGGCGATCCTCGGCCGTGAGGAGGCGGCCCGGCGACTGGAGGGCACGCGGCGTCTGCTCGCGCGCGACGACGTGGACTACGTGTCCATCAAGGTCTCCTCGACCGTCGCCCCCCACACCCCCTGGTCGTTCGACCAGGCCGTCGACGACGCCGTGGAGGCGCTGGCGCCGCTGTACCGGCTCGCCAAAGAGTCGCCGCACGGTCGGAAGTTCATCAATCTGGACATGGAGGAGTACAAGGACCTCGACCTGACGATCGCGGTCTTCACCCGGCTGCTGGAGCGCCCCGAGTTCCGCGACCTGGAGGCCGGCATCGTGCTCCAGGCCTACCTGCCCGATGCGCTCGGCGCGATGATGCGTCTGCAGCTGTGGGCGGCGGCCCGGGTCGCCGACGGCGGGGTGCCGATCAAGGTGCGGGTCGTCAAGGGCGCGAACCTGCCGATGGAGCGGGTCGACGCCGAGATCCACGGCTGGCCGTTGGCCACGTGGGGGAGCAAGCAGGAGACGGACGCCTCGTACAAGGCGGTGCTCGACTATGCGCTCCACCCGGACCGGACCCGACACGTGCGCATCGGCGTCGCGGGTCACAACCTCTTCGACATCGCGCTGGCGTGGCTGCTCGCCCGCCGCCGCGGCTGCGACGACCACGTCGACTTCGAGATGCTGCTCGGCATGGCGACCGCGCAGGCGGCGGTCGTGCACCGGGACGTCGGCGGTCTGCTGCTGTACACCCCGGTCGTGCACCCGCGCGAGTTCGACGTGGCGATCGCGTACCTTGTGCGGCGCCTGGAGGAGGGCGCCTCGCACGAGAACTTCATGTCGGCGGTCTTCGACCTGGACGGGTCGACCGAGCTGTTCGAGCGGGAGAAGGAGCGGTTCCTGGCCTCGCTCGACCTGATCCCGACCGAGCCGCCGCGCCCGCATCGCGTGCAGGATCGCACGGCGCCGCAGCCGCCCGGTCCCCGGGGCGAGTTCGTCAACACCCCGGACACCGACACGTCGGTCGCAGTGAACCGCCGGTGGGGTGCTCGGATCCGCGAGCGGATGCCGGACTCCGCACTCGGTGAGCAGACCGCGCGCGAGGGCCTGGTGACGACCGAGGAGCAGCTCGACGAGGTGATGCGGCGCGCGGTCGAGGCGGGCCGGGTCTGGCGTGAGCTCGGCGCCGAAGGTCGGGCCGAGATCCTCCACGCGGCCGGTGACGTGTTCCAGGCGCGTCGCGCCGATCTGCTCGAGGTCATGGGCTCCGAGTGCGGCAAGGTCCTCGAGCAGGGCGACCCCGAGGTGAGCGAGGCGATCGACTTCGCGCACTACTACGCCGAGTCCGGGCGCCGCCTGCTGTCCGTCGAGGGGGCGGGCTTCACGCCGGCCGGACTCACGGTGGTCACACCTCCGTGGAACTTCCCGACAGCGATCCCGGCAGGATCGACCCTGGCGGGCCTGGCCTCCGGATCGCCGGTGGTCATCAAGCCGGCCGAGTCGGCCCGCAGGAC
>JAJUII010000220.1 GCA_029265505.1 Aeromicrobium choanae
CGGTGTGCCGCCGCGAGGCGAGGATCCGATACCCCCTTGGGGGCTGGTGTAAGTGGCAACACAGCTGATTCGGGTTCAGCCATTGTAGGTTCGAGTCCTAGTACCGCAGCGAGAACGTGCGCAGAGTCATCTGATAGCGTTACTCACCGCTGGCCCCGTTGTGTAGCGGCCTAGCACGCCGCCCTCTCAAGGCGGTAGCGCGGGTTCGAATCCCGTCGGGGCTACCAGCGAGAACGGCCCGTGATCGACAGATCGCGGGCCGTTCGTCGTCTCCGGTCGTCTCAGACCGCCGAACGGCTCAGCGCGGTGGCGCCGGAGGCGACCTCCCGAGCGATCGCCGCGGCCTGGACCCGAATCTCGGGCACGGCCGTGGACTCCCACAGTTCGCCGCGGCGCAGGGCGCCCAGGACCCAGATCGGCGCGGGGGCGTGTCCTCGGGAGTCGAGCAGGCGCCCGTCGCGGGTCCGAAAGCCCATGCCCGCCGTCGCGCAGACCGCGAGGGCGCCGCCGTCGCGCGGACGGAGCAGGTCGGCGACCAGCGGATCGCCGGACCGACGCACGTCCGAGTCCGGACCGGTCGCGTTCACCACCCACGCCACGTCGCGGACCGTCCCGTCGGACAGCCACACGCGCAAGCCCCGGGGGAGCGCACGGGTCTCGGTCACCCGCGCCGCACCGATCGTGAGACGTCCCTGCCGCCGCAGCTCAGCGATGCGCTCGGCCGATGGTGCGGGGATGCGGTGCCGGACCCGGTTCCACTCCCCGGCGTGGGAGCGCAGGAACTCCCGGCGGTCGTCCTCGGACAGCCGGCCCCACAGGTCCTGGACGCGATGACGGAGCCCGTCGACGCCCGAGCGCCAGTCGCCGGTCGCCGCCTCGGCGTCGCGCAGGTGCTCGCGCGTGCGGTCGACGATCGACGTGAGGTCATGTCCCCAGTCGGTCACGTCCGGGACGGCGGGATCCACCGCCTCCGGCGCGTGGCGATGCGGCAGGCGACCGCTGCGACTGATCGCGTGGACCAGACGGTCGTGGCAAGCCTCGGCGGCGACGGTCGACGCGACGTCGACCATGGTCAGCCCCGTTCCGACGACGAGGACGTCGCCACAGCGTTCGGCGGTCACCCGGTCGAGGGCCCCGGGGGACCACGGGTCCGCGACGAAACGATCGCTGGCCTGCATCGCCTCGGGCGCCCAGGCGACCGACGGCGCCGGCAGGCCGGTCCCGATCACGAGGGCGTCCCCGGCCAGGGTCTCGCCGTCGTCGAGCGTCAGCCGCACCCCGGCCCCGGTGACGTCGACGGCGCGGGCTCGGCGTCGGACGTGGGTCAGCGTCGCCCGGGATCCGGCGGCGCTCAGCTCGTCACGCAGTGTCTGGGACAGGTAGCGGCCCCACACGCCGCGCGGCACGAACTCGTACGGCTGCTCGGCCGTCCCCGTGGTGAGGGCACGCCACCGGACGAAGTGGCCCGGATCGTCGGGCAGCGCCGTCATCCCGGACGCCGGCACGTTCAGCAGGTGCAGGGAGTCCTCGGTGGAGAACGCGGTCCCGCGCCCGGGCACCTCCGCCGGATCGACGAGCACGAGGTCGATCGGGTCGGTCGTCGACGCCAGGAGGTGGATGGCGGTGAGGGTGCCGGCGGCACCGCCGCCGACGATGAGCACGGTGCGACACGGACCTGGGTGAGTCATGGGGTCGAGTCAACAGCATGAGGGTGCCGCGAGTCCCGCTCAGACCGGCCCCGGGTGCACGGTTCGGCCGCGCACCCCTTCGGTGACGCCGATCATCCGCGGCGACGCCGGGATCGGTCACACGCGGCTGGATCGCTGCTCGGCCTGGACCCGCAACTGGTCGAACAGGGTCTGGGCCGACGGCGTCAGGCGGGCGCCCCGCCGGCGCAGCATCACCATCCGGATGACCGTCTCGACGTCGGCGATCGGCCGGAACGCCAGCGCCCCGGACTCGGTGCCGTCGATCGTGAAGTCCGGCATCAACGTGATCCCCAAGCCGGACGAGACCATCTGGTTGCACACGTCGGCGCTGTCGACCGTGTGCCACTTCAGCGGGGGCGAGTCCCCGAACACGCGGTGCGCCACCCGGTCCATCAGGTACCCCGAGCGCCGCCCCGACGAAGACCTCCTGGCGCAGGTCGTCGATCGTCACCTCGGCCCGGGCGGCGAGGCGGTGGTCGGCTGGCACGACCGCGACGGGCCGTCCGTGGAGCAGCTCGGTCGGCACGAGGTCGGGATGGATGTCATCACCGGGAAGCAGGGTCACCAGACCGATGTCGAGCGAGCCCTCCCGCAGTCCGCTCTGCACCTTCTCGTGGCGCAGTTGACGCAGGTCGACCGACGTGTGCGCATCGGCCAGGGTCCGACTGCGCAGTGCCGGCAGCACGATCGTGCGGACGCCGAAGTACACACTGCCGACCCGCGTCTGGCGGTGGAACTGCGACTCGCCCCGCGCGGCCGCGCGCAGCCGGTCGGCGGCGTCCAGGACCTCGATGATCCGGGGGAGCAGAGCCGTGCCGGTGGCGTTGATGCGGGTCCCGGTCCGGTGCCGGTCCAGCAGCGTCACGCCGAGCTCGCGCTCGAGCTTGGTGATCGCCTCGCTCAGCGCCGGCTGCGAGACGTGCAACTGCTCTCCGGCGCGCCGCAGCGATCCGTGCTCGCTGACCGCCCGGACGTACTCCAGCTGCTCCAACCGCATGGCGCCTCCTCGATTTCCTCCGTGAGATTACGTGATCGGCTCCACCGATCACGTGATCTCCCGTCCGCTGAGATGTCCTTGGCGGAACGCCCCTCGATCCATAGCGTCCTCGTGTCCTGAACCTGACCGATCGAGGAGTACACCCATGAGACGTTCGCGACCTGGTCGCCTGATCCGCGCACTGTCGGCCGGTGCCGCGACGGTGCTCGCGGTGGCTGCGCTGGCCGCCTGCGGCACCGTCAGTGCCGGCGAGGACGGCGAGGTCACCACCGTGCGCTACCAAGGCCTCGCGGGCGCCGTCGACCCGCTGCTGCTGGCCGACGCGCTCGGTGAGCTGGAGGGTCTGGAGCTCGAGCGCGTCGGTGACGTGACCGGTGGCCCACAGGCGCTGCAGGCCCTCGTCTCGAACCAGACCGACATCGGTGCGGGAGCCTTCTACGGCGCCATCGCCCAGCTCGTCGCCGGCGGTGCGCCGATCAAGGCTGTCATCCCGTCGTACGGCTCGAACGAGACCAGCAACTCCAAGGTCGTGGTGTTGAAGGACTCGCCCATCCGCAGTGCCCGCGACCTGATCGGCAAGAA
>JAJUII010000065.1 GCA_029265505.1 Aeromicrobium choanae
ACCATCGCACCGTTGTCGGTGCACAGCGAGGGCGTGGGGATGCGCACCTCGACGCCCGCCTCGGCGGCGCGCGTCAGGACGAACTCCCGCAGCCGGCCGTTGGCGGCGACGCCGCCCCCGAGCACCAGCCGGCCGATGTCGTGCTCGACGCAGGCCTTGATCGCCTTGGCGCTCAGCACGTCGCACACCGAGTCCTGGAAGGAGGCGGCGACGTCCGCGACGGCGACCTCGCGGCCCATCCGCTGCTCGTGCTGGACGTGGCGGGCGACGGCGCTCTTGAGGCCGGAGAACGAGAAGTCCCAGCGGTAGCGCTCCAGGTCCCGCCCGGTGGTGAGCCCGCGCGGGAAGTCGATGGCGGTCGGATCGCCGTCGCGGGCGACGCGGTCGATCTGGGGGCCGCCCGGGTAGGGCAGACCGAGCAGCCGGGCGACCTTGTCGAAGGCCTCCCCCGCCGCGTCGTCGATCGTGCCGCCGAGAAGCGTGATGTCGGTGGCGATGTCGTCCACGCGCAGCAGCTCGGTGTGACCGCCACTGACCAGCAGGGCGATGACCGGCTCGTCGTAGCGTCCGTGCTCGAGCTGGTCGACTGCGACGTGGGCCGCGAGATGGTTGACCCCGTAGAGCGGCTTGTCGTGGGCCAGGGCGAGCGCCTTCGCCGCGGCGACGCCGACCAGCAGCGCTCCGGTCAGGCCCGGACCGCAGGTCACGGCGATCGCGTCGACGTCGCGCACGTCCAGGCCCGCCTGGGCGTAGGCCTGCTCGAGCGTCGGCACCATCGCCTCCAGGTGGGCGCGGCTGGCGACCTCGGGGACCACGCCCCCGAAGCGCACATGCTCCTCGACGCTCGACGCCACGGCGTGCGCCAGCAGCTGCGTCCCTCGGACGATGCCCACTCCGGTCTCGTCGCAGGAGGACTCGATGCCCAGCACCAGCGGTTCGCTCACCGCTCCATTGTGCCGGTCGGGTCGAACCCGTCGGGGACGACCGTCGGTCAGCCGCGCTGGGCGCGCCGCGCGGCGCGGGCGACCTTCTCCTCCTCGTCGAGGCGGCGTGCCTGCTCGGGGGTCGGCGCGGTGCCGCCGTAGCGGGCCGGGGCCCACCACTGACCCTCGGGTGAGACGGGGTACTCGCGGATCGCCTTGTCGAGCAGGGCGACGAGCGCCTCGCGCAGCCGCTCGGTCTCGGCCACCGGATCGTCGCCGGTGACCGGGATCGGCTCGCCGACGTGCAGGGCGATCGTCTTGCCGCGGCCCCACAGGTCGGCCTCGTGGTCCTTGGTCTTGAGCAGCTGGGTGCCCCAGACGACCATCGGGATCAACGGGACGCCGGCCTCGGCGGCGGCACGCACGGCCCCGGTCTTGATCTCCTTGATCTCCATCGAGCGGCTGATCGTGGCCTCGGGGAAGATCCCGACGATCTCCCCGGATCGGGCGTACTCCGCGGCGGCGCGCAGCGAGGCCTCGCCGTGCTCGCGGTCCACCGGGATGTGGTGCATCGAGCGCATGATCGGCCCGGAGATCCGGTGGTCGAACGCCTCCTTCTTCGCCATGAAGCGCACCAGCCGACCGGCCGGCTGCGCGGCCAGGCCGTTGAAGATGAAGTCGACGTAGCTGATGTGGTTGGACGCCAGGATGGCGCCGCCCTCGCGCGGGATGTGCTCGACCCCGCTCATCTGGAACTTCATGCCCAGCACGCGGAAGAGCGTCTTCGCCGTGACGATGATCGGCGGGTAGGTGACGTCGCGCATGAATGAACCTTAGTGCACGCGCGTTCACCGAGGGGGCGCGCTCACTCCTCCTCGTCGACGATGTGGACCGCCGCCTCCTCGGCGCTCGCCCCGGCCCCGTCGATGCCCACGTCGTCACCGACCAGCTCGGGGACCTCGTCCGGGCCGAGTCCGCCGTCGGGGTCCACGAGCCGGCCCGCGCGCCGGACGCCGACCTCTCCGTCGTCGAGGTCGTCCTCGGTCCACTCGGCGTCGGGGTCCCAGTCGGGCTCCTCCTGGGCGAGGCGCTGCTCGAACGTCTCACCGCGCGCCGCCTCCTCGGCGGTCGTGCCGAACCCCTCGCCCGGCGACCACCGCTCCGGCGGGGTCAGCCCCTCGTCGAGCGGGTCGTGGGTCTCGCGGCCCAGCAGCGTGTCCTCGTCCTGGTCCTGACTCAGGTACTGAGCCGGGGCCGGCGGTCGGTTGCGTGGATCGCTCATGCCTCCACCATGCCACTCATCGGGTCCACCCGCCGGACGGTCGGATCAGCCGTGATCGCGGTCGTCGGGAGGCGGGACCTGGCGCATCGACCGGGTCAGCAGGACCACCACGACGACCGCTAGGACGAGCAGCATGATCCACGCCAGACGCTCGGCGCCGCCGGTGAACACGGCGTAGAAGGCGGTCATCCCGATCGTCGACCAGATGACCGCCCAGACGACGGCGCCGGGCAGCAGTCCGGACAGGTAGCGCGGCCAGGTCATCCGTGCCAGGCCCGCCGCGAGGTTGACCGCGGTCTGGACCCCGACCGTGAAGAAGCTCAGCGTGACGACGGGCGGCCCCCAGCGATCGACCTGCCGCATCGCGGTCCGGACACGCACGCTCGGCTCTCGCCGCCGCAGCACGCCGGCCGCGATCCCCCGTCCGATCGCGTAGGTCGCTCCGGCCCGCAGGGTCACCACGACGAAGAACGCGAGCCAGGCCCACGCCCAGGGCCACTCCCGGATCGAGGCCAGCAGATCATCCACGGCCCGCCTCCGAGGTCAGGTCGCGCTCCATCAGCACGGCGTCGGCGCCCGAGCGGTAGTAGCGGCGGCGGCGCCCGGTCTCGCGATAGCCGGCACGGCGATAGAGCGCGGCGGCCGCCGTGTTGTCCGAGGCCACCTCCAGCAGCATCCGGTCGCATCCGCGCCGGCGCGCGGCCTCCTCGATCGCGGTCAGCAGTCGCGAGCCCACGCCCTGCCGGCGCGACCCGAGTCCGACGCCGATCCGCATGAGCTCGGCGTCCGGGGCGAAGACCCGGATCGAGGCGTAGCCGCGCACCCCGAACTCGTCCATGTCCGCCAGCACGATGCGGTCGCCGGTCAGCTCCTCGCGGAGCTGACGCACCGACCAGGCGTCGGCACCGAAGCTCGCACGCTCGATCGACTCGAGCGTGTCGAGGTCGCGCAGTCCGGCGGCACGGATCATGCCGGCTTCGCGGCGACCTGGGGCGTCGCATCGGGCCGCCGCAGGTACAGCGGCTCGAGCGGGATCTCCGTCGCCCGGCCGCCCACGACCGCGCGGGCCAGCGTCGCCGAGGACGGATCCAACAGGTCCTGCTCCACCCACGGGAGTCGGTCGGCGTAGAGCCGCGCGCCCCGGCCGACGACCGGGAGCCCGAGCTCGGCCACCGTCTCCGGGTGATCGACCGCCGGGCCGATCATCCGCTCGCCCGTGGCGGCGTAGCGGCCCCAGTAGACCTCCTTGCGCCGGGCGTCGGTGGCGACGACGAAGTCGTCGTCGAAGCGCTCGTGCGCCTCCAGGGCCAGCACGTCCAGCGAGCACACGCCGTGGGCGGTCAGACCCAGCGTCTGGGCGAGGGTGAGCGCGGACACGACGCCGACGCGCAGTCCGGTGAACGGTCCGGGGCCGACGCCCACCGCGACGTCGGTCAGGTCGCTCATCGTGGCGCCGGCCTCGCCGAGGGCGGTGGCGATCGCGGGTGCGAGCAGCTCACCGTGCGCCATGGCGCCCTCGCCGTGGGCGGTGCCGACGATCTCGGTGCCGTCATGGACGGCGACGGAGATCGCCGGGGAGGCGGTGTCGAAGGCGAGCAGCAGCACGGGTCCAGCCTAGTCAGACCGTGGGCGCGATCGCCCGGCGCTCAGCCGCGCAGCAGCGTCGAGCGCAGCGGAACACCCAGCCAGCGTGGCCCATGCGGCCGCACCGTCACGACCCGCATGTCCTCGGACTCGACCCCGGACGTGGTGCCGAGCGGATCACCGGGCATCGCGGTCCGCGTCTCGATCCGGATCGCCAGCCAGCTGTCGGAGAGCTGCTCGGCCATCCCCTCGCCCCACTCGACGACCGTGACCGCCTCGTCGGTGGTCGCGTCGAGGTCGATGTCGTCGATCTCGGCCGCGTCACCGAGCCGATAGGCGTCGACGTGCACGAGCGCCGGGCCGTCGGCGAGATTCGGATGGGTCCGGGCGATGACGAAGGTCGGCGAGGTGATCGGTCCGCGCACCCCCAGCGCGGCCCCGAGTCCTTGGGTGAACGTCGTCTTGCCGGCGCCGAGGTCGCCGCTCAGCACGATCAGGTCCCCGGCTCGCACGAGCGTGGCGACGCCGGCCGCGAGCCGGTGCATCGCCGCGACGTCGGGCACCTCCCGCGCGAGCCACAGGGTCTTGCCCATCTCGATCGTGGTGCCCTGCCGGGTCCACGGGACGTACATCTTGCGCTGCCAGAAGCGCAGGTTCTCCGGAAGCTCGGAGCGCACGTGCAGCCACATGCCGTCCATGCCGAGCTCCTCGGCGACGTCCTCGGCCACGCCGACCATGGCCGAGGCGACGCCGCGGTCACGACCCAGCGGGTCGACGCTGACCCGGCGCAGGCCGAGCAGACCGGGTCGGGACCTGTCGAACAGGATCGCGCCGATCGGCACGCCGCGACGCATCGCGAGCAGGCCGCCGTGCTGCTCCAGGGTCGCCGCGACCGACTCGACGGTCTCGTCACCTGCGGTCGAGGGCGGGTCGAGGACCGGCCGCGCGGCGAAGGCGCGGTGGATGACTCCGACGACCTCCTCCGCCCGATCCGGGCCGACCAGGTCGACGTCGAGCTCGGGTCTCATGCGATGTCCTTCAGCACGCGTTCGATGGCCTCGGTGACCTGCTCGTGCTCCTCGAGCATCACCATGTGCCCGGCGTCGACGATCGGCACCAGCTCGGCCCCGGGAATCAGGGTCGCCAGCGTGCGGCTGTGCCGGAACGGGGTCATGACGTCCTTCGTCCCGCAGACGATCGCGGTCCGACAGCTCGCGATGGCGCCGAGCCCGTCACCGAGGTCGAGCTCGACGAAGTTCTCGTGGAAGTTCAGGATCACCGTGGTGGGGGCCCGCAGGATCATCTCGTCGGCCATGTCGACCCGTGACGGGTCGGCGTGCGGGCCGAAGGCCCATCGCCGGATGACCGAGTAGCTGTTGAACTCCCGTCCCCAGTCGAGCAGCGGCGTCGCAGCCTTGATGAGGGGCACGGCGAACCTCAGTGCGGGGCTGCGCTTCATCAGGTCGCCGGAGCTCGTGCTGATCAGCACCACGCCTCTGACCCGCTCGCCGAACAGCTCGGGCGACTCGTGGGCCAGCTGCATGATCGTCATGCCGCCCATCGAGTGGCCGACCAGGACGATCGGCCCCTCGGGCGCGTGGGCGTCGAGCACTCGCCGCAGGTCGTCGGCCATGTCGGCCAGCGAGGAGTTCTGCGGACCGCTGCGTCCCGAGCGGCCGTGGGAGCGCTGCTCCATGAACACCAGCCGGGCGTGACCGCGCAGGGCGAGCCGCTGGAAGTGCCAGGTGTCGAGGTCGCACATCCAGCCGTGCACGAACACGATCGTCGGGGCGGGGCCCTCGTCGATCTCGACGTGGATCGGCACGTCGTCGGCTGCCGAGACGTAGTAGGAGTCGCCGTGAACCGAGCCGAACGGCACGTCGTCGCCGCGGGTGAGACGACGCTTCTGCGTCTGCCGCTTCTTGAGCATGGTGGCGGCCGCGCCGGCGACTCCGGCGGCGGCGAAGGCGCCCGCGGTGGCGGCGACCCGAGCGGCGACCGATGTCATCGTTCTCCTCGATAGGTGCGGGACCAGCGTCCCTGCAGTCGGGTCACGATCTCGTACGCGATCGTGCCGGCCGCGTCGGCCCAGTCCTGCGCGGACGGCTCGCCGTCGTCGCCGGGACCGAACAGCGTGACCGGATCGCCGATCCGGGCGGAGCGGTCGCCCAGGTCGACGACCATCTGGTCCATGCAGATCGTGCCACGGACGGGCAGCCGCTCTCCCGCGAACCCCACCTCGGCGCGGTTGGAGGCGGTGCGGTGGATGCCGTCGCCGTACCCGACCGGGACGAGGCCGAGCGTGGTGGTCCGGTCGGCGATCCACCGTCGACCGTAGGACACCGCGGCACCCGCGGGGACCCGCTTGACGTTCGCCAGCACGGTGCGGGCGGTCAGGACGGGTCTGACCTGCGGCACCGGGACCGCCGGGTCCGGGGCGATGCCGTAGGACGCGATGCCCACCCGCACGAGGTCGAAGTGGGACGACGGGCGGGTCACGACCGCGGCCGAGTTCGCCAGGTGGCGCAGACCGGGGTCGATCCCGGCGGCACGCAGGTCGTCGACGGCGGCGACGAAGACCTGCTCCTGCCGGTCGTTGGCGGGGTCGTGCGGCTCGTCGGCGCATGCGAAGTGCGACCAGACGCCGGTGATCCGGATCCGACCGGCGGCCTGCAGGCGGGCCGCGGTCGCGACGAGCTCGTCCCACTGGGGGCCGAGCGCGCCGTTGCGGGACAACCCGGTGTCGACCTTGAGCTGGGCGCGGGCGAGGTCGGAGGCGTCGGCGATTGCCGCCAGCTGATCCGCGGTCGACGCGGTGACCTCGACCCCGGCCTCGGCGAGCTCGGTGAACGGAGCGCCCGGCACGGTCAGCCAGCACAGCAGCGGCCCGGCGTCGCCCGCGGCGCGCAGGGTCAGCGCCTCGGCCGGCGTGGCCACCCCGAGCCAGTCGGCCACGTCCCGCGCAGCCCGGGCCACCGGGACCATGCCGTGCCCGTAGGCGTCCGCCTTCACGACGGCCATCTGCAGCGCTCCGGGTGCGGCGGCCCGCAGCGCCGCGAGGTTCGCCCGGTACTGGTCCAGATCGACGACCAGCTCGGCGTTGTGGGTCGTCATCGCCGGCCGCCCTCACAGAAGTCGGCCAGCGCGGTGGGCAGCACGCGGGCCACGTCGGAGGCCACGAACGGCCCCCGGAGCCGTTCGGCCGCCCGCCCGTGCACGAACGCGCCGACCGACCCGGCGTCGAAGGCGTCGAGACCGGCGGCGAGCAGCGAGCCGATGAAGCCGGCCAGGACGTCACCGGAGCCGGCCGTCCCGAGCCAGGGGGTACCGGACAGGTTGACCCGGGCGCGGCCGTCGGGTGCGACGACGAGGGTGCGGGCCCCCTTCAGCAGCACGACCGCGTTCCACCGATCGGCGGCCTCCCGCGCGTGGCGCAACGGCTCGGCCTCGACGATCTCTCGGTCGACGCGGAGCATCCACGCCAGCTCGCCGGCGTGCGGGGTCACGATCGCGTCGACCTCGAAGGTGTCGGGCAGGTGGTGCAGCGCCGTCGCGTCGACCACGACCGGGACCCCGTCGCGCAGGGCGGCGTTGAGCGGCGCGGGACTGTCCTCGCCTCCCGAGCCGACGGCCCAAGCCTGGACTCGGCCCCGCCGGCCGACGACCTCGGGAGCGCGGTCGACGACCCGGCGCGCCAGCTCCTGCGGGCCCACGAAGCGGATCATCCCGGCGGGTCCGGCCTGGGCACCGGCCACGCACAGGTGCGCGGCGCCGGCGTACTGCGGCGATCCGGCGCGGATGCCGAGCACGCCGCGGGTGTACTTGTGGTCGCGATGACCGGGGACGACTTGAGCGGCGAAACGGGTGCCGTCGTGGTCCTGGAGCGCCTCCAGCGCCGGCTGGTCGTCGAGGTCCATCCCGATGTCGACGACGCGGACCTCGCCTGCCGCCTCGGCGGCCGGGCCGAGGAGCAGTCCACACTTGGCGGTGGCGAAGGTGACCGTCAGGTCGGCACGGATCCGCGGTCCGTCGACTCGGCCGTCGTCGACGCCGACACCGGACGGCACGTCGACCGCCACGACGTGCGGCTCCGTCCGCTCGATCCAGTCCGCCCACTCCGCGGCGCGCCCCCGCAGGCCCGGACGGGCGCCGATCCCGAAGATCGCGTCGACCACGTGCCGGTGTCCGGCCGGCTCCTCGACGATCCGGGCGCCGGCGTCGAGAGCGGCGGCGAGTCCGGGCTCATGGACCGTCGAACGGTCGAGCAGGCACAGGTCGACGGCCCGACCGTGCGCCCGGAGTCGAGCGGCGGCGAACAGGGCGTCGCCACCGTTGTTGCCCGGTCCGATCAGCATCAACAGCGGCGCGTCGGCGGGCGTCTCCTGGCGCAGGACGTCGGCCAGCGCGGTGGCGGCGGCCTGCATCAGACCGTCCCAACCCACCCGAGCCGCGGCGACCTCCTCGGCCGCGCGCACCTGGGCGACGGTGTGGGCGGTGAGCACGACTCACTCCACCGTGACGGACTTGGCCAGGTTGCGCGGCTGATCGACGTCGTGGCCCAGCTGCTCGGCCAGCTCGCAGGCGAAGATCTGCAGCGGCACGGTCGCGACGAGCGGCTGCAGCAGGGTGGGGACCTTCGGCAGCCGGATGACCACGTCGGCGAACGGCAGGACGGTGTCGTCCCCGTCCTCGACCAGGACGATCGTGTGGGCGCCGCGGGCCCGGACCTCCTGGATGTTGCTGACGATCTTCTCCTGCAACTGGTCCCGGGCCCGAGGCGGCACGATGACGAACATCGGCAACCCGTCCTCGACGAGGGCGATCGGGCCGTGCTTGAGCTCGCCGGCCGCGAAGCCCTCGGCGTGCACGTAGGCCAGCTCCTTGAGCTTCAGCGCGCCCTCGAGGGCCACCGGGTATCCGACGTGGCGACCCAGGAACAGGAAGGACGTGCGATCCACCAGCTCGGCGGCGAGCTTGCGCACCTGCTCCCCCTCGTCGATCATCCGCTGGATGCCCTCGGGGATGCGCTGCAGCTCGCGGATCACCACGTCGATCTCGTCGCCGTACTTGGTGCCCTTGATCTGCGCCAGGTAGAGGCCCAGCAGGTAGCAGGCGACGACCTGCGAGAGGAAGCCCTTCGTGGACGCCACGGCGACCTCGGGGCCGGCGTGGGTGTAGATCACGGCGTCCGACTCGCGCGGGATGGTCGAGCCGTTGGTGTTGCAGATCGACAGCACGCGGGCCCGCTGCTGACGGGCGTAGCGGATGGCCATCAGGGTGTCCATCGTCTCGCCGGACTGGCTGATCGCCACGACGAGCGTCGAGCGGTCGATGATCGGGTCGCGGTACCGGAACTCCGAGGCCAGCTCGACCTCGCACGGGATGCGGGTCCAGTGCTCGATCGCGTACTTGGCGACCAGTCCGGCGTACGAAGCGGTGCCGCACGCGATGATGATGATCTTGTCGATGTCACGCAGCTCGTCGTCGGACAGGCGCATCTCGTCGAGCTGGAGCTGGCCGTCGGGGTCGAGGCGTCCCAACAGCGTGTCGGCCACGGCCTTGGGCTGCTCCTCGATCTCCTTGAGCATGTACCAGCGGTAGCCGCCCTTCTCGGCCGCCGAGACGTCCCAGTCGACCGTGTACGTCGTCGTCTCGGCCGGGGCGCCGTGGAAGTCGGTGACCTCGACCGAGTCGGGCGTGATGGTCACGACCTGGTCCTGGCCGAGCTCGATCGCCTCGGCCGTGTAGTCGATGAACGCGGCCACGTCCGAGCCGAGGAAGTTCTCGCCGTCGCCCCGTCCGACGACCAGCGGGGAGTTGCGGCGCGCGCCCACGACGACGCCGGGGCTCTGTGCGTCGGCGAAGACGAGGGTGAACGCTCCTTCGAGGCGACGGCACACGGCACGGACCGCCTCGACGAAGTCGGGCTGCCGCTGCAGCTCGCGGTGCAGGAGCAGGACGACGACCTCGGTGTCGGTCTCCGAGGAGAACTCGTAGCCGGCGTCCTCCAGCTCCTCGCGCAGCGCGATGAAGTTCTCGATGATGCCGTTGTGGACGACCGCGAGGCGCTCGTCCGGCGACAGGTGCGGATGGGCGTTCGCGTCGGTGGGTCCGCCGTGGGTGGCCCAGCGGGTGTGGCCGATGCCGGTGGTCGAGGCCGGAAGCGGCGCGGTCTCGAGCACGGCGTCGAGGTTCGTCAGCTTGCCGGCCTTCTTGGCCCAGGCGATGCGATCTCCGTCGAGGACCCCCACCCCCGTGGAGTCGTAACCGCGGTACTCGAGCCTGCGGAGCCCGCCCACCACGACGTCCAGCGCCTGGCGATGGCCCACGTATCCGACGATTCCGCACATGCCGTCCAGCGTACCGAGGCGATGGGGACGCCGCGTCCGCGAACCGCGGGGCGCAGGCCGGGTTCTGGGTCACGCCGTCGGCGTCGGACCCGACCCGAGCCCGCGCGGCGACCCTGTGACGCAGGTCACGGACGCGCACTCGGAGGCGTCCCGACGTCGGTGGGTGACGGACGACACGACACAATGGAAGGCATGTCACGGGACCCCTCCCCCTATGTGGAGCTGGAACGTGCGGCGTGGGCCGAGCTGGCCCGCGATGCGGTCCAACCCATGTCGGCCGAGGAGATCGAACGCGTTCGCGGCCTGGGTGAGGAGTTGGACCTCGCCGAGGTCCAGCAGGTGTACGTCCCGCTGACCCAGCTCATCAGCCTGCGGGTCCGCCTCGCCGAGGCGCTGTACCGCGCGACCGCGCGATTCCTCGGCGACCCCCAGCCCGATCGGGTGCCGTTCATCATCGGCCTGGCCGGGTCGGTCGCGGTCGGCAAGTCGACGACGGCCCGCCTGCTGCGCGAGCTGCTCGCCCAGCACGACGACCATCCGAACGTCGCGCTGGTGACGACCGACGGCTTCCTGTTGCCGAACGCCGAGCTCGAGCGGCGCGGCATCATGCACCGCAAGGGCTTCCCGGAGTCCTACGATCGCAAGGCCCTACTGCGCTTCGTCATGCACGCCAAGAGCGGCGCCGAGCGGATCGAGGCCCCCGTCTACGACCACCTCACGTACGACCGCACCGATCGCACGATCAGTCTCGAACGGCCCGACATCCTCATCGTCGAGGGACTCAATGTGCTGGCCCCACCGCGGGTGCGCGGCGACGGCTCTCCCGGGCTGGCCATCAGCGACTTCTTCGACTTCTCGATCTACGTCGACGCCAACAGCCGGGACATCCGGCGCTGGTACATCAACCGCTTCCTGCGACTGCGCGAGACGGCGTTCGCCGATCCGGCCTCGTACTTCCACCGCTACAGCACGCTCACCGACGAGCAGGCCGTCGCGCGGGCCGAGGAGCTGTGGGACACGATCAACTGGCCCAACCTGCGCGAGAACGTCGCCACCACCCGCGGGCGCGCCGACGTGATCCTGCGCAAGGCCAGTGACCACACCGTCCAGTGGGTGCGGTTGCGCAAGCTCTGATCACCGCCGCAGGCTGAACCGGTCGAGGACGTCGCCGACCCGGGCGGCCGGACGGGCCCCGTCGGCCCGGTGCCCGACGATCGCCCGGACGGTGATCCGATCAGGGGTCACGGTGATCGCCTGGTAGGTCGAGGTCCGAGACGCCCAGGCGCGCCGCGTGGCCCCGCCCCGCCGCCAGTCCCGAGCCGAGCTGGCGTAGTACTTCGGTCCGCTCACCGAGGTCAGGTAGGTGACGCCGGCCTTCATGCCGCGGGCGTAGGAGTGGTCGTGCCCGGACAGGACCAGGTCGGCGCCGTGCCGCTCCAGGGTGCGCAGGAACGTCGACCTCATGGTCGAGCTCACCCGGTCGGGCCGCGAGGCGAACGGGCCCGAGTGCACCAGCACGATCGACCACGGCCGGTCGTTGGTCCGCAGCGCCTTTCTCAGGAACCGACGCTGCCGCGGCAGGTCACTGCCGAAGGAGGGTGAAGGCCGCGTCCTCGGGGACCGCGGTGCGGAACCTCCGCCAGCGAGT
>JAJUII010000019.1 GCA_029265505.1 Aeromicrobium choanae
CGGGTGCAGAACTACTACGGCGTGCGCTGCGACCCGTCGCTCCCGTACGACCCCGACTTCACACCGCCGGTCAAGCCCGACGCCAAGAAGCAGATCCCGGTCAGCCGACGCAACTTCATCGACCTGTGCAACGAACTGGTCGAGCGCGACGAGCAGGTCTTCGAGAAGCTGTGGCGCACCCTGGGGCTGTCGGTGGACTGGTCACAGACCTACACGACCATCGGGCATGAGGCCCAGGTCACGAGCCAGCGCGCCTTCCTGCGCAACCTCGCCCGCGGCGAGGCCTACAGCCAGGACGCCCCCACCATGTGGGACGTGACCTTCCAGACCGCGGTCGCCCAGGCCGAGCTGGAGGCGCGCGAGTACCCGGGACACTACTACCGCGTCGCATACCACCTGGCGGACGGCCAGAAGGTGTACATCGAGACCACCCGGCCCGAGCTGACCCCGGCCGCGGTGGCGCTCATCGCCCACCCGGACGACGAGCGCTACCGCCACCTGTTCGGCACGACGGCCCGCTCGCCGATCTTCGGCGTCGAGGTGCCGGTGCTCGCGCACACCGCGGCTGACCCGGAGAAGGGCTCGGGCATCGTCCACTGCTGCACCTTCGGCGACCTGACCGACGTGCAGTGGTGGCGCGAGTTCGACCTGCCCAACCGCACCGTGATCGGCCGCGACGGCCGCATCCTGCGCGAGGTCCCCGAGTGGATCGCCGGCGGCCCGGGAGAGGCGGTCTACGCCGAGCTGGCCGGCAAGACGACGTTCAGCGCCCGCGAGCTGATGGCCGAGGCGCTCCGCGCCTCGGGTGACCTCGACGGAGATCCGAAGCCCACCCAGCGCATGGCGAACTTCTACGAGAGGGGCGACAAGCCGCTCGAGATCGTCTCCACCCGTCAGTGGTACATCAAGAACGGCGGCCGTGACGCCGACCTGCGCCGGCGCCTCATCGAGCTGGGCGACGACATCGAGTGGCACCCGGCGTACATGCAGTCGCGCTACACGAACTGGATCGAGGGCCTCAACGGGGACTGGCTGGTCAGCCGTCAGCGCGTCTTCGGCATCCCGTTCCCGGTCTGGTACCGCCTCGACGAGAACGGCGAGCCCGACTACGACGACCCGATCCTGCCCGCCGAGTACGACCTGCCGGTCGATCCGGCCTCGCAGACCCCGCCGGGGTACGAGGAGTCCCAACGCGGTCGGCCCGGCGGCTTCATCGCCGATCCCGACGTGCTGGACACGTGGGCGACCTCGTCGCTGACCCCGCAGCTGGTCTGCGGCTGGGAGCGCGACCTGGACCTGTTCGAGCGGACGTTCCCGATGGATCTGCGTCCCCAGGGTCACGACATCATCCGCACCTGGCTGTTCTCGTCGGTCGTCCGCTCCAGCCAGGAGTTCGGCCACGTGCCGTGGAAGCACGCCGCGCTGTCCGGCTTCGTGGTCGACCCGGACCGCAAGAAGATGAGCAAGTCGAAGGGCAACGTCGTCGTCCCCGACGAGATCCTGACGAAGTTCGGGGCCGACGCGGTCCGCTGGCGTGCGGCCGGTGCCCGCCCCGGCGCCGACTCGCCGTTCGACGAGACGCAGATGAAGGTCGGACGCCGCCTGGCGATGAAGGTGCTCAACGCCAGCAAGTTCGTCGTCGCCCCGGTCGATCAGTTCGGCTTGGGCGCCGACGCCTCGCTGCTCGACCCGAGCCTGGTCACCGAGCCTCTCGACCGTGCCCTGCTGACCGTCCTGCGTGACGTGGTCGAGCAGGCGACGGAGCACTTCGAGGCCTATGACTACACCTCCGCCCTGGAGGCGACCGAGAAGTTCTTCTGGGACTTCTGCGACGACTACCTCGAGCTGGTCAAGGACCGCGCCCGCGGCGAGGACGCCGGTGCCACCTCGGCGAAGGCGACCTTCGTGCTCGCGCTGTCGGTCCAGTTGCGCCTGCTCGCTCCGTTCCTGCCGTACGTGACCGAGGAGGTCTGGTCGTGGTGGCAGGAGGGCTCCATCCACCGTGCCGCCTGGCCGACGGTCGACGACCTGCAGGTCGAGGCGTTCGACGGCGCCCTGCTGACCGTCGCCGGCGAGGTGCTGGCGGGCATCCGCGGCGCGAAGTCGACTGCCAAGGTCAGTCAGCGCACCGAGGTCACCCACGTCGCCGTGACCGCCGACCAGCGGACGCTCGAGCTCCTCGACGCGGCGATGAGCGATGTGCGCGCCGCGGGCCGGGTCACCGGCGAGCTGAGCACGACGGTCGGCGAGGGGCCGGTGCAAGTGGAGGCCACGCTCGCCGAGTGAGCGACGCTCGGGCGTCCACGAGGGGTGGACCACGAGCTCATCGGCGAAACCTGCGCCCCGGTGGACGAATCGTCGTAGGATTTCCACGTAAACCCACACGGTTCCACACCACCACACCGGGAGGCCACGTGTACGCTGCCGAACGCCAGTTGTTGCTCACCGAACTGCTGGTGCGGCACGGGCGCGTCTCGGTCAACGAGCTGGCCGCGGACCTGGACGTCTCGACCGAGACGATCCGTCGAGACCTGTCGGTGCTGGAGCGCGCCGGCACCGCCAAGCGCGTCCACGGCGGTGCCGTGCTGTCGTCGGCCTACTCGCGACTGGAGGCCAGTCTGGCCCAGCGCACCGGCGAGCGTCCCGATCTCAAGGCGCGCATCGCCTCCGCCGCGCTGGAGTTCCTTCCCGAGACCGGCGGCAGCGTCCTGCTCGACGGGGGCAGCACCGTCGCCCACCTCGCCGAGCGACTGCCCGGCGATCGCCGGCTGACCGTGCTCACGCACTCGGTCGCGATCGCCCACCTGCTGCTGGGACACGACGGCATCGCGCTGCACACCGTCGGCGGCCGCGTGCGCGAGATCACCGGCGTCGCCGTCGGTCAGACCACGGTCGACGCGCTGCGCACCACCCGCACCGACGTCGCCTTCATCGGCACGAACGGGATCACCGCCGACCACGGCTTCAGCACCCCCGACTCGGAGGAGGCGGCGGTCAAGCGGGCGCTCGTGCAGGCTGCCGCGACCACCGTGGTGCTGGCCGACTCGACGAAGTTCGGTCCGCACCAGGTGTTCTCCTTCGCCGCCCTGGGCGACGTGAGCGCGGTGGTCACCGACGACGGGGTGAGCGACCGGGACCGAGCCACCCTCGAGGAGGCCGGCGTCCGGGTGGTCGTCGCCTGAGGACGGTCGGCGGCGACGGCCGCGTCAGTCGACCTCGGTGCTGGCGACGTCGATCCCGGCGTTCTGGAGCCGGGTGAGCAGCGGCCGACCCATCGCGACGGCCGTGGTGCTCTGACCCGCGACCGAGGGCAGCTCGTCGAAGGCCAGGCACATCGCCGACTCGGCGAGCATCTTCGCCGTCTCGGTGTACCCCGGATCACCGCCGCGCACCGTCGTCAGAACCCTCCGTCCACCGCCCTCCCCCACGAGCGAGAGCGTGAACCACGACCGCGCGCGCTGCTCCTCGCTCGGCCCGTCGCCGGGGCTCTTGACCCGCAGCAGCAGTGCCTTGAGCGGGGGGATCATCGCGCCGACGGCGAGCGCACCGAGCGCGGGCGCCGCGGCCAGCATCATCCGGCGTGTCCGGAAGTGGGCGTGGTGCTCGTAGGTGAAGTCCGGCCCGTAGCGCTCCAGCGCCCGTGCCGACCTCAGCACGATCTGCGGATCGATCGTCGGCAGCGGCACGCCGAACCCCCGCACCGGCGGCACCGCCCGCCCGATCGAGCCTCCGCCACGGACCCGGCGGTCGGCCGGCCGCGGCTCGCGCTCCCGCCGCTGCCTCGCGACCGACTGGGAGGCCCGGAAGCGGGAGATCTGGTGGATCGCCGAGTGATAGGTCCCTGCCGAGAACGCCGCCTTCGCACGGATGTAGCCGCGCACCGTGATCGGCGCGTCGGCAGGCAGCTGCTCGACCGTGTGCAGGACCCCCAGGTCGTAGGGGATCGAGTCGAAGCCGCACGCGTGGACCAGCCGCGCACCGGTCCGCACGGCCGTCTCGTGGTGCGCGAGCCACATGCGATCGACGAACTCCGGCTCCCCGGTGAGGTCGACGTAGTCGATGCCGGCCTCGGCGGCGGCCCTGACCGCGGGCTCGCCGTACTTCAGGTACGGACCGACGGTGCTGATCAGCACGCGGGTGCCGCCGGCCATCGCGGCCATCGACGCAGCGTCGCGGTGATCGGCGATCACGATCGACGGCGCAGGGCGTCCGGTGGCGACGATGCGCTCGGCGACCTGCTCGAGTTTGGACCGCGTGCGCCCGGCGATCGCCCACGAGGCGCCGGCGGGCAGGTGGACGGCGAGGTAGTCGGCGGTCAGGCCGCCGGTGAACCCGGTGGCGCCGAACAGCGTGATGTCGACCATGCGTCGACGCTACCGGTCAGCTGGCCTTCTTGTTGACCTCGTCGTGCGTCAGTACCCGCGGCGGAGCCTCGCCCCGCACGCTCTCGGCCGTCACGACGACCTTCGCGACGTCGTCGCGGCTGGGCACCTCGTACATGACGTCCTGCAGCGCCTCCTCGACGATCGAGCGCAGGCCACGCGCTCCGGTGTCACGCTCGAGGGCCAGGTCGGCCATCGCCTCGCACGCCTCGTCGGTGAACTCCAGCTCGACGTCGTCGATCGCGAACAGCCGGATGTACTGCTTGGTCAGCGCGTTGCGCGGCTCGGTGAGGATCGAGATCAGGGCCGGCTTGTCGAGCTTGTTGACCGCGGCGATCACCGGGAGACGACCGATGAACTCCGGGATGAGACCGAACTTGAGCAGATCGGTCGGCACGACCTTCGACAGCTTCTCGGCCTCGTTGTCCTCCTGCGCCGGGGTGACGTCGGAGTTGAATCCCAAGGTCTTCTTGCCGCTGCGCTGCTCGATGATCTGGTCGAGTCCGGCGAACGCGCCGCCCACGATGAACAACACGTTCGTCGTGTCGATCTGGATGAACTCCTGGTGCGGATGCTTGCGGCCACCCTGCGGAGGGACCGAGGCGGTCGTGCCCTCGAGGATCTTCAGCAGCGCCTGCTGCACGCCCTCGCCGGACACGTCACGCGTGATCGACGGGTTCTCGCTCTTGCGGCTGATCTTGTCGATCTCGTCGATGTAGATGATGCCGGTCTCGGCCTTCTTGACGTCGTAGTCGGCGGCCTGGATCAGCTTGAGCAGGATGTTCTCGACGTCCTCGCCGACGTAGCCGGCCTCGGTCAGCGCGGTGGCGTCTGCGATCGCGAACGGCACGTTGAGCATCCGGGCGAGGGTCTGGGCCAGGTACGTCTTGCCGCAGCCGGTCGGGCCGACGAGCAGGATGTTGGACTTGGCCAGCTCGACGTTCTCGTCCTTGTTCAGGCGGCCGGAGGCCTGCGCCTGGACGCGCTTGTAGTGGTTGTAGACCGCGACCGAGAGCGCCTTCTTCGCGGCCTCCTGGCCGACGACGTAGGTGTTGAGGAACTCGTAGATCTCGGCCGGCTTGGGGAGCTCACCGAGGCTGACCTCGGCGCCCTCGGCCAGTTCCTCCTCGATGATCTCGTTGCACAGGTCGATGCACTCGTCGCAGATGTACACGCCGGGACCGGCGATCAACTTCTTGACCTGCTTCTGACTCTTGCCACAGAACGAGCACTTCAGAAGGTCGGCCGTCTCGCCAATGCGTGCCATGGGGTGTTTCCTGTCGTCTCTCGCGGTTCCCCCACGATGCCACAATCAGACACCGTGGGGGACCGACGAATTCGGATCGGTCCGGGCGTGTCGCTCAGACCGTGGTCTTGAGCGAGTCGAGGACCTGGTCGACGATCCCGTACTCGACCGCCTCGGCGGCGGTCAGGATCTTGTCGCGCTCGACGTCGCGGCTGACCTCCTCAGGCGTCTTGCCCGAGGCCTCGGCGATCATCGTCTCCAGCAGCTTGCGCATGCGGATGATCTCGTTGGCCTGGATCTCCAGGTCGGAGATCTGGCCACCGGTGCCCTCGGTGTAGGGCTGGTGGATCAGCACCCGGCTGTTCGGGAGCGCGAATCGCTTGCCCGGCGTGCCGGCCGCGAGCAGCACCGCGGCGGCGGACGCCGCCTGGCCCAGGCAGAACGTCTGCACGTCGGGCTTGACGTAGCGCATCGTGTCGTAGATCGCCGTGAGCGCGGTGAACGAGCCGCCCGGGCTGTTGATGTAGATGCTGATGTCGCGGTCGGGATCCATCGACTGCAGGCAGAGCAGCTGCGCCGTCACGGCGTTCGCGACGTCGTCGCTGATCGGCGTGCCCAGGAAGATGATCCGGTCCTCGAAGAGCTTCGCGTACGGGTCGATCCGGCGGAATCCGTACGAGGTCCGCTCCTCCCACTGCGGGATGTAGTAGCTCATCGCACGTCTCCTGCCGTGTTGACGATGTCGTCGATCAGTCCGTACTCCTTGGCCTGCAGCGGCGTGAACCAGCGGTCACGATCCGCGTCGGCCTCGATCTGCTCGACGGTCTGGCCGGTGTGCAGCGCCTGCAGCTCGTTGAGCTGCCGCTTCAGCAGGATGGACTGCTCGGCCTGGATCTTGACGTCCGACGCCGAGCCGCCGATGCCGCCCGAGGGCTGGTGCATCATGATGCGGGTGTGCGGCAGCGCGAAGCGCTTGCCCGGCGTGCCGGCGGTCAGCAGGAACTGGCCCATCGACGCGGCCAGGCCCATGCCGACCGTGACGACGTCGTTCGAGATGTACTGCATCGTGTCGTACATCGCCATGCCCGCGTCGACGGAGCCGCCGGGGCTGTTGATGTAGAAGAAGATGTCGGCCTCGGGGTCCTCGGCGTTGAGCAGCAGCAGCTGCGCGCAGATCGCGTTCGCGTTCTGGTCGCGGACCTCCGAGCCGAGGAACACGATGCGTTCCTTCAGCAGACGGTTGTAGATGTGGCCGTCAAGGTCGGACGGTCCCGCCTCGACGCCCATCCGGGGGCTCATGGGTGCGTTCACGTCACCGACACTAGACCGACGGGACCGCGCACACACGCGACCGGCGGGTGTGTTCGCCATCGGCGTACAGCCGTGCTCCTCACCGCCGAGCGGGCTGCTCGATCTCCCGCTTGATCGCCTCGAGTGTGCGGTCCATGCCCTCACGCAGCTCGACGTCGTGTCCCTCGACTCCGCCGAGCGCGAGGGTCGCGACGATCCGACTGAGCAGGCTCGGTCGGCCACCGCGCAGATCGCGGCGCAGCGACAGCAGGGTGCCGCCCTCGTGCGGGTCGAGGCGGTAGCTCCAGCGCGCCGCCGGCCCGTAGACGTAGAAGGCGAGTCGCGCGGGACGGACCACGTCGACGTACCGACTGATCGTCGGCCACACGAACCATCGGCGGCGGTTCAGGTTGAGGCTGACGGTGCCGTGGGAGAGTCGGCGCGGATAGAACCACTGCCGGAGCGTCTCCGGGCTCCAGTGACGCATCCGGCGCTGATCGCGCAGCACCTCCCAGACCGCCTCCGGCGAGGCGGCCACGTGGATCGACGCCTCCAGGGGGGCCACCTGCTCGCGGGCTGCCGGGACACCGCCCTCCACCGCCGCCTTGATCCGGTCGAGAGTCTGGCCGATCCCCTCCTCCAGCTCGGCCTCGAACCTCCCCGTGCCGCCCAGCACGGTCCGAGTGAGGAGATTGGACACCGCCGAGACACCGTGGGGCGTGCGACGACTCTCGGTGAGCCGCGTCCCCTCGGCGGTCGGCTCCAGCTCGTAGGACCAGACCGTGCGGTTCTCCGCGATCGCGAAGGCCAGAGCGCGCGGCGGGTCGTACCGGACGATCTTCGCGCGCGTGGGCCACCACAGCGGTCCTCTCCGGTTGAGGTTCACGGTGCGCGTCCCGACGCCGACCGGTCCCCGGCCGAGGACGATCATCCTGCGGCACTGGGGGCTCCACTCGGGCATCCGCGTCGGATCCCCCACGAGCGCCCAGACCTGCTCCGGCGTCGCCCGGATGTCAACCGAGGCGGAGATCTCTTCGCGATTGGCCACTGTCGTCTCCTCTGCTGCCCGGGCCGGCACGTCACCGCCGGCTCAGCAGAGCGTAACCCACGGTGACATCCGCGGTGTCACGATGACTCGAGTCGTCGGACGCGGCGCGGTCGCGCCGTGATCCAGGCGACCAGCCAGTCGCCGACCCGCGGATGATTGAGCAGACCCAGATGACTCGCCGAGGGCAGGTACTCCAGCCCGGCACCCGCCACCACCGGCCCGTGCCGACCGACGCCGGAGGCGGACGACAGGTGCACGACCAGGTCGCCGAGCAGCGCGCCGAGCGGATGCCGTGACGAGGCACCGAGGGTCGCCGCGACGAAGTGGTACTCCGCATGCGGCACCGGCGCGGCGGCGATCCGGTCGAGCCCCCAGCGCGCGGTCAAATCCTGGCCCTGCCACTCGTCGGCGCTGATGTACCCGTGGCGCAGGTCGACGATCCCGGCCGACCGGGAGTCCAGCAGCCCACCGAACGGGGTGGTCTCCGGCCAGAAGCGCAGCAGTCGGGACCCCAGGTGCGCCGCCTTCTCGAGAGCCGACCCGGCATGCGGCGTACCGAGGCAGACGACGTCGGTCACCCGATCGACCCACCGATGTCCGTCGACCAGGGCGTGGTTCGTCGCGGCGCGGACGACCAGGCCGCCCATCGAGTGGCCGACCAGCGTGATCCGGTCGACCGCGACGGGCCAGTGGTCGACGAGGTCGCCCAGCAGCTCCGCGAGGTGACGGCCGTTCTCCGAGACGTGCAGCCCCGAGTTGTAGCGGACGGCGACCGGGGTGGCGTCGGTCTCGGCCAGGATCCGGTCGGCGTACGTCGGCCGGCGCGCCGCGCCCAAGCGCCACGACTCGTCGTTCTCGCACAGTCCGTGGACGAACAGCACGACGTGCCCGGTGGCGTCGGGGAAGGCCTTGCGCAGCCACCAGGACGAGGGCGGCACGTCGACGCCCGCCTGACGGACGGCCATGGTGATCGTCTGCGGGTCTCCGGCCAGCCGCAGCTGGTCGCCGATCGCCCCGTTCAGCGCCGAGCGCACCTGACGACCCAGCCGCGAGTCGTCCAGCGGCGCGCCGAACCCCCGCGAGGCCAGTGACCGCGCAGTGCGGCCCGAGAGCCGCAGCGCCCCGGACACGCCGCCGTAGACCGTGCTCGCGACGGCGTCGTGCACCGACTCGGGGATCCGTCCTCCGATCAGCCGCGTGGCCCGGAACGCCCGACGCGCGACCGCGGCGTGGACCTCCCGCACGGTGCCCACGACGACGCGATCGCCGTACTCGAGGGCGAGAGCGGCGACGTCCGTCGTGCGGGCGGTGGTGGACATGGCCTCCATGGTGCCTCAGGTCGACGGCGCACGACGATGTGATCTCGACGACCGAACGGCGCACCCACACACGACGGCGGGACCGACGCCGCAGCATCGGTCCCGCCGTCGAGAGCGGATCGGATCAGTCGGCCTGCTCGGCGTCCTCGTCCTCGTCGGAGCCGATCGTGCCGTCGGCCCGCAGGTTCGCCAGCTCGACGACGTTGCCGGCGCCGTCGGTGACCTTGGCCGACTCGACCAGGGCGGCCAGAGCCTTGCCTCGCAGCACCTCGCCGATCATCTCGGGCACGTGGTTGTGCTCCATGATGTGCTGCACGAACGCGTTCGGGTCCTCGCCGGACTGCTGCGCACGGCGCATGATGTGCTGGCTCAGCTCGTCGTTGTCGATCGGGTACTCGTTCTCCTCGACGAGCTGGTCGAGCACGAACTGCGCGACGATCGCGTTGCGCACGTCCTTCTCGAGCTCGGCCTCGAAGTCCTCGACCGACTTGCCGTCCTCCTGGTCGCGGAGGTAGTCCTCCAGCGTCAGACCGGCCATCGCGAGCTGCTGGTCCATCTGCTGGCGGCGGTTGGCGATCTCGTCCTCGAGCAGTCCGTCCGGCAGCGGGGCGTCGACCTGCTCGATGATCTTCTCGAGCACCTTGTCGCGGGCCTCGGCGGCCTGCTCGAGGCGCTTGCCGCGGGTGAGGCGCTCGGCCAGGTCGGCACGGAACTCCTCGATCGTGTCGAAGTCCGACGCCATCTGGGCGAACTCGTCGTCCAGCTCGGGCAGCTCGGTCTGCTTGACGTCCTGGACGGTGACGGTGACGTCGACCTCCTCGCCCTTGAGCTCGCCACCGACGAGCGTCGTGGCGAACGTCTTCGACTCGCCCTTCGACAGACCGATGACGGCCTCGTCCAGGCCGTCCAGCATCGTGGCCTTGCCCACGACGTAGGGCAAGCCCTCGGCCTGCGCCTCGTCGATCAGGGTGCCGTCCTTGCGAGCGGCGGACAGGTCGATCGTCAGCGAGTCGCCCTCGGCGGCCGGGCGGTCGACGTCGATGAAGGTCGCGAAGCGCTCACGCAGCTCGGCGAGCTGCTCGTCGACGTCCTCGTCACTGACGGTGATCTCGTCGACCGTGACCTCGATGGTCGACGGGTCGGGCAGGTCCAGCTTCGGGCGCACGTCGACCTCGGCGGTGACCTCGATGGTCTCGCCGTCCTCGAACTTGGTCAGGTCGATCTCGGGCTGGCCGAGCGGCGTGGTCTTGGTCTCCTGCAGCGCCTGGGTGTACCACCCCTGCAGCGCGGAATTGAGCGCCTCGTCGAGGACGGCGCCGCGGCCGACGCGCTGGTCGATGATCGCCGGCGGCACCTTGCCCTTGCGGAAGCCGGGGACCTGGATCTGCGCACCGATGGTCTTGTAGGCCTTGTCGAGGTTCGGCTTGAACTCCTCGAACGGCACCTCGATGGTCAGCTTGACCCTCGTCGGGCTCAGCGATTCGGTGCTGCTCTTCACGTGATTGACTCCTGCGTCGTCGGACTTCCGGTCAGCCCGCGGCGTCCTCACGCAGGCCAGCGTTCAGTCTACGGGTCGCCCGTGGTGGCGGGTCAAACGGCCCGTCGGGTCACCGCTGACCGACCCCCCGCCCACCGCCGTACACTTGGCCCGTCCACGGGATGTGGCGCAGCTTGGTAGCGCACCTGCTTTGGGAGCAGGGGGTCGCTGGTTCGAATCCAGTCATCCCGACCACGGCGCCCGCCGACTCCGCGCTCCCGGCCTAGGCTGGGTCCATGACTCCCCCGGCGCCGACCGGCCGCGTGGCGCACGCCCGCGTGGTCGACGAGCCGTTGGACGTCGGCGCGCACCTGGCCGCGGTCGCCGATCCGGTGCACGGCGCCACCGACGTGTTCGTCGGCACGATCCGCGACCACGATCCGCAGGCCCGCGGCTCGGTGGTGCGCCTCGAGTACGAGGCGCACCCGGACGCGGAGGGCATGCTCACCGCGCTGGCCGCCCGGGTCGCCCAGTCCACCGGGGCCACGATCGCCGTCTCGCACCGGCGAGGCGAGCTGGCGGTCGGGGACGTCGCGGTGGTCATCGCATCCGCGGCGCCGCATCGGTCCGAGGCGATGGATGCGACCCGGTCCCTGATCGAGCTGGTCAAGACCGAGGTGCCGATCTGGAAGCGCCAGACCGACGACCGGGGACGCTCGGACTGGGTGGGACTGTGAGTCTCGTCGACGACTTCGGCCGGGTCCACCGTGACCTGCGCATCTCCCTGACGGACAAGTGCTCGCTGCGCTGCACGTACTGCATGCCCGCCGAGGGCGTGCCGTGGCTCGAGCGCGACGGCATCCTGACCACCGACGAGATCGAGCGGGTGGCGCGCGTCTGCGTGGGGCTGGGGGTCACCGAGATCCGGCTCACCGGGGGTGAGCCGCTGATCCGCCGGGACGTCGTCGACGTCGTCGCCCGGCTGGCCGCGCTGGGCCGCCACGTCTCCATGACGACGAACGGCATCCGGCTCGCCGAGCTGGCCGCGCCGTTGCGCGACGCCGGCCTGGCGCGCGTCAACGTCTCCATCGACACTCTCGACCGCGACCGCTTCGCACGTCTGACCCGACGCGACCGCCTTCCGGAGGTGCTCGCCGGCATCGACGCCGCCCTGGCGGCCGGCTTCGAGCCCCTCAAGCTCAACGCCGTGGCGATGCGCGGTGTCAACGACGACGAGCTGGTCGACCTGGTCGAGTTCGCGGTCGGGATCGGCGCGCAGATGCGCTTCATCGAGCAGATGCCGCTCGACGCCGGCCACACTTGGGACCGCGGCGCGATGGTGCCGGCCGACGAGATCCTGCGGCGGCTGCGGCACCGCTTCGAGCTGACCCCGGTCGGCGGGCGCGGCTCCTCCCCCGCCGACACGTGGCTCGTCGACGGCGGCCCCGGATCGGTGGGGGTCATCGCCTCGGTCACCGCGCCGTTCTGCGCCGCGTGCGACCGCATCCGAGTCACGGCGGACGGACATGTGCGCAATTGCCTGTTCGCCCGCGAGGAGTCCGACCTGGTGCCGGTCCTGCGCGGCGGTGGCAGCGACGACGACCTCGCGGCGATCGTCACCGGATCGGTGGCGGCGAAGAAGGCCGGCCACGGGATCGGCTCGCCCGGCTTCGTCCAGCCGGACCGCCCGATGAGCGCGATCGGCGGCTGAGGCCCGGTCAGCCGCCGGCGAAGGGCGGCAGGACGTCGACCGGCGTGTCGATCGGGATCACGACGGAACGGTCGGTGGTCCGGGTGCCGTCGACGAGCACCGAGCACCGGGTCAGCACGGGTCCGAGACCCTCGAACCGCGCGGCGAGGCCGTCGAGGACCTCCCCGACCGTGGTGGCGTCCACCGTCGTCTCGGACGTCCCGGCCGCCTCGCGGGCGGCCGCGAACAGGCGGACGCGGACGGACTGCATGGCGCCAATCTAGTCGGCGACCGGTGGCGGCCGCCCGCCGAGCAGGTAGCGTCGATGCGGTGGAATCCCCGAGCAGCGTCGACCGACTGGTGGAGCGGATCCGCGACCGCGCGCCCGCCTGCGGGGTCACCCGTGTCGTCGCCGTCGACGGTCGCAGCGGCGCCGGGAAGACCGCCCTGGCCCTGGACCTCGCCGATGCGATGGGAGCGCCGATCCTGCACTTGGAGCGGCTGTACCCCGGGTGGCGCGGCCTGGCGCGCACGCCCGCGATCGTGCGGGAGATCCTCGCGGCCCTGGCGGTCGGCGAGCTGGCCCACGTCCGCCAGTGGGACTGGCACGCCTCCCGGCCGGGGAGCCGGCTCACGATCCGACCGACGGAGGAGCTCATCATCGAGGGCGTGGGCGCCGGGGCCCGGGTCCTGCGACCCTTTCTGAGCCACGTGGTCTGGCTGGAGGCTCCCGAGCCCGTCCGCCGACGCCGCGCCCTCGCACGCGACGGCGACGTCTACGCGCCGTGGTGGGACGTGTGGGCCGCCCAGGAGGACGAGTACCTGCGCGCCGACGCCACACCGCACGCCGCCGACGTGGTCATCCGCACCGGGTCCTGATCGGCTCGACGGGGCTGTGGCATCATGGACCCGGCGCCCAGGGGCGCCTCGCGGACGTAGCTCAATTGGCTAGAGTCTCTGCCTTCCAAGCAGAATGTTGCGGGTTCGAGTCCCGTCGTCCGCTCCAGTCGACCGCGTGGCGGTCTCACTGCTCCAGGCGGTGCAGGATCAGCACGGCGCGGTCGTCCTCGCCCGGCTCGGTCTGGTCCAGGATCCGCCGGGGCGCTCCCGCCATGCCGGGCCCGATCGCGATCTTCGCGGCACCGCGCAGCCACTCCACCCCGACCGCCAGGTCGAGCGACCGCGTCTCGACGACACCGTCGGTGTAGAACATCAGCGCCTCGCCCGGCTCGATCACGCCGGAGGCGACGCGGAAGTCGGGCTGCTCGATGATGCCCAGGGCCAGCCCCCGCGCCCCGGAGACGACCCACTCCTGCTCGTCCTTCTTCCAGTGCATCGCCGGCGGGTGCCCGGCGTTGAGCACCTCATAACCGCCGGTCTCGAGATTGACCAGCACGTGCACCGCGGTCGCGAAGCCCTCGTCCCAGGACTGGCGCAGCAGATAGTCGTTGGCGGCGGAGAACAGTCCCAGCGGCGGCAGCGAGCCGATCAGCCCGCCGAGGGCACCGGCCAGCTGCAGGGACTGCGTCCCGGCCGCGATGCCCTTGCCGCACACGTCGACGAGCACCATCTCCAGATGCTTGCGATCCTTCGACAGGTTCGCGACGAGGAAGTCACCGGCGAACTTCGCCGACCCGGCCGACTCCATCGCCGACTCGCTCGTCCAGCCCTCCGGGAGCTTCGGCACGGTGCCCTGCGCCTGGAGGCGGTCTCGCAGCTCCATCAGCATCATCTCGCCGAGCGCGGCCGGCAGACCCGACTTCGTCCGGGACGCCCCGTACAGGAGCACCCCGGCCGAGGCGTAGACCGCCACCAGGGTCATCGGGCGGGCCTGACTGAACTCGAAGCCGATCGACTGGACCAGCGCCGACACCGTCGCCGCGAAGAGTGCGACACCGGTGAGCAGCAGCTGGGGACGCCACTGCAGGAGCAGCCCCCCGACGAGCATCGGCAGGATGAACGTGGCCGACGGCATGAGCGAGTACCACTTGAGGCTGATCAGGAACATGACGAAGGTGGCGACCAACAGCGTCGCCAGCACGATCATCTGACCGTCGCGCGACCCGGAGCGCCACTCACGTGCGTTCATCGACAGGTAGCGGCCCACCGGGTCGGACTTGATCCCTCGGCTCCAACCCACGCTGGAACCCTACCGGCGACGCTGGCAGCGCGGCCACCAGAACAGGTTTCTGGACGCCAGCGTCGCAGTCCGGATCCGGGTGCCGCACACCAGACACGGCGCCCCGTCCCGGCGGTAGACGTAGACCTCTCCGCCGTGGTCGTCGACGCGCGGCGGTCGGCCCATCGCCTCGGGAGTGTGCTCGGGGCGGACCGTGTCGATGCGACCGAGCCGCACCCCGTCGGCCATGAGGTCGACCAGGTCCGACCAGACCGCGCCGAAGGTGGTCGGCGCGAGGTCACGGCCCGGCACGAACGGGTCGATCCGCTGGCGGAAGAGGACCTCGGCGCGGTAGACGTTGCCCACCCCGGCGACGACGCTCTGGTCCAGCAGCAGCGTGGCGATCGGCGTCCGCGACCGCGCCACCCGCCGCGCCGCAGGCTCCGGGTCGGCGCCGGGGTCGAGGGGGTCGGGCCCCAAGCGGGCGCGGATCGCGTCGACCTCGCCCGGCGTGAGCAGCTCGCACGCCGTCGGCCCGCGCAGGTCGGCCGTCGTCGAGCCGTCGTCGAGCCGCCAGCGCACCTGCCCGACGATCGGCAGATCGGTGCCGTCGGCGAACGTCACACCGCCGTACAGGCCCAGGTGCACGTGGACCTGCTCGGCGAGGCCCTCGAAGGCGACGAACAGGTGCTTGCCGTGGGCGGTCGCCCGCGTCAGGCGGCGCCCGTCGATGCGGTCGGCCGAGACGAACCGCCCCTGCGGGCTCGTGGAGCGCAGCGGACGTCCCGCGAAGCGCTCGTTGAGCTCGCGCGCGAGCCGGTGGAGGGTGTGCCCCTCAGGCAAAGTCGCCGGTCTGCTCGTACCGCGCCAGCAGATCGATGCGGCGCTGGTGGCGCTCCGCCTCGCTCCACGGCGTGGTCAGGAAGGCCTCGACGATCCGCTCGGCCTCCTCCAGCGAGTGCATGCGCGCGCCGATGCCCATCACCTGCGCGTTGTTGTGCTGGCGGGCGAGCTGGGCGGTCTCGACGCTCCAGGTCAGCGCGCAGCGGATGCCGGGGACCTTGTTCGCGGCGATCTGCTCGCCGTTGCCCGAGCCGCCGATGACGATGCCGAGTGAGCCGGGCTCGTCGAGCACGGCCTGGGCGGCCTCGACGCAAAACGGCGGGTAGTCGTCCTCGGCGTCGTACTCGTGGGCGCCGTGGTCGACGGGGTCGTGACCGCGCTCGCGCAGCCAGGTGACCAGGTGGTTCTTCAGTTCGTAGCCGGCGTGATCGGCACCGAGATGGACGCGCATGCCCCCATCTTGTCAGGACGGCACCTGGCCTCGGGCGAGCCCTCGGACGAGCTCGGCGAAGCACGCCGCCGACTCCTCCCCCGACCGATCGGTCAGGACGTGGCGCCGGACCTCCTCGCGAAGCCCGGCGAGCGGATCGTCGCCGAGCATCGCGTCGAGTACCTCCGGAAGGGTCGCCAGGTCCGCACCGATGAGATAGCCGCCCCGCGCGAGCGAGTTCTCGGCGCGGAACCGCTTCGGATCGTCGTGCCGCATCATCGTCATCGCGTACGGCTTGCCCGACGGCAGGAAGTCGCCCACGACGCTGGAGACGTCCGACACGAGCATGTCGACGTGGTTGGCGCAGTCGACGATGCTCCAGCGACGTGTCGCCTGCTCCCCCCAGACGTGCTGTCGCCCGGTGGCGCGCCGGTCACGCTCGAGCAGCGCGTGGATCTGCGCGATGAGCTCGCCGTGCCGCACGCCGCGCTCGCTCAGCGGATGGGGACGGAACACCACCGTCAGGCCCCGGTCGAGCATCGCCCGCACGATCTGCGGACCGATCCGCAGCGAGGAGAAGTTGACCGAGGGGTCGATCCCGGCCCACGTCGGCGCGTAGAGGACGCGCGGATCGGCCCAGGGGCGGGGACGGGGGCCCTCGATGCCGGCGACCTGGGGCCGGCCGATCAGGACGAACTTCTCGGCGGGCACGTCGATCCCGTTCGCGGCGTACCGCTCGACCGCCGCCGGCCCGGCCAGCGCGAGCAGGTCGTAGCGCGCGTGGCGCTCGTTGAAGCTCGCCGGCTTGTCGGACTCGCCGTGCCCGATCCACACGTGGGTGCGACCGGAGAGGGCCAGGAAGTGGGCGTTCGACTCCGCGTTCTGCACGTAGAACATCGCGCGGATCGACTCGACCGCCACGAACCGGAGGTTGGCGAACCCCAGGCCGCCCAGGTCGACGAACGGTGATCGGGGGGCGGCGCCCCGGCGGATCATCTCGCTGACGAACTCGTGGCGGTTGATGATGATGCAGGATTCCTGCGACGCCAGCAGGTACGGCTCCCACATGGCGATCTGCCACGGGCCTCCCGTCGTTCCGGCGTACGCCAGGGCGATGGTCGGTGCGTGGCGCTCGAGCGCGCGACGCAGCCGACGGCCGTCGTCGAGCCAGCCCAGCGGCTCGAGCGCCATGCCGGCGAGGGCCAGCAGCGCGCCGAGCACCGAGCAGAGCGGTGCGACGAACGCGAGTCCGACCGCGGCGATCCAGCCGATTCCGGTCGTGAGCCGTCCGATTCTCCTCAGGCGGGGCAGATCGTGACGGGGCCCGCCGTAGCCGGGCAGCCCGTGGGCGCGCGGCGCCGACCGCGGGGTCGTCCACGCCAGCCGGCAGGTGATCGCGACCAGGACGGCGACGACCACGGCGGGCGCCGCCTCGCCGGTGACGAGGGCGACGCCCGCCACCGTCGCCGCACCGCCGACGGCCCACGCGATGAGCTGCGCCCCGGCGGAGCCGCGGGGTTCGGGGACCTCGGCGGCCTCGTCGTCGGGCGCGGACATGCTGCGGACTATAGCCAACCGCGCAGGCCGCCGGGCGCGGCGTCAGTCGAAGATCGGCTCGCGCGTCCGCGTGCGCTTGAGCTCGAAGAATCCGTCGTAGGACGCCAGGGCACGCGCGCCGTCGAAGACGGTGCCCGCCTGCTCTCCCTTGGGCGCCGGCGAGACGACCGGGCCGAAGAACGCGACGTCTCCGATCGCGATGACCGGGGTGCCGACCTCCTCGCCGACCCGGCCGATGCCGTCGGCGTGCGAGGCACGGACCGCGTCGTCGAGCGAGTCGTCGTCGGCGGCGTCGGCCAGCTCGACCGGGAGCCCGGCCTCGGCGAGCGCCTCGACGTAGAGGTCACGACCGAACTCGCGCCCCTCGTGGTGCCGGCGGACGCCCAGCGCCGTGTACAGATCGCGCAGCACTTCGACGCCGTGCCGCCGCTCCGCGGCGATGCAGATCCGGACGGGTCCCCAGCCCTGCTCGATCGCCTCGCGGTACTCCTCGGGCACGTCCTTGTCCTCGTTGAGGACCGACAGGCTCATCACGTGGAAGGTGGTGTGGACGGGTCGGACCTTCTCGACCTCGAGCATCCAGCGCGAGGTCATCCAGGCCCAGGGACACAGCGGGTCGAACCAGAGGTCGACGTTCTCGATGGTGGTCATGTCCGGTGCAACACCGGACGGCCCTCGCGCATTTCCTCCACCAGGTGGGCGACCACCGCATCGAGGCGTCCGCCGTGGGTCTTCGACACCGCTCGCTGCCGCTGGTAGGAGGCCCCGACCAGCGCGATCTCCGCGATCGCCGCCAGCTCGCTCGAGCACCCCAGGTCGGCCGCGACCGGCTCGAGCCGGGTGAGGAGTCTGGCCAGATCGTCGGTCACCAGCTCCTCGCTCCCCTCGCGATCGAGGATGAGGATCGCGTCCATGCCGTACCGGGCGGCGCGCCACTTGTTCTCCTGGACGAACCAGGGCGGGATCGTCGGCAGCTCGCGGCCGGCGTCGAGCTCGCGGGAATAGTGCTCGACCAGACAGTGGGTCAGGGCCGCGATGCTGGCCAGCTCCGACATCGTGGGGATGCCGTCGCAGATCCGCATCTCGAGGGTGCCGAACTTGGGCGACGGTCGGATGTCCCAGCGGATCTCGTCGAAGTCGTCGATGACCCCGGTCTTGAGCATGTCGTCGACGTAGTGCTCCAGCTCGGACCACCGGTCGAACTGGAACGGCAGTCCGGCCGTCGGCAGCTGCTGGAACATCAGCGCGCGGTTCGAGGCGTACCCGGTGTCCTCACCGCCCCAGAACGGGCTGGAGGCACTGAGCGCCTGGAAGTGCCCGTAGTGGGTGAGCATCGCCCGGCTGATCGGCAAGACCTTGTCACGGTCCTCGATGCCGACGTGGACGTGCACGCCGTAGATCAGCATCTGCCGCCCCCACCACTGGGTGCGGTCGATGAGCGTGGCGTAGCGCTCCTTGTCGGTGACCTTCTGCTGCGTCCAGCGCGCGAACGGATGGGTGCCGGCGCACATCAGCTCGACGCGGAGCGGCTCGAGCACGGCGCGCAGCTCGTCGATGCTGCGCTGCAGATCGCGACGCGCCTCGTCGACCGTGCGGCAGACCCCGGTGATCACCTCGACCGTGTTGAGCAGCAGCTCCTGCTTGATGTGCGAGTGCTCGCCACCGCCGATCGGCGCCACCGCGTCGAGCACCGTCTGCGCGACCTGGCGCAGGTCGCCCGAGTCCTGGTCGACGAGCGCCAGCTCCCACTCGACGCCGATCGTCGAACGCTCCGACGCGGCGAACGGGATCTCCATGTCCCCATCCTGCCGGACTTCGGTCCGACTCGGGCGGGCGGCGCCGACCGCGATCCTGCGGGGTCCACACGACGAGGTGGGCGCCGAGTGCGAGAGTGGAGTCATGCCCGGAACGAACCTGACCCGTGAAGAAGCCCGCGAACGCGCCTCCGTCGTCTCCGACCCCGAGTACGACGTGGCACTCGACCTCACCCTCGACGGAGAGAGGTTCGGTTCGGTCACCACGCTGCGGTTCGACGCGACCGCGGGCGCCTCGACCTTCGTGGACCTGGTCGACGGCGAGCTGACGTCGATCGTCCTCAACGGCCGCGAGCTCGACCTGTCGGTGTATGCCGACGGCCGCATCGCCCTGGACGACCTGCAGGAGCACAACGAGCTGGTGGTGACGGGCACCTGCCTGTACTCGCACTCCGGCGAGGGCCTGCATCGCTTCGTCGATCCGACCGACGACCGCGTCTACCTCTACACCCAGTTCGAGGTCCCCGACGCCCGCCGCGTGTTCGCGACCTTCGAGCAGCCGGATCTGAAGGCGCGGTTCACCTTCCACGTGACCGCTCCGGCGCACTGGAAGGTGGTCTCGAACTCCCCCACCCCCCAGCCGGAGCCGGTCCGCGACGGCGTGGCCGTGTGGCACTTCGCGCCGACGAAGCCGATGAGCACGTACATCACCGCGCTCGTCGCCGGCGAGTACCACGAGGTCCGCGACACCTACGTGGGCGAGTACGGCGAGATCCCACTCGGCGTGTTCTGCCGCCAGTCGCTCGTCCCGCACCTGGACGCCGACGACATCCTCCTCATCACCAAGCAGGGCTTCGAGTTCTTCGAGGGCGCCTTCGAGATGGGCTACCCCTTCGGCAAGTACGACCAGCTGTTCGTGCCGGAGTACAACATGGGCGCGATGGAGAACGCCGGCTGCGTGACGTTCCGCGACGAGATGATCTTCCGCAGCCGCCAGACCGTGTCGGCCTACGAGCAGCGGGCGAACACGATCCTGCACGAGATGGCCCACATGTGGTTCGGCGATCTGGTGACGATGCGCTGGTGGGACGACCTGTGGCTCAACGAGTCGTTCGCCGAGTGGGCCTCGACGACCTGCCAGGCCGAGGCGACGGAGTGGACCGAGGCGTGGACCACCTTCGCCACCGCC
>JAJUII010000113.1 GCA_029265505.1 Aeromicrobium choanae
CACTGGAACGTCGCCATTCCGACCGGGATCACCTCCTACGTCACGTCGCTCGCCCTGGTCGGCGACACGCTGTACGTGGGCGGGAGCTTCTTCACGTTCGGCGGGCAGAGCCGGAACGACCTCGCGACGATCAGCGTGACGAACGGTGCCGTCGCGGCGCACAGCCCGCCGCCGACGAGTCCGGCGATCGCGCCGGTCGAGGTCAGGCCACGCCACCAGATGCCCAACACCAGGAGCGGGCAGAACGTCGATGCGGCCAGCGCGAAGGCGAACACGACCGAGCTGGCCACCGGGATCGGCTCGGACACGAAGGCGAGGACGAGCGGCACCGCGACGCAGACGGCCGCGGCGACCCGCAGGGCCGCGATCGGCGACACGCGCCCACGCAACCCCTCGACGCCGTTGATGCCTTGGGCGACGACGCCCGCGAGCGCCATCGACACACCCGAGGACGTCGACAGGAAGGCAGCGAACGCGCCGGCGGTGACCAGCGCCGTGAGCAGCTCGCCGGCCGTCCCGCCGAACAGTCGGCTCGGCAGCTCCAGGACGACGGTGTCCGCGCGGCCGGAGTCGACCAGGTCGGAGGCGTAGACCCGGCCGAGCACGCCGTAGAACGTCGGCAGCAGGTAGAACAGGGAGATCAGCACCAGCACGAAGAGCGTCGTGCGTCGGGCGGCGCGGCCGTCCGGGTTCGTGTAGAAGCGCACCACGACGTGCGGCAGGCCCATCGTTCCGAGGAACGTGGCCACGATGACGGCGTACGTGGAGTAGATCGATTCGGGCGTGGCCAGCCCCAGGGGCGCCCACCAGTCCGTGCTCGCCTGCGTCGCAGGACGCCCGTCGCGCGACCAGGCCAGCAGCAGGAACATCAACGGCACGAACAGCGCGGTGAGCTTGAGCCAGTACTGGAACGCCTGCACGAACGTGATCGACCGCATGCCGCCGAGGATCACGTTCATCGCCACGATCACGGACACCAGCACCGTGCCCACCCAGCGGGGTGCGTCCAGCACCGCGTGGAGGGTCAGGCCGGCGCCCTGGAACTGGGGCAGCAGGTACAGCCAGCCCACCGCGACGACCAGTACGGTCGACACCCGCCGGACGGCGAGCGACTGCAGCCGCACCTGGGCGAAGTCGGGGATCGTGTAGGCGCCCGAGCGGCGCAGTGGCGCGGCCACGAAGACCAGAAGCAGCAGGTACCCCGTGGTCCAGCCGATCGGATACCAGAGCATGTCGGCGCCGTGGGTGAGCAGCAGGCCGGCGATGCCCAGGAACGAGGCAGCCGACAGGTACTCGCCGCTGATCGCCGAGCCGTTGAGGGCCGGCGACACCGAGCGCGAGGCGACGAAGAAGTCGCTCGTGGTGCGACTGAAGCGCAGGCCGAACGCGCCGATCGCGAGGGTCGCCAGTGACACCAGCGCGACGGCGGCGATTCCCCAGGTCGGACTCATCGGGCCGTCACCGGTCCGGATCGTTCGGTTCGACCAATTGGGTGAACAGCCGTTCGGCCCGCTCGGCGTGGCGCACGTAGAGCCACCCCTGCAGGATCACGCCGAGGTACACCCCGGCGCCCAGGATCAGCCACGGCACGGGCACGCCGAGCACCCTGACGTCGTTGAGCCCGGGCACGAACAGGAACAGCAGCGGCAGGCTGACCACCGTGAGCAGCAAGGTGACCGCGACCGTCAGGGCGGCGCGCAGCTGAGAACGGATCAGCGACCTCATGTAGACCTCGCCGACGCCGGTCGCCTCGTCGATCTCCTGACCGACCGTGCTGCGCACGTGCGCGGGAGCGGTCGAGAGCGGGCTGGTGATGCGCACCCGCCCGGTCGCCGGATCGGTCGGCCCGGTCACGGCGTGTGCTCGCCGATCAGCTCGCGCAGTGCCCGGGTGTGCCGGCGGGCGACCTGCAGCTCGATGGTGGTGTCGTCGGGACCCGGCACGACGACGCTCGCGCGCCCGGACGACATCCGCACCTCGACGATGTGGGCGCGATTGACCACGAGGCTGCGGTGGATGCGCAGGAATCCGGCGGCGGCCCAGTCGTCCGCGAGCGACCCGAGCGGGGTGCGGATCAGATGGCTCGTCCCGTCGAGGGTGTGCAGGCGGACGTAGTCGCCCTGGGCCTCGGCGTGGGTGACCTGGGAGCGGGAGACGAACCGCGTCACGCCCGCCAGCTCGACCGCGATCGTGTCGTCGGGGTCCGGGCCCGCGCTCTCGGCGTCGGCGACGGCGCGGCGCACGCTCTCGCGCAGGCGCTCCTCGCGGATCGGCTTGAGCAGGTAGTCCACCGCGTTGAGGTCGAACGCCTCGACGGCATGCTGGTCGTGGGCGGTGACGAAGATGATCTGCGGGGGCGTCTTGAACTTGTCGACCAGACGGGCGATGTCGATCCCGGTCAGGCCCGGCATCGCGATGTCGAGGAACAGCAGGTCGATGTCGCCGGTCTCGAGACGACGCAGCGCCTCGGTGCCCGATTGCGCCGTGTCGATCGTCCCGATGCGGTCGTCGCGCCCCAGGAGCCAGACCAACTCGTCGAGGACGGGCTGTTCGTCGTCGACCACCAGCGTCCGCAATGCGCGACCCATGCCACGAGAGTAGCGAGATCGCAGCCGTCGAGTCAGTCCACGACGCCGCGCGCGTGCAGGGCGTCGCCGGTGTCGCGGGCGCGGGCGACCACCCGCAGGACGAGTGGGGTGGTGCGCGCCCGGATGCTGCGCTCGAGCCCCCGGGCCCGCGCCGCATCGCGCGTCTCGGCCGCCAGGTCGAGCGTCTCGGGCACGGCGCGGAGCATGAGCGAGAAGGTCAGACCGACCCGGTCGGGGTCGACGCCGAAGCGGCGGAACGGCCGCAGGCCGCGCACGATGCTGTCCAGCAGGTCGTCCACCGAGGTGGTCGCGGTGAGCACGGTCGCTGTCACGATCAGCGCCCCGAGATCGGTGACGACCTCGACCGCCCGGGCCCAGTCGTTCTGCCACGCGTTGAAGGCCAGCAGCAGCGCGCCGACCACCGCGAACCCGCGCAGCGACCTCAGGATGGTCCCGATCGAGAGGTGGCCGAGCGCGGCCAGGCCGAAGGCGAGCGCGAGGAACCCGGCCCCGGTCCACGGTCCGCGGACGACGAGCACGGCCATTCCCAGTACGAACAGCCCGAGGAGCTTCGGGCCCGGGGTGAGGCGGTGCAGGACCGAGGCGCCCGGCCGGTAGAGCCCGAGCGGGTTCGCGGTCACGAGACCGCCGCCCGGTAGTGGTCGACCGCTGCAGCCGCCGGCCCGTCGAACACGATACGG
Organism: Aeromicrobium choanae; assembly: GCA_029265505.1. Lineage (GTDB taxonomy): Bacteria > Actinomycetota > Actinomycetes > Propionibacteriales > Nocardioidaceae > Aeromicrobium > Aeromicrobium choanae_A. Next base: position 3,290 of record JAJUII010000113.1, read on the forward strand.
CCGGCGTCGACGACGAGCGCACGGTCGCAGCGTGCCGCGAGCTCGAGGTCGTGGGTGACCACCACGACTTGTTGGTCCAGACCCAACAGGACCTCGCCGATGCGCCGGGTGTTGGCCAGGTCGAGCAGGGTCGTCGGCTCGTCCGCGACCAGGACCGCCGGGTCGGTCGCCAGCACCGTGGCGATCGCCAGCAACTGCCGTTGGCCGCCGGAGAGGGCGTGGACGCTGCGGTGGGCCAGCTCCGCCAGCCCGAATCGCTCCAACACGCGGGTGACCGCGGCTCGACGCTCGGCCTTGTCCGGAAGGCTCCGGCGTAAGGAGAGGGCGACGTCCTCGGCGACGGTCGGCATCACCAGCTGCGCCGCGGGGTCGGTGAACACGAAGCCGACGCGGCGACGGACGGCGCGACCGTCACGGCGGGTGTCGAGGCCGTCGACGGACACCCGCCCGGACGTGGGCTCGACGAGGCCGTTGATCATCCGCGCGAGCGTCGACTTGCCCGAGCCGTTCGCGCCGATCACGGCGATCCGTCGGTCCGCCAAGGTCACGGTGATCGGGTGGAGCCGACCGTCGACGGCGGCGTCGACGAACTCGATCATCGGCGGCGTGCCGGGAGGAGGTCGGGGAAGGCGCGATGCACGGCGGTGGCGACGCTGGCCATCGCGAGGTTCTTGATCACGTCGCCGACCCAGAAGGTCAGGTCGATCTTGAACGCCGTCACCAGATCGGTCGGGATGCGCCACGCCATGCCGGCGATGCCGAGGGTGTGGATGAACACGAAGCTGGACAGGAGGCCGGCGGCGAAGATGAGCGGCACGCTCGTGGCCACCCGTGCACGGGGGAGACGCTCGACCAGCAGACCGCACAGGGCCGCGGCGAAGGGGAAGGCGACGAGGTAGCCCACCGACGGACCGGCGAACACCGCCAGCCCGGCCTTCCCGTCGGCGAACACCGGCAGGCCGGCCGCGCCGACCGCCAGGTAGAGCAGCACGGCCAGGAAGCCGCGCTTGGCGCCGAGCACGGCGCCGGCCAACAGGACGCCGAACGTCTGCAGGGTGATGGGGACGATCCCCGCTCCGACGTGGATCGCCGGGAGGAGCGCGCAGGCGGCGATGAGGGCGGCGAAGGCCGACACCAAGGCCAGGTCCGTGGCGCCGAGGCGGCCGGTGGTGGGGGACGTCGTGGTCATGGGGCTCTCCTGAACGGTGTTCACCTGAACGGTGTTCAGGCTAGCGTATAGGGTGGTCGCGTGGCCAACACCCTCGATGACGTCGTCAGCGGAGCTCTCCGTGTCCTCGACGAGTACGGGCTCGAGTTCTGCTCGATGCGGCGGGTCGCCGGCGCCCTCGGCGTCCAGCCCAGCGCGCTCTACCACCACGTGCCGGACAAGCAGACCCTGCTCGCGCTGATGGCCGATCGCATCGTCAGTGACGTGGAGGTCGGCGACGACCCGGTGAAGGCCGCCCACCGTCTGCGAGAGGCCCTGCTGTCGGTGCGCGACGGCGCCGACGTGGTGGCGACGGCCTCGGCCTTCCGGCTCGGAGACTCCCGCATCGAGAACGAGCTGGCCGAGATCACCAGCCCCGACGTCGCCCGCACGGTGCTGCTGTACGTCTTCGGACACACCCAGGCCACCCAGATGCACCGCCAGGCCGCCCAGGTCGGCATCCTCCAGGAGGACCCCGACCTCGACGCCTCCTTCGCCCGCGGTCTCGCCCTCATCCTGCGCTGATCCCGGGGCGGTGACCTGTCAACCCTTCCCCTGCGGGGGCGGTGAGTGGTGAACCCTTCCGCCAGTACGGCGGTGGGCCGTGAACCGAATCGGGTGCCTGTGCGGTTGAGGACCCACCGCCAGCAGCGGTCCACAGGGCTGCGCGTCGGTGTCGACCTGCCCACAGGTGTGCCCTGTGCCGGTGACACGCCAGGGTGACGCCGCGAGCGTGGCTCCATGCCTCGACCGCCACAGATCCCCGACTTCGCCCGCGAAGGCCCGTTCACCCGCGCCCAGGCTCGAGCCGCCGGCATGAGCGACCGGCGCCTCCAAGGACGCCAGTTCGTGAGGGTCCATCCACGCGTGTGGCGGTGGGCCGGCTACCGGATGACGCCGTCGGACTGGCAGATCGCCGCACAACTGGCCATGCCCGAGCGCGCCCGGCTCAGCCATGTCAGTCGGATCCAGCGCACGGGCCTGGACGTGGGACCGCTCCATCCGGTGCACCTGACGATCACCGGCGATCACCATCTGGCAGTCGAGGGGATCTTCCTGCACCGCACCGTGGTCATGCCGCCCACGGATGCGGTGGGGGTGACCCCGGCGGCCGCGTTCGTGCAGTGCTGCGCCTCCATGCCCCTACTCGACCTCGTGGTGATCGGTGATCACCTCCTCCGGGTCGAGGCGGCGACGCCGGAGGAGATCGCGGCCGTCGCCCGGCTCCATCCATGGCGGCCGGGAGCCGCTCACGTGCGCAGCGTGCTGCCGTGGCTGCATCCGAGGTCGTGGTCACCGAAGGAGTCGGAGCTGCGCGCCTATGTCGTCGCCTCCGGGCTTCCGACGCCGGAGGTCAATGCCGAGATCCGCGGGTTCGACGGGACCGTGATCGGGATCGGCGACCTGTGGTTCCCGCGCCGGCGGCTCGTCGTGGAGTACGAGGGGCGCCAGCATGCCGAGGACCCCAGGCAGTTCCGCCGTGACATCGAGCGCTATGCCGCCTTCCGCGACCACGACGTCGCCTACGTCCAGGTCACCGCTGCGATGACCGCAGATCCGACGGCCGTCGTCCAGCGCATCCACACGGCGCTCGTCCGGCGGGGCTACGACGGATCGCCGCCCCGCTTCGGCGCGCGCTGGGGTTCGCTCTTCTGCGGCGTGCGGATCTCCGGTGACCCCGCAACCGTATGGAGGGTCGATTCGGTTGACGAGCCACCGCCCCTCCCGGAGACAGGTTGACCACTCACCGCCCCCCGCAGGGGAAGGGTTGAGAGGTCACCGCCCTCGGGTCACCAGGAGGAGTGGAGCGGGCGGCCCTCGTCGTAGCCGGAGGAGGACTGCACGCCGACCGTGGCGCGCTCGGCGAACTCGGCCAGGGTCCGGGCCCCCGCGTAGGTGAACGAGGATCGGACGCCCGCGGTGATCTGATCGATCAGGTCCTCCACCCCCGGTCGCTCCGGGTCGAGGTACATGCGGGAGGTGGAGATGCCCTCCTCGAACAGCGCCATCCGAGCCCGCTCGAAGCCGGCGGCGTCGCGCGTGCGGTTCGCCACGGCGCGCGAGGAGGCCATGCCGAACGACTCCTTGTACGGGCGGCCGTCGGCGCCGTACTTCAGGTCGCCGGGGCTCTCGTGGGTACCGGCGAACCAGGAGCCGATCATGACGCTGCCCGCGCCGGCGGCCAGTGCCAGTGCGACGTCGCGCGGCCACCGCACGCCGCCGTCGGCCCACACGTGCGCCCCCAGCTCGCGCGCGGCCTCGCTGCACTCGAGCACCGCCGAGAACTGTGGACGACCCACCCCGGTCATCATTCGCGTCGTGCACATCGCGCCCGGGCCCACGCCGACCTTGACGATGTCCGCACCCGCCTCGACCAGGTCGCGCACGCCCGCCGCCGAGACGACGTTGCCCGCGGCGATCGGGAGCCGCCGACCGGTGGCCGCCTCATGGGCGTCGCGCACCTGACGCACGATCGGCAGGGAGTCGAACATCTTCGCCTGGTGGCCGTGGGCGGTGTCGACGACGAGCACGTCGACGCCGGCCTCCATCAGGGCACCGGCGCGCTCATAGGCGTCACCGAAGAAGCCGACCGCCGCGCCGACCAGCAGGCGCCCCTCGGCGTCCTTGCTGGCGAGCGGGAACTGCTCGGACTTGACGAAGTCCTTGACCGTGATGAGCCCGGCGAGCTTCCCGTTCTCGTCGACGATCGGCAGTCGCTCCCGCTTGTGCTGGCGCAGCAGGGTCGAGGCGTCCTCACGGCTGATCCCGACCGGACCGGTGATCAGCGGCATGGGCGTCATGACGTCGCCGACGAGCGTGGTGGCCCACTCCTTGACCGGGGTGAAGCGCAGGTCGCGGTTGGTGATGATGCCCAGCAGCGTGTTGTCCTCGTCGACGACCGGCAGGCCCGAGACGCGGTACTCGCCGCAGATCTCGTCGAGCTGCTCCAGAGTGGCCTTCGGCCCGATCGTGACCGGGTTGGGGATCATGCCCGTCTGCGTGCGCTTGACCAGGTCGACCTGGTAGGCCTGGTCCTCGGCGGACAGGTTGCGGTGCAGGATGCCGATGCCGCCCTCGCGGGCCATCGCGATCGCCATCCGCGACTCGGTGACGGTGTCCATCGCGGCGGACAGGAGGGGGATCCGCAGGGAGATCTCCCGGGTCAGTCGCGTCGTGGTGTCGACCTCGCTGGGGATGACGTCGGTCTCGCCCGGCAGGAGCAGAACGTCGTCGTAGGTCAGACCGAGGGGTGCGAATTTGTCCGGGATGCCCACCATGATCCGAGTCTACCGACGTACCGCGAGCGGCTCGGGGCGCCCTCGGCCGAGGGCGCCCCGAGACCGGCGCCGCTCAGTGCAGCGCGG
>JAJUII010000027.1 GCA_029265505.1 Aeromicrobium choanae
ACTGCGGGATGCCGTGCTCGCGCATGACGGCCTCCATGTCCGTCATCACCGCGTAGGTGCGCTCGGCGAGCACGCCCTCACGCTCGTTGAGCACCTCGTAGAGGATCTGCACGCCCTGGTTCGGCAAGCCGACCTCGTACGCGTCCGGGTACATCAGCGCCCAGCGGACGTCGGCCTCGTCCCAGTCCTTGACGGTCGAGTTCAGCTCTCCGCCGATGTACTGGATCGGCTTGGAGACACTCGCCAACAGCGGCTCGAGTCGGGCGTACACGGAGTCGACAGGCATACGACCAGCCTACGGGCTGCGTCGGCGCGGCCCTACTTCGTCACCTTCAGCTTCGCCACGGCGCTCGCCGACGGCTCGAACAGGCCACCGCCGGCGAACGCCGCGCGCAGCTTGTACGTGCCGGCCTCCAGCTTGGGCAGCGTCACCGTGACGGTGCCGGCGACGACCTTGCCGGTGGCGATCTGGGTCGACCCGTCCCGGATGACGACCGTCCCCGCCGGCTTCGTCGCGGTCCCGGCCGCGCTGACCGAGACGTTCAGCTTGGCGCGCTTGGTGGATGCGATCGGCGTGGCCTTCAGGGTCGCCGTGGTCGTGGTGGGCGCCGTGACGGTGAGCGTCCGCGCCGGGCTGGTCGAGGCCGTCCAATACCCACCGCCGACGTACTGCGCGGCGACCTGGTGTGACCCCGGCTCCAGTCCGCTGAGCGGGATCGTCACCCGACCGGCGGCCGCCGCGGTGAGCCTCGCGCTCGCGACCGGGGCGCCGTCGACGAGGATGCGCACCTCACCGACGGTGGGGGCACCGCCGCGAGCGGCGACCGCGGCGGTGACCCTCGTGCCGGCCGAGGCGCTGACCGTCGGGGACGCGAGGGCGACGCTGCTCGTCGTCGGCTCGACGACGGTGAACTTCGTGACGCCGGACGTGGACCGCTTGACGGTCTTGCTGCCCCAGTAGGTCGCCTTGATCCGGTGTGTGCCGGGCGTGAGCTTCGGCAGTCGGACCGACACCTTCCCCTTCTTCTTCGCGGTCAGCTTCGGCGCCTTGACGAGCTTCCCGTCGACGTAGACCGAGACCTTGTTGGTCACCGCGCGGCCGTCCTTGGGCTTGACCCGCACGTTCGCGACCGCACGGGTGCGCGCCTGGATCGGGGTCGACGGCAAGGTGATCGTCGTCTTCGCGGCGATCACCTTCGGCGGCTTCTTCACGACGACCTTGATCACCGGGCTTGTGGCGGCCTTGACCGCCGGACCGCCGTCGTACACCGCCGAGATCCACTGCTTGCCGCGCTTCATCCTGGGGATCTTGACCGAGGCGACGCCCTTCGAGGCGGCGGTCACGGTGGTGGTGGCGACCGTGACGCCACCGCGACGCACCCGCACCCGACCCGCGGGCGGGCTGCCGTCCGAGGTCGCGACGCGCACCGTGATGGTGGGCTTGATGCGGGTGCTGACCTTCTTCGGCCCGGTGACGGTCACCGTCGCCCTGGCCTTGACCGGCTTCGGCGCCGGCGCGGTGGTGGCCGGAGGCGCCGATCCCATGGGGATGAAGTGGATGAACCGCTCCGGGTACCAGGAGGCGCCGGTCCGCACCGTGTAGCGGCGGTAGGTCTTGGAGGTGTAGCTGTCCTCGGAGAGCACGAGGTAGTCCGGGCCGACCTCCTCGACGTACGCGACGTGGCTCGCGGCCTTCTTCCAGTGGGCGATCGCACCGACCGTGGGCTTCTGGTTGACCGTGTAGCCCAGCTTCTTGGCGTTCGCGGCCCAGTCGCGGGCGTTCCCCATGAGGATCGTCGGCTCGGGCACGCCGGCGATCTGCATCCGGTAGGCGGCGTAGTTGGTGCAGTTGTGCCCGCCGTACATCCGCCAGTGGCTCTTGGTATAGACCTCCGCGTACCCGGAGGTGTCGCAGGCGCGCAGCTCCTTCTTCGTCTTCGCGGTGCAGTGCACCGTGAAACCTTGCGCCGGCGAGCCGACGACGGTGAGACCCGTGAACAACAAGAGGCACACAAGTCCCACGAGTCCCGTTCGGCGCATGGCGGACAGCCTAGGGCACGCGACACGCCGATGTGAACCTAAACCCGAAGATGAGACTTTGTCTGTGCTAGTCACACCGCTGTAGTTCTGCCGGGAGGACGGTTCCCCACCGAACGCGCGACCGCGGTCGGCGGTTCCACCGGACAGGTTGCGGCCCGTTCGACGGGTGCACCATGATCGAGCAGGTGAGGGCCCGCGCGGCCACCCGGACGAAGGAAGAGTCATGGCACAGAAGCAGTCCATCCTCGGACGCATCGCCCAATTGACCAAGGCGAACATCAACGCCCTGCTGGACAAGGCCGAGGACCCGCAGAAGATGCTGGACCAGCTGGTCCGCGACTACACGAACTCGATCGCGGAGGCCGAGCAGGCCGTGGCTCAGACGATCGGCAACTTGCGCCTGGCGGAGGCCGATCACGCCGAGGACGTCAAGGCCGCCAAGGAATGGGGCACCAAGGCCTTGGCCGCCTCCCAGAAGGCCGATGCGCTGCGCGCCGAGGGTCGCGCCGAGGAGGCCGACCGCTTCGACCAGCTCGCCAAGGTCGCGCTCGGCAAGCAGATCCAGCACGAGAACGAGGCGAAGGACGCCGCGCCCGTCATCGCCCAGCAGAGCCAGGTCGTCGAGCAGCTCAAGACCGGGCTGACCGGCATGAAGGCCAAGTTGAGCGAACTGCAGGCCAAGCGAGACGAGCTCGTCGCGCGTCAGCGGACCGCCGAGGCCCAGGCCCAGGTGACCGACGCCATCCGCTCGATCGACATCCTCGACCCGACCAGCGAACTGAGCCGCTACGAGGAGAGGGTCCGCCGCCTGGAGGCCACCGTGCAGGGTCGCCAGGAGCTCGCCGGAGCGAGCCTGGAGGCCCAGTTCGCCGAACTGGAGGCCGACACCGCACAACTGGAGATCGAAGCCCGTCTGGCAGAGCTCAAGGGACTCGGCCGGGCCGACACCACCCCGGAGGAGAACGCGTGAAGCTCAACGAACGTTTCGAGTACCCCGCCAGCCCGGACCAGGTCTTCGCCCTGGTCAGCGATCCGCAGTTCCGCGAGGAGTCCTGCGTCCGTCAGGGAGCGACCGACCACGCCGTCTCGGTGACCACCGAGGGCGACACCACGATCGTCGAGATCACCCGGACGATGCCGTCGGACATGCCCGACTTCATCAAGAAGCTGACCGGCGACTCGGTGACCGTCGTGCAGGTGGAGAAGTGGGGCCCGGCCGACGCCTCCGGCAACCGGACCGCCGACGTCTCGGTCGACGTCCAGGGTCAGCCGGCCCGGATGATCGGCACGTCGACCATCGCCGCCCAGGGCGACACGACGATCATGACTCTCGAGGGCGACGTCAAGGTGTCGCTGCCGCTCATCGGCCGACGCATCGAGCCGGAGGTCGCCAAGGCGATCTCGGCATCGCTGCGCGACGAGGTCGAGTACGGCACCACGAAGCTGTGAGCCTCAGCGCTGCAGCAGCTCGATGACCTGATCGATCTCCTGCGGCGCATACCAGGCCAGATCGCCACTGCCGTCGGCGTCGAGGTGGAAGGACTGGACGTCCTCCCGCCGGATCGGCGCCGCAGCGGTGTCGACCTCGGCCGTGACCACGACCGGACCGAGTTCGGCGGCGGCGAGCAGCGCCTCGTACTCGTCCTCCTCGTCGGCGGACGCCGCCTGCACGACCTGCAGCGTCACGGGTCGATCCGCAGCCAGCTCCCGCAGGTCGTCGATGCCGGCCGGCGCGTACACACGTTCACTCATGAGGGCCTCTTGCGTCCGCGCGGCGCCCGGGCGCGCCGCGGTCCGATGGTCTCGGTCAACTCCTCCAGCGCCTCCAGGATGCACTGGCCCAGCACTTCCGCGTCCGGGACCGCCTCGCGGTCGGCCACGACGCCGAAGAAGACACGGCCGTCGTAGGACGTGACTCCGATCGAGATCGCCCGGTGCCCGGTCAGGGGGATCGCCGGGTAGATCTCCTTGAGACGCTGACCGGCCATGTAGACCGGGTCCTGGGGACCGGGGACGTTCGTGATGACCAGATGGTAGGGGCGGTTCGACTCGTCGGCGGCGACCCGGGCCCCCACGGCATGGAACGTCGACGTCGCGAACCCGGGCAGGCTCGCGAGCTTGTTCGCCGCGACCGCCGCCCCCATCTCGCGATGACCCTTGAGCGCGTGCGAGACCTGGTGCAGCCGGACGACGGCGTTCGACTCCCCCACCGGCAAGGTCAGCATCAGTCCCCGCACGAGCGGCCCGAGCGACGTGGGCAGGCCGCCGTCGTGATCGCCGTCGCGGGTGACCGACATCGGAACCATCGCGCGGAAGCTCGTCTTGGCGGTGACCGGCTCGGCCCGGGTCAGCAGCCAGCCGCGCAGTCCGCCGGCGATCGACGCGAGGATCACGTCGTTGACCGTGCCGCCGTGCTCCTCGCGCACTCGCCGGAAGTCCTCCAACGGCGCACTGACGCTGGTGAAGCGCCGATGACGCGACAAGGTCGTGGTCAGCGGACCGTGCGCGGCCACGTCCGGACCGAGCGCCGGCAGCCGCGACATCAGGCGCGACCACTGGTACTGCCCGGTCCACATCAGCTCGGTCGGATGGCTCAGGTGGGTCCGCAGGGAGCCGCTGAGGAGCTCGACCGTGCCGGGGTGGGGCCGGGGCGTCCACTCCTCCTGCGGGATCGTCCGGTCGCGCTGGGTCTCCTCGAGCAGCACCTGGGCCAGGTCGACCGTGTGCGATCCGTCGACCAGCGCTTGGTGCGACTTGAACAGCAGCGCGAGCTCTCCTCCCGCGAGGCCCTCGATCAGGTACAGCTCCCACAGCGGACGCTCGTGGTCCAGGCGACGGGCGATGAGGCGCCCGACCAGGTCGTGCAGGGCGTCGCGGCCACCCGGCTTCGGCAGTGCCGACCGCCGGACGTGCAGCGAGAGGTCGAAGTGATCGTCGTCCACCCACACCGGCAGCCCGATGCCGCCCGGGATGTGCCGGGGGATCTGCCGGTACCGCGGAACGAGGTCGATCCGGTCGTGGATGGCCTGGATCAGCCGATCGAAGTCCAGCGGCCGATCGCCCGGCTGCAGGATCGCCAGCGAGGCGACCTGACGCGGGGTCTCGGGATGGTCCTGATGCAGGAACATCGCGTCGAGCGGACTCAATCGCTGCATGTGACCCCTCGCTGTCGTGGCCTGATCCCGGTTCCGACGGTAGCCCAGAAACCTACCACCGGACGGCCTCATCGGGACGTGGCCAGAGACACCGCGAGTCGCTCGACCCGGGAGACGTAACGCGAGGTGGGAGCGACCTCGCGCAGCGGCCGGCCCGCCATCGCCGCGGCGTCGTGTGCGGCCTGGTCCAGCGGCAGGACGGCCCACGGCGTTCGGCCCGCCAGCTCGCGCACCGCGGACACCACCTCGCGCTCGGACCACCCGGACGTGGCGCGGAACCGGTTCAGCACGATCCGGGGCGGCCTGCTGACCCCGTCCGCGGTCTCCTCGAGCGCCCGGACCAGCCTGGCCAGACCGACGGGATCGGCACTGCCGACGACCACCACCTCGTCGGCCAGCTCCAGGATCCGCCGGGCGATCCGCCCCGGGGAGGACGGCGACGCCTCGTCGACGTCGAAGCCGAGATCGACGACCACGGTCTCGTGGTCGCGCCGCAACGCGTCCAGGACGCCGACCAGCGCCTCGGTCCGGACATGGCGCCACATGTCCGTCCGGGGCAGTCCGGTCAACAGGGTCCACGAGTCGTGCAGGCGCAGCAGGTGGGTGGACACCCGCGCGACGCGCCCGCGGTCGACGTCGCGACAGGCGGCCATCACGCCGCTCACCTCGTCGAGGACCCCGAGCAGCTGGCCGATCGCACCGCCGTGGACGTCGGCGTCGACGAGTGCCGTGGCGTGCCCGGCCGCGGCGGTCGCCGCGCAGATCGAGACGGCGAGCGTGCTGCGGCCGGGAGCCCCCGTCGGCCCCCAGACCGCGACGAGCCGACCGCCGTCGCCGTCGACCACCTCCTCGCGCGGCTCGATCCTCGCCGCGGCGAGCTCGGCCAACCGACCCACGCGTGCGGTGTGATCGATACCGAGGGCGCTCCCGTCGGCCTCGACCGCACACGGCCGGACGCCCGCCTCGACGAGTCGGGCCACGACGCCGGCGTCGAGCCCGGGCGCCTGCACCGCCAGCAGCGCCACGTCGATCCGGTGCGCCCCGATCGTGGCGAGCAGATCGGCGACGTCGACGCAGCGTCGCACCAGGGTGATCGCCCGATCCCGCTCGATCTCGGCGAGGACCGCCGGCTCCCAGTGCGCACCGCACGCCGCGACCGCGAGTCGCAGAGCGGTCACCGGACGCGCACCACGGTCAGGCGGTCCGCCGCGGCGGCGGCGATCGTCTCGGGCCGCGGACCGCCGGGGCCGGCGTCCACCACGAGGGTCCGCCGGCCCGTGCCGTCCGCCTCGGACACCGCGATCACCCGGGCAGCCGTGGCCAGACGGCGGACTCGCATCGGCTCGCGATCGTCGCCGGTGGCCCACACGTCCACCTGCTGGCCGGCCCGCAGGTCCGGGGGCATGGCGCCGCTCGCCACGCCGAGCGGGAGCTCGCTGCCGGACTCGACGTCGTCGGCGATCGCGTCCCGTGTCGCCAGCGCACCGGGGACCATGTCACGGGTCCACGTCCCGGCGGGCACCCCGGCCGCGACCGGCACCAGCGTCCGAGCGGTGGCGCCGTCGACGCGGGCGGACACCACCACGAGATCGTCGGCGCGGACCGGATCGCCCCAGCGGACCGACGACCCGACCGCCCAATAGTCGGTCGCGTCGCGAGCGGCCGCGAGGAGCCAGCCCCCGAGCACCGCGGAGCCGAGGACCAACACCAGCCCGAGGACGAGTCGCGGATTGCGCCATCTGCCGTTCGCGGCACGCCGGGCGGGCGCGGGCCCCGGCGTGTCACCCCCCGTGACATGCATGTGTCATGCATAGAGCCCTCACGGCGCGCCGGGCCACCGCTCGTCCACAGTCCGGTCGTGATCTGCGACTCGCCGTTCCCGGTGCGTGTGACAATGGCGGCATGGCCCCCGAGCACGACTTCCTGACCGCCAACGACGTCGCCGAGACGCTCAAGGTCGACGTCCGTGTCGTGTGGAACCTGCTCAAGTCCGGCGAGCTGCGCGGGATCCAGGTCGGCGGACGCAAGCTGTGGCGGATCGAGGCGAGCGCCCTGGAGGACTACATCGCGGCCCAGTACGAGGCGACCGCTCGCGCCGCGGGCCGCGACGAGATCACCGCTCGACCAACGCCGCGATCGACGACCACGGCAGACTGACCCGACGCCCTCCGACGCCCAGCTGGACGAAGTCCGCGCCGGCGGCCACGATCCTCCCCTCGACGGCCGATCCGTCCCGTCGCACGACCCGCACCTCCAGCTCGGCATCGCGCAACGCGCGGACCAGTTGACGGCGCGTGCGTCGTGAGGTCGGTGGCGGCGCGGCGCGCCCGTCCGCACCGTTCACGGCGACCACGGCCTCGGGCACCACGACGGTCCGGCGTCCGAGCCCGTCGCGCAGCACGATCACGTCTCCGACGCTCTCGACGCCGCCGACCTCTCCGAGTCCCGACACATCGAGTCGCACGTCGGCGGCTCCGAGCAGGTCGATCCACGACAACGCCGCCCACTGCTCGTCCTGCAGATCGGCGGCGAGGGCCTCCCGCTCGTCGGCGCGAACCTCATGACTCGACGCCTCGAGCTCCTCGAACAGTCGATCCCATCGCACGCCCCCACGCTAGGGGACGCGGCGCCCGGCACATCGCTCTGTGCACGGCCGCTTGACGTGGCACCCCGGGCTGCGCTTCGCTGTGCGTCACTCGACGCCAAATGTCGTCAAACGTCTTCATCAGTCGACTTCGGGGGATTCGTGTCAGACACCGTGCCGTTCGACGAGGCCCTGCGCACCCCGCTGCTGTGGTGCCTGGCGGCCTGGGCCGCGTGGTGGGCCGTGGCCGGAGCAGTCGCCGTCGTCGACCGCCGGTGGGCGGCCCGGATCGCCCCACCGCTGTTGCGCTCCCTGCTCACCGCGGGTGTCGTCGCCACCGCCGTCGCGCCCGCCCGGGCCGACGAGATCACCGCCCTCGACCTCGACGGTCTGCCCCTGCCACAGCGTCCGACCCACGCCCCACCGCCGCCGCAGCCAGCCGGGGTGCCGACGCCGGCACCCGAGACCCATCTGGTGGCGCCCGGCGACTGCCTGTGGTCGATCGTGCGTGACCGGTCCCCCGACGCCGAGGACGCCGAGATCGCGGCCGCGGTCGCTGCGTGGCACGCCGCGAACCGCGCCGTCATCGGTCCGAACCCCGACCTCATCCAGCCCGGCCAGCGCCTCGTCCCACCAGGAGAGTCATGATCACCGCCACCGCCCTCGCCACCGACGCCTTCGCCCCCTGCCAGATCCCCTTGCCGTTCCCCGCCTCGGCCCCGCTGGTTCCGGTGCCGGTCGAGCGCGGGGACGCCGGCGCCCTGCGACACCGCTGTGCCCGCTTCGTCCAGGCGCTGGCGGAGGTGCTCGTGGGAGCGCGTCCGGTTCGCCAGCTCGGGCCGTGGCTCACACGCGGGGTGTACGAGCAGCTGCACCAGCACGTGACGAGCCGCCCGGCCGTCGGGGCGCCTCGTCGATCCCCGCGGGTGGTGTCGGTGCACGTCGCGATGCTCGGGAAGGGCGCCGCCGAGATCGCGGCGCGAATGGTGCACGAGGGACGCTCTCACGCGATCGCGGTGCGCCTCCAGCGGGACCGCGACCACCATGGCCGCCAGGGATGGCGCTGCGTCGCCGTGGAGTGGGCCTGAGTCCGTTCAGTCGCCGGAGACGATGGCGAGCACCGCGTCGCCGTAGGCCTCGAGCTTGCTCCGGCCCACCCCGGAGACCCGCAGCAGCTCCTCGGGTGAGCCGGGACGCACCGCGGCGATCGCCTTGAGGGTCGCATCGGTGAACACCGTGAACGCCGGCTTGCTCGCCTCCTGGGCGGTCTCCTTGCGCCAGGCGCGCAGACGCTCGAAGAGCGCCTCGTCGTAGTCGAGCTCCGTCGTCGGCAGAGTCACCCGACGGCGCGGCGCGCGCGTCACCCGCACCTCCTCGGGCAGCAGTCGGTCCAGGAAGCGACTCGGCTTGCGCCGCGCCTGCCCTCCGGGCTTGCGCGCGGCCGACCACGAGACCATGAGGTGCCGACGAGCCCGGGTGATGCCCACGTAGAACAGGCGCCGCTCCTCCTCGACGGCCTGCGGATCGTCCATCGTCGCGACGTAGGGGACGGTCCCCTCCTGGACCCCGGAGACGAACACCGCGTCCCACTCCAACCCCTTGGAGGCGTGCAGCGTCGCGAGGGTGACCCCGTCGGTGGAGGGCGCATAGGCCTGATCGGCGCGACGGTCGAGGTCGGCGACCAGGGCCGTCAGGTCGGCGTCCGGTCGCCCTTCGGCCAGCTCGACCGCCATCGTGTGGATCGCCTTGAGCGACTCCCAGCGATCACGGACCGCCCCGCGACCGGTCGGCGGCGTGTCACTGAAGTCCATCGCGGCCAGCACCGCGCGCACGTCGTCGGGGAGCGAGCCCGAGCCCTCCCCCGCGCGGGCGGCGCCGCGCAGCAGGGTCACCGCCTGGCGGACCTCCGGCCGGCTGAAGAAGCCCTGTCCCCCGCGCACGGCGTACGGGATGCGCCGCTGGCCGAGCGCCTCCTCGTACACCTCGGACTGGGCGTTGATCCGGTAGAGGACCGCCATCTCGCGGTAGGGCACACCCTGCCGGTGGAGCGCCTCGATCCGATCGGCGATCGCCTCGGCCTCGGCGATCTCGTCGGGGAACGGTCGATACTCGACCGGCGGACCCGACTGATTCTGCGACTGCAGGCGCACGCCCAGCGTGACCGACGGTCCGCGGCCGGCGAAGACCTCGTTGGCGGCCGCCACGATCTGCGGGGTGGACCGGTAGTTGCGCACCAGCTCGATCCGCGGCGCATCGGGGAACCGCCGCGTCGCGAAGTCGCCGAGGATCGCGGCGGAGGCGCCGGCGAAGGTGTAGATCGTCTGTCGGGGATCGCCGACGACGCACACCTCGTCGCGACCCCCCAGCCACAGGTCGAGCAGAGTCGACTGCAAGGGGTTGACGTCCTGGAACTCGTCCACCACGAACCAGCGGTACTGGCGCCGAACCTCGGCGGCGATGGCCTCCTCGTCAGCCAGGATCGCCGCGGTGATCAACAGGATGTCCTCCATGTCGATCCGGCCGCGATCACGCTTGACCTGCTCGTAGGCGCGCAGGATCGCTCCGACCTCGCCCGGGTCGAGGTCGCCGACCGAACGCCCGCGTCGCACGGCCTCCGTGCCGTAGTCGTCAGGCCTGACGTTGGAGACCTTGGCCCATTCGATCTCGCCGGCCAGGTCGCGCAGCGTGGCCTGATCGGCCCGGACACCGAGCTGACGCGCCGCCTCGGCGACGAAGCCGAACTTCGACTCCAGGATCTGGGGGAACTCCGTGCCGTACACGCGAGGCCAGAAGTACCGGGCCTGGCGCAGTGCCGCGGAGTGGAACGTCCGTGCCTGCACGCCGGCGGCGCCGAGCGTGCGCAGACGCTCGCGCATCTCCCCGGCCGCCTTGACGGTGAACGTCACCGCCAGCACCTCCGTCGGCTTGTAGACGCCGGTCGCGACCCCATAGGCCATCCGGTGCGTGATGGCGCGGGTCTTGCCGGTCCCCGCGCCGGCGATGACGCACAGGGGGCCGCGCAGCGTGGTCGCGACCTCGCGCTGTTCCGGGTCGAGTCCGTCGAGCAGGGCGTCGGCGTCGGGCATGGTCTCCCATCGGGTGGATCGGGGCGGGGCGGCAGCGCCCAGCGTAGCCCCGTGGTCCGACACCGACGATGGCCCGCGGGAATGTTCCCGATGCGGCACGTTGTTGACCCGAGTAGACCCGTCCGTCGAGCGAAAGAGAACGATGACCAACGCACCGTTCGTCCTGTACTCCACCCCGTGGTGTGGCTACTGCCACCGGCTCAAGAGCCAGCTCCAGCGCGAGGGCATCGACTTCACCGAGGTCGACATCGAGCAGGACCCGGACGCCGCGAGGATCGTCGAGCAGGCCAACGGCGGCAACCAGACCGTCCCCACGCTCGTCTTCTCCGACGGCTCGGCACTGACGAACCCGTCCGTCGCCGAGGTCAAGGCCAAGCTCGGCGCCTGAGCGGAGTCGTCTCACGACGGGGGCGATAGCATGCGGCGGTGACCCAGCCTCCGCCGTTCGGCGACCAGAACCCCACTCCGCCCGAGCCTCAGCAGCCGTCCCAGCCGTACCCACCCACCTCGCCGTACGTCCCGGCTCCGGGCCACGGAACGCCGCCTCCCCCGCCGGGCGCCTGGGGCCCGTCCCCACAGCCGAGCGGCCTCTACCAGGCCGCCGCGATCGTCAACTGGGTCGTGCTCGGGCTGATCATCGTCGGCACCTGTGGCCTGGGCATCATCGCGGCGGCCTGGTTCGTGCCGATGACGATCGCGATCCACAACGGCGCGAAGGATCAGCGGAAGCACACGGCGCTGGCCGTGTGCACGCTGCTGTTCTGCAACGTCGTGTCGGGCATCCTCATGCTGGTCGAGGACGGCAAGCGCGCGGGCTGAGCGCGACTCAGCCCCAGGACCCGGGCAGCTCCCGGCCGTACCACTGCTCGACCAGCCACCGCGAGATCGACACCTTCGGCGGGGGCAGCACGACCGAGCCGTCCTCACTCGCGGCGCGCAGCTCCTCGCGGGTGAACCAGCGGGCCTCGGCGATCTCGGCCGGGTCCGGCGTCAGCTCGGACCCGGTGGCCTCGGCGCGGAAGCCCAGCATGAGGCTCTGCGGGAACGGCCACGGCTGGCTCGACAGGTAGGCGACCCGATCGATCGTGACGCCCACCTCCTCGGCCACCTCGCGCCGCACTGCGTCCTCGAGCGTCTCGCCGGGCTCGACGAACCCCGCGAGCGTGGAGAACCGACCCTGTGGCCACTGCGGATTGCGGGCGAGCAGGGCGCGGTCGTCCGGGTCCGTGACGAGCATGATGACGGCCGGGTCCGTGCGTGGATAGTGCTCGGCCCTACAGCCGCCGCAGCGACGCAGGTGCCCGGACTCGTCGGACACGAGGGCGCCCCCGCAGCGCGGGCAGAAGCGGTGGGACGCGAGCCAGCGGGCCAGACCGACCGCGTGGATCGCCAGCGAGAGCTCGTCCGGATCGAGCAGCGGCGCCAGCACGCGCACGCTCACCGGGTTCAGCTCCGCGGGGACTCGGTCGACCATCACCGCGGCGTGCAGGCGTCCGTGCTGACGTCCGAGCAGGATCCACTCCCCCTCCGGGGCCTCGTCCCGGTCCAGCCAGCGGAGCCGGGGCCCGTCGACGGTCGCGACGTGCTCGCCGCCGAGCACCAGCACGCGCAGGTCCGGGGTGTTCCAGGAATCGGGATCACGACGAAGATTGCCCGTGCGGTCGTGACGGGCGCGATCGAAGGCGAAGTCCACGCCTCACCGTAACCCGAGCTGCCGCTCGAGCTCGGCCCGATCCGGCAGGTCGTCGAACGACTCGGACCGGCCGAGCCGCACGTAGTGGAACGTGCCGATCACGCGGTCCAGGGGCAGATCGTGCAGTTCGGCCCAGGCCAGGCGGTAGATCGCCAGCTGCAGGGGGTCGGCGTCGGCGCGGCGGTTGGTCTTCCAGTCCACGACCTCGAAGCCGACGGTGCCGTCCGCACCGCTGTGGGGGAAGACCGCGTCGATGCGCCCGACGATCTGCTGCCCCCCGAGCCGCAGCGTGAACGGGGCCTCGATCGCGACCGGCTCGCGACCGGCGAACGGTCCGGCCTCGAACGCCTCCTTGAGGGCTTCCAGATCGGCCTCGTCGACGACCTCGGCGTCGCCGCGTCCGGGGAGCTCGTCGGGATCGAGCAGGGTCTGCTGGCCGTAGCGGGCCTCGATCCAGGCGTGGAAGCGGGTGCCGAACCGTGCCGCCGGGGACGGTCGGCGCGGCATCGGCCGGGCGAGTCGCTCCGCGAACGCGGCCTCGTCCCGGGCCAGCGCCATCGCGTCGCTCGCCGAGAGCGCCCCCGGCAGGTCGACCTGGATCGCGCCCTCCTGTCGGGTGCGCGCCTCCTCGATCAGCAGGTCGAGATCGCGACGCAGGCTCACCAGAGCGGGGTCCACCGGCTCGGTCGCGGGCACCGGATCACTCAGGCGCGCCCGCACCTCGGCCGCGAACGCCGCGCGGCGGTCGAAGGAGGTGAGCGCCGCCGGCCACGGCACGGACTGGTCGACCAGGTGCGGGTTCGTGTCGGTGTCCTCGGGCTCCTCGGCCCAGACCACGGGCTCGACCCCTCGCTCGGCCAGCCAGTCGCGCACGTCGGTGAGGAACACCGACTCGCGGCGCGGCTTCAGTTGCGTGCGACCCCAGCGGTGTCCGCTCACGTGCAGCCGGCGACGGGCTCGGGTGAAGGCGACGTAGGCCAACCGAGTCTCCTCCATCAGGGCATCGCGGCGGGTGCTCTCCTCGAACGCCTTCTTCGCCGCGCTGTCGTAGCCGGTCAGCTGGGGCACGAACGCCCGGTCGCCCCGCAGCTCGTTCGGCAGCGCGGACGCCACCGTGGTCCACCGCGGTCGCCCCCGCTCGGAGGGGAACACGTTCCCGGAGACGAACGGCACGAACACCTCGTCGAACTCCAGGCCCTTGGCCCGGTGGATCGTCAGGAGCTTGATCGAGTGGGCGTCGCTCGGGGCACTGAGCTCCATGCCGTCGTTGAAGTCCCGCTCGGCCTGCAGGTGGGCCAGCAGACCCGCCAGCGAGGCGTAGCGGTCGTACTGCGCGTAGTCGGCGATCGCGTCCAGCAGCAGGGACAGATTGTCGCTCGGCACCCCGGCGACCGCGAGCTCGACGTCGAGGTCGAGCTCGGTGACCACGCGACGCGCCAGGTCGAGCAGCGGCTCGTGGGCGTGACGGCGCAACCGCCGCAGCATGCTCGCCAGATCGGCCAGACGCCGCCGTGCCTCGGGCGAGTAGTCCAGATCGCCCGGGTCCTCCACCGCCTCCGCGAGGGAGACCACCTCGGTCGGATCCACCCCGGCCGTGGCCTCGTCGAGGGCGCGCTGCAGCATCGCGTCGGGGTCGGTCGGCACCTCGCCGTCGCCGCGGTGCACACGCCCCAGATCGGCGGCGCGCCGACCGAGCAGGGCGAGATCGCGCTCGCCGATCCGCCACCGCACGCCCGTGAGCAGGCGCAGCATCGCCGGGTTGGCCGTGACGTCGTCGAGCACCGCCAGGACCGACAGCACGTCGACCACCTCCGGCTGCTGCAGCAGTCCGGTGAGACCGACGATCTCCACCGGCAGCCCTCGCGAGCGCAGGGCGCGGACGATCTCGCCGTTCTCGCCGGTGGTGCGCACCAGGACCGCGATCTGCTCGAGTGGCACCCCGCGCTCGACCGAGTCGCAGATCAGATCGACGAGCGCGTCGATCTCCTCGGCGACGCCCGCGTGGAGGGCCACCGAGACCTCGCCCGGCGGATTCTCCGGGGCGGCCCTCAGCGGGGTGACCACGTCGGCCACGCCCGGCGACCCGTAGTACTCGCGTGCGACATGGCCGGCGAGGTCGATGATCTCCGGAGCGCAGCGTCGGGTGACGTCGAGGGTGAAGAGCCGGCCGCGACGTCCGTCGGCGTCCGGGAAGTCGTCGAGAAAGGCCGTCAAGTTGCCCGACGCCGCTCCCCGCCAGCCGTAGATCCCCTGTGCCGGATCGCCGACCGCGCTGATCGGGCGCCCGGCGAACAGCGCCTTCAGCAGGTCGCGCTGGGCCACCGAGGTGTCCTGGTACTCGTCGAGCAGGACCACGTCGAAACGCTCGCGCAGCGCCTGCTGCACCGGGGGCAGCTGCGCGAGCTGCGCGCCCCACGCCATCTGGTCGGAGAAGTCCATCACGCCCGCCTCGAGCTTCGCCGCCCGGTACTCGTCGACCAGATCGGCGAGCTCGTCACGCTTGAGGCAGGTCTCCTCGAGGTCCCGATGCCACGTGAGCTGCTTGGAGGCGCGGCGCGCCTTCTCGATCGTCATGCGGTCGAACTCGCGGAGCTGATCGGTCGTGACCAGGTGCTCGGAGAGCTGGCCGTCGAGCTCCAGCAGGTCGCCGATCACGGTCGGCAGCCAGGCCGAGACGCGACGCAACGGCCCCTCGTGTCGGCGGACCACGCGCGCCGCGATCTGATAGCGGGTGGCGTCGGCCATGACCCGCAGGTCGGGTTCGATCCCGAGCCTGACCCCGTGTTCGCTGATGAGAGTGCCGGCGAAAGCGTGATACGTCGACACGGTGGGCTCGCCGTACTCGGAGAAGTCGCCCACCAGCGCGAGGGACTGGCGTACCCGCCCGGCGAGCTCGGCGGCCGCCTTGGTGGTGAAGGTGAGTCCCAGGATGCGGTCCGGCGCGACGCCGAGATGACCGACCAGCCACACCACCCGGGCCGCCATGACGGCCGTCTTGCCCGCGCCGGCACCGGCGATGATCGCCTGGGGCACGGCCGGATCGCCCGTGATCGCGGCGACCTGGTCGTCGCTGAACGGGATGTCGAGGATCTCCTTGAGATGGTCGACGTCGCGCACCAGGGGCGTCACTGCACTCCTCCGATCGTGGGTCCGGTGATCGCCGGGCAGACGTCGCGGAAGTCGCACGTGCGGCAGCGCCTCTGCTCCTCCGGACGGGCGACGAGGCGCTCCTCGCGCACGACCCGAGCGGAGCGTGCGAGCAGGTCGAGGGCGAAGAACGGCTCATCGGTCGGAGCGGGCTGCCTCTGGACCTTGGGGGCCTCCTGGTCCCTCGCGCCGGCCGGGTGCCGCAACTGGACCAGCTCCGCACCCCCGGAGCGGGCCTCCTCGACGCCCAGGGACGCGAGCGCTCCGTGCTCGATCGCGACCTGGTAGACGCCGAGCTGGGCGTGCGCCGCCAGGTCACGGCCCGACGGAAGCGACTTGCCGGTCTTGAAGTCGACGACGTGGTACCGGCCCTGCTCGTCGACCTCGACGCGGTCCATCGTGCCGCGGATCGTGACCGGCTGGCCGCCCACCACGACCTCGACACGGAACTCGTGCTCGGCCGCGAGGGGGCGCCGGGGGTTGTCACGATGCCACCGCGCGAAGCGCACCAGGGCTCGATGGGCCTCCTCCCGCTCTCGCTCACTGAGCCAGGCGGCCTGGTGGTCGAGGCGATGCCACACCCGGTCGAGCCGCTCGGCGAGCGCATCCGGGTCGGGGTCCTCGCCGCGCACGACGGTGTCGGCGGCCAGGGCGTGCACGATCGAGCCGAAGCTCTGCGCCGACGTGCTCGCCCTGCCTCCGCGGGCCTCGCGACCGAGGAACCAGCGCAACGGACAGTCGGTGATCTGCTCGACGGCCGAGCCGGAGAGCGCGACCGGCTCGTCCGGGGGCCGCCACGGCGTCCCGGCTCGCGTGGGCTCGGCCAGGCCCCACCAGCGTGCGGGGTCGGC
The DNA here is from genome assembly GCA_029265505.1 of Aeromicrobium choanae. Taxonomy (GTDB): domain Bacteria; phylum Actinomycetota; class Actinomycetes; order Propionibacteriales; family Nocardioidaceae; genus Aeromicrobium; species Aeromicrobium choanae_A. The sequence continues at coordinate 16,557 of JAJUII010000027.1, forward strand.
CGCGCGCGTCGTCGGCAGGTCGAGCCGGACCAGCTCGGCCAGCATCGTCGCGGCCTGGGCGCGCCCCCGTGGATCGTCGGTCTGCTCGCCGATCCGCCGCAGCTCGGCCAACCCGCCGCGCAGGGAGACCGGCCGCTCGGGCCGCGGCAGCGGCGTGCGCCCCGCGGCGCC
>JAJUII010000003.1 GCA_029265505.1 Aeromicrobium choanae
AGCGACTTCCCGAACATCCCGTACGCCTATGCCCACCAGGTGGAGGCGCTCGACCGGCTCGGACTCGGCCCTGACTGGATGCGCGCAGTGCTGTGGGAGAACGGCGGCGCGCTGTTCGGCGTCGCCGACTGAGTCGCCCCCGGCCCGAATCGTCGGGAGGGAATACCTGTCACCCCTCGGCGGTTAGGATGGGTGTATTGACAACTCCAGAGGGGCTGATCGGTTTCGACTGTGGTCGTTCGATCCAAGTGAAGCGGGTAGAGAAGGCAACGTCATCTCTCAAACGTTCGTTGCAACCCAATAAGTGCCGATTCCAAGCGCACTGACTTCGCCCTCGCTGCCTGACAGCGACCCGCGAAGGGTGGACCCGGGAGCGTCCTCGTCCCGGATCGTCCATCTCAGCTAGAGGACTTGCCGTTCTGATCGCGTAGCGAGGTCAGATCGGGACACTTGCGCTACTGAGCCTGTCGGTGACGTGTCCGTCCGAGCACCGGGGCCGAGAAATGCGATCTGACGGACTGCACCCGGAGAAGCCTTGGATCAGCGTCATAGGACCCGGGTTCGATTCCCGGCAGCTCCACCAGCCCTCCCGTCGTCGACGGGACGTCGAGGCCGCCCCGTCGGGGCGGCCTCGTCGCATTTCGCTTCCGATCGCGGGGATCGTTCCGTCGCGACCGCGCTCTTCCCGCGCGGCGACCGTCGTCCGCGGACGACGCGACGGCCGGAGGCTCAGGCGACGAAGTCGTCCCAGTCCTCGGCCAGGTAGTCGATGAAGGCGGCGCCGAGGTGCTCCTCCTCGAGCCGGGCGCGGGGGAACGGCTGCGGCTCACTCACGAAGTCCGGGGACTGCGCGAGCCTCGGGAAGTCGTGGTGGATGATCGCGCCCGTGCCGATCGTGACGAAGTCGGCGCCGCGCTCCAAGCACCACACGGCGTCCTTGGTCGACAGGATCTTCCCGGCGACCCCGAGGCGCGTGCCGTGGCGCGGGATGTCCATGAACCGGTCGATCAGCAGGCCGTCGAGCGACGTGTCGCGAGGCGCCTTGGCGACGTCCCACATCGAGATGTCGAGGTGGTCGACGTCGCCGGAGGACAGCAGCTGCCGGACGAGCGCCGTGGCGTCCTCGATCGTGATGCCGTAGCCCTCGGGGGAGACGCGGACGCCGACCTGGAAGTCCGGACCCGTCGCCTCGCGGATGCCGGCCACGACCTCCCGCAGCGCGCGGCTGCGGTTCTCGGCCGAGCCGCCGTACTCGTCGGTCCGGTGGTTGCGGCGAGCATCGAGGAACTGGCACAGCACGTACCCGTGCGCCCCGTGCACCTGAATGCCGTCGAAGCCGGTCCGCTCGGCGCGCAGTGCCGCCTGGACGAAATCGTCGATCAGGCGCCGGACGTCGCCGGTCGACAGCGCGGTCACGCCCCGGTCGGGGTCGGCCCACGGTGCCACGACGGGCAGGCCGGTGACCGAGGCGTCGGCGCGCATGCCGCCGTGGTGCAGCTGGACGCAGGAGACCGCGCCGGCCTCGCGGATCGCCTCGGCGAGGCGCGTGAGGCCGTCCTCGTGCCGGGCGTCGCTGATCCCGAGCTGGCCCTTCCACGCCTGGCCCTCGGCGGAGACGTAGGCCGCCGCCGTCATCACGAGGCCGAATCCGCCGCGGGCGCGCGCCACGAGCCACTCGTGCTCGTCGGAGGACAGTACGCCGTCCGGATGGCTCTGCTTGTTGGTCAGCGGGGCGAGTGTCCAGCGGTTCGGCCAGGTGGGCCCGTGCTCGAGGGTCAGCGGTGAGTCGAGTGCGGCTGTCGGGGGGACGGACGGGGACACGATTCTCCTCGGGTCGAGCCTGGGGTGGACGCCCGTGGGCGGGCTGCAACCCGACCCTATAGACGTTGCGGGGGCCGTCGAGCAGTGGTCCACGCTCGCCGAACCGCGGCCGCGTACGGTGGGCCCATGTCGTTGGACCAGATGGTCGCCGTCAGCGGGTGGATGATCGTGCCCCTCGTGCTGCTCGGGGGGCTGCTGCACTTCGTCTTCGACTGGACCGGGCACCACCGGGTTGCGGCGGTGTTCGGCGCGGTGAACGAGAGCTACTGGGAGCACGTCAAGATCGCCGTGTGGCCGGTTCTGCTGCTGCAGATGGTGCTGTTCGCCGCCGGCGGACATCGTCATGCCGCGTTCGTGCCGGCCGCCACGGTGGCGCTGTACTCGATCCCGGTCGGCATGGTCGGGCTGGTCTTCCTCTACAAGGCGGTCACCGGCCGGAACGTGCTGTGGCTCGATCTGCTGGTGTTCGCCGCCGTCATCGTGCTGGCCCAGGTGATCTTCGTCCAGCTCGTGCAGCATCTGGAGGCGACGGGGACGATGGTCGCCTTGGCCGTGGCCTATCTGCTGGGTCTGGTGGTGGCGTTCTTGCGGTTCACGATCCATCCGCCGCGTGAGCCGGACGTCTTCATCGACCCGATCACGGGCGGGTACGGGCTCGGTGGCCATCCGGACCTCGGCGACCGGACCTGACGACGTCGCTGGTCCGGGCACCGGCTCCCGGGCCGATGACCGAGGCGGCGATGATGGTCGCCATGAGTGACGTGTGGCTGCCCTCCGGCGACTTCCTGACCCGACCCCATCTGGCGACCCTGTCGACGATGGGCCCGCGCGGCCACATCCACGTCGTCGCCGTCGGCTTCACGGTGCACGAGGGCATCGTGCGGATCACGACGATGGACGGCAGCCAGAAGGTCCGCAACATCGAGCGGGACCCTCGCGCGACGGTCGCCCAGGTCGTGGGCCCGCAGTGGCTCAGCATCGCCGGCACGGCGACGATCCTGCGCGACCGCGAGTCGGTGGCCCTGGCCGAGCGCCTCTACGCCGAGCGGTACCGGCCGCCGTCGGAGAACCCGCAGCGTGTCGTCATCGCGATCACTCCGGAGAAGGTGATGTGCTCGCCCGGACTGCGCGAGTCGTGACGCAGCGCCCGGCAGCCGACTCGGCTCCCGGTAGCGTGCAGCCGTGGACGTCGTGTTGCTGGGCACCGGTGCCGCCGACGGGTGGCCGAGCCCGTTCTGCCGGTGTCCGTCCTGCACCGCGATGCGCGAGGCGGACATCCTGCGCACGCCGACGAGCGTTCTGGTCGACGGACGCGTGTGGATCGATCCCGGGCCCGAGGCGCCCCGCCAAGCTCTCCGCGCGGGAGTCGACCTCGTCGACGTCGACACGGTGCTGATCTCCCACGCACACAGCGACCACCTCGACCCGGCCTTTCTCCTGCATCGCAGCTGGGTCAGCGAGCGTCTGCTCACCGTCTACGGACCTGCGCCGGCGATCGAGCGCTGCCGCGACTGGCTGGCGCCCGAGCAGACCACGGTCCGGCTGGTCCCGGTGACGGCGGGGGAGCGCATCGGTCGCGGGCGGCATCGGGTCGACGTGCTGCCCGCGGCGCACGAGGCGTTCGGCGAGGCGGTCCTGTACCGCGTCGCGGACGGGGCGCGCGCGATGCTCTACGGCTGTGACACCGGGCCGTGGGCCGAGGGCGTGCTCGACGCGCTCACCGACCGGCTGGACCTGGTGGTTCTGGAGGAGACGTTCGGGGACCGCGCCGATCTCGCCGGGGAGCGCCATCTGGACTTGGCGAGCTTCGCGACCGCGGTGCGCCGGCTCCGCGAGGTGGGCGGGGTCGACGAGCGGACGCGGGTCGTCGCGGTGCACCTGAGTCATCACAATCCGCCCGACGTCGCCGATCGCCTCGCGGCCATGGGCGCCGAGGCCGGCGTGGACGGCATGCGTCTGCGGCTGTGACCCCGCCATGACGCCTCCGGGTGGCGGGGGAGTCCAGACACGACGAAGGCCCCCGCCATGCGGCGGGGGCCTTCGGAAGTGGGGTTGCTCAGATCGCGCGGATCTGGGCGGCCTGCAGGCCCTTCTGGCCCTGCGTCACCTCGAACTCGACCTTCTGGTTGTCCTCGAGGGAGCGGTAGCCCGAACCCTGGATCTCGCTGAAGTGCGCGAACAGGTCCTCGCCGCCGTTGTCGGGGGCGATGAAGCCGAAGCCCTTTTCAGCGTTGAACCACTTGACGGTTCCAGTAGCCATAATTTTCTCCTTGGGAGTCATGCGCACTCGTGGATCGCGTGCGTCTGGGTGTCACGCGTCACTTCGAACCAAAGAGAAAACCGAACAACCTCGTACGAGGCCCGACCATCAATCTGCCGAGTCATGCCATGCAACGTCTCCACCCTACGGGGTCGAGCCCGAATCTCCTAATCGTCAGTGTCCGGGTCGCAGACGGACCTTGCCGCTGTTGTCGTCCTCACCGACCTCGACGGCGGAGTTGCGGGACCGCAGGAAGTCGGTGAACGACTTGAACCCCAGCTCTTTCTCGTTGAAGGAGGAGTCCATCCTCTTCATCTGGCTCTTGACCGTGCCCGAGTGAAGCCATTCGTTGTCGGTGTCCTTCTCGCCGAGCAGGCGCATGGCGCGCAGGAGCAGGCGCGTCGCCTGACGGGACTTGGCGCGGTCGCTCTCCTCGACCGTGGCCGTCTCTGGCTCGGTCTCCGGCTTGGACTTCTTCGACGACTTCTTGGCGGCTTTCTTCGGAGCCGGCTCGTCCTCGGTGTCGTCGTCATCGTCGTCGCTGAGCCCGGGCAGGTTCTCGTAGGTCATCAGCTCGTCGCAGGCGGCGGCCAGCGAGCGGCTGGTCGCGCCGGCGACGCCGACCGCGACGACGTAGCGCCCCATGCGCTTGAGACGCTGGGCCAACGGGATGTAGTCGGAGTCCCCGGCTGCGAGGACGACCGTGCCGACCTGCGGCATCCGGGCCATGTCCTCCAGCGCGTCGACGGCCAGCCGAATGTCGGCGCCGTTCTTCGACCCGGAGGCGGGGACCAGCTGGATGAGGTCGATGGCGCGGTCGACGAGCTGCTTGCGGTAGCGCGTGTTGACCGGCATCGACCAGTCCGCGTAGGCGCGGGTGAGCGCCAGGCGGCCGAAGGACGAGGCGTAGTCGAGGATCGCGTGGACGTCGATCTCGGCGGCGGCGAGCTTGGCGTCGTCGAAGCCGTGGTCCCGGTCGCGCCAGAAGGAGCCCTTGCCGTGGACCTGGTCGTATCGGGAGATGACGATGTTGTCGAAGTCGAGGTAGACCGCGACGGAGTCGGAGTTCATGGGTCCAGTCTGCCGTGCGCGCGGTCCCTCGGGTCGGCTGCCGGTGCTCAGGACGACTCGTCGACCGGGCAGTGTCGTTCCGCGCCCCGGATCAGCAGCGCGATCGCACGCGGTGCGAAGGCCAGACCGGGAAGTAGGAGCGCGGCGTACAGCCGTCCCCAGTACGCCGTGTCCGGGCGGCCCGCCACCATGAAGACGGTCATGTAGACGACGCTGATGGCCAGGACATGGCGGGGCAGGTCGCCCCTGACGACGCACCACCCGAGGAGGGCCAGCGGTACCACGACGACCGCGACCTCGAACGGCAGGGGGCGCAGGATCGAGCTGAATTGCACGGTGTCGATCACCTGCGGCCAGCCGCCGAGCCAGAGCCACCCCGGCGTGGCGACGGCATCGACTCCGCGTGCCGCCCGCGCCGCCGCGACCCAGTGGGCGGCGTAGACGAGCAGGAACGCCGTCGTCGCGGCGACCCACGCCGCGGCCTCGCGGCGGTCGCGTCGCCAGGCGCAGAGCGCCATCACGACGAGAGCCGCAGCGACCAGTTCGCGGAAGCATGTCGCGACCAGGACCAGCAGGATCGATGGCAGGGGACGGCCACGGCGCCACAGCAGGACGCCCAGGGCGAGCAGGCACATCGCCCACGCCTCGGCCAACAGGACCGCACGGGGGTGGGCGAGCACCCCGACCGTGGCGGCGAAGGTGAGGGTGGCGGCGACCCACTCGATCCGCGTCGGAGCCAGTCGCTCGAGGCGGATCATCGCCACAGCCGCCGACGCGACGATGAGCACGCGCAGGAGCCACGGGGCCAGCGGTCCGAGGCCGGCGACGAGCCAAGTCGTGGTGGGAAGCCGGAGCGTCGGCGGTGGCGAGACCGGATACCCGGCCGCAGACTGCTCGGCCACGGCGGCTCCGTAATAGCCGTCACCGTCCGCCACTCGGTCGGCGGTGCGCTGGTACAGCGACTCGTCGCTGCGCTCCGCCCCGGGCTCAAGCTCGACGATCTCTCGAGGGATCCCCGATCCCTCGATCAGGGCCCACACACTGAGCCCGACCAAGGCGAAGGTGATCCACAGGAGCGTCCGTCGGTTCGGCACGGATGGAGCCTAGTACCGGGACGAGGGTGGACGAGTCGCTTCGAGAGATCGGGCGAGATTCCAGCCCACCTCGCCGGGGCCGCTTCGGCGAAAAGCCTCTCGCGTGGCGTCGGGTTGGACTAGCGTCGCCTCACGCTGGTGGCACGGAATGGGAGCCGACGTGGACCTTCGAGGTTGGATGGGACGGGAGCGCGGAGCTTCGGTCACCGAGTACGCGCTCGTGATCGTCGGGACGGCGATCGTGGCAGGGGTCGCGGCTGCCCTCTTCGGACAGGCGCTGCTGGAGTTTCTCGAGGATGTCACGGGGCGGATCTTCGGCCCGTGACCTGCCGTCGTCCTGCCGGTGCGAGGCAGGCGCGGACACCGGATGGAACCAGCGCGAGACCGGGCAGGAGGAGCGGGGCGAAGAGTAGACCCCAATACAGGTTGTTCGCCCGGCCCACGATCATGAACGCCAGGCAGTACGCCGTCAGTACCGCCCACGTTCTGCTCGCCCAGCGGTCGCGCCGCAGGAGCCAGCCCACGAGGGCGAGCGGGACGATGACCGCCGCCGCGGCGTAGGGGAGAGCGGCCAGTGGCGTCGTGGAGCGCACGTAGTCGACCGTGCGGGGCCACCCGCCGAAGTCCAGCCATCCGCCTCCGGGGCCGGCGTCAGCGGGGTCGAGTCCCTGTGCCGCCACTGCCTCGGCGACGTGCGGGGCGTGGAGTGTCATGTACATCACCGCGAACAACGCCAACATCGCGAGCCAGGCGAGCGCCAGACGCCGCCGGCCGTTGACCCAGAGCCAGATCGCGATCGCGACCACCGCCAGCCCGGCATGCTCACGAAATGCGAGGGCGGCTCCCGCAAGGGTCCAGGACGCCAGTGGGCGCCGCTCGATCCCGACCAGCAGGCTCAGTGTGATCAGCGCGAACGCCCACGACTCCGCGTAGTAGGTGCTCGGAGGCGCGGCGACTTGGAGCATGCCGAGCGCCAGCAGCAGCATCATCGCCACCCAAGTGATCCTGTTCGGCGCGACTCGCTCGAAGCGCAGCAGTGCTCCGACGAACACCGCCGATCCGAGGCCGAGCAGGACGCCGTAGGTCACTCCCGAGCTCAGCGACGCGTTCAGCCACGCCAGCGTCGGCAGACGCACCGTCGGCGCCGGCGCTACCGGGAAGCCGCTCGCTGCCTGCTCCGCGACCGCCGCGTGGTAGTACGACTCGCCGTCGGCGACGCGCTCGCTGATGGCTCGATAGAGCATCAAGTCGGCGGGTGGTCCGTCCGAACCCGTCGACGGGGCGGGCATGACTCCGCTGCCGACGACGATCGCCCAGGCCATCAGGCCGAGCGCCACGCCCAATGCGGCCAGCAGCCCCCCGGAGGAGAGCTCGCGCCACAAGCCACGACAGGGAGTGGCGACGTCGGGCATGGGATCAGTGTGCACGGTGCTGGCTATGTGAAAGCAGAGTCACAAGTGAATAGTCATTTGTCACCATAAGTTTCGCTGTCCGATAGTGCTCCGGAGTCATTTCTCCGGTTTCGTGGCGGTTGAGCTGCACATCGGCGTCTCAATGGAGCAAATCATCGTTACGGTTCTCATCGGACTCAGCCGATGAGTTCGCCAGCACCAGACCCCACCAAGGAGAACATCATGCTGCAGCCCCTGGTCTCGCTCTACGCCTTCCTGACCGCCCCCCGCGAGGAGAAGGGCGCCACCGCCACCGAGTACGCCCTCATCATCGCCGGCATCGCCTTGGTCATCTTCGCCGCCGTCTCCGTGTTCGGTGAGCAGCTCTCGAGCATGTGGGAGGACCTCGGCAGCCAGCTCAACGGCTGACCGTCGCGGATCGGCAGTCGCATCGCCCACGCGGGCGATGCGACTGCCGATCCGTTTCGGCGAGATGTCGGGACGCCGCGCGCCCGCCGGGGAAGAATGTGATCTGAGTTGGCGAGGGAGGCTGACGATGAAGCTGTTGCGACGCCGTGAACGCGAGACGGGTGCCGCAGCGGTCGAGTTCGCCCTCGTCGCTCCCGTGATGATCGCGCTGATGTTCGGCATCGTCGAGTTCGGCGTGGCGTTCAACTACAAGACCACCGTCAACAACTACGCGGCGGTCACGGCGCGCTCCTATTCCATCGACCCGGCGACCCAGCCGGCGTCCCCGGCCGAGCGCAAGGCCCTGGCGGCCACGGCACTGGGGATCTCGCCCGCCGACGTGCTCACCGACCCGGTGGCCTCACTCGACTGCACCCTGACGGCGAACCGGGGACAGCGGTTCACCGTCGAGATCAGGGTCAAGCGGCGAACCCTCACCGGCTTCCCCCGACAGGAATTCACCTACTCCGGCAAAGGACTCGGACTATGCGCATGAGCAGGCCTCCCGTCCGCTGGGGGCGGCGTGAACGCGGTGCCACCGCGGTGATCGTCGCGATCACGGCGACCGCGCTCCTGGGCATGGCGGCGATCTCGGTCGACTACGCTGCGGCCAGCAGCAAGAGGCACGAGGTCCAGGCCGCCGCGGACGCCGCCGCTCTGGAGATCGCCCGGGACTGCTTCGCCGGCGAGGCGGCCTGCCAGTCGAGCGGCCCCGGCAAGGCCCAGTGGTACGCCGACGAGGTCGACGGACAGGTCAAGAGTTTCTCCGTCGACACCGCGAACGACATGGTCAAGGTCTCCTTGGAGGCCGACACCCAGACCCTGCTCGCCAAGGCGGCCTTCGGCTCCGGCGCCTCGGCGCAGACCTCCTCGGCGGCGTCGGCGAAGGCGAAGTACATCGCCGGCACCGTGATCGAGTACAAGCCGATGTATCCGCTGGCCTTCGAGTACTGCAAGTTCAAGTCGGCTGGCTCGGGCGACAACTGGTACCAGATCCGCAACATCCCGCTGGTCTCGCAGTCCAATCCGCCGACGAACTGCCCGGACCCGCGGGACAACACCACGCTCAACATGGACGGTCCCCACGACGGCGTCGCGTTGATCACGAACGGAGCGTTCGGCTTCAACGACAATTGCGAGCTCGACCCCGGCCGGACGATGCGCGTGTGGGAGCACTACCTGGACACCGCGCTCGGCTTCGTGCTCGACATCAAGCTGGGCTGCCGGAACAAGTTCCTCAACCTCAAGCCGGGCGACCTGATTCTGGTCCCGATCTACGCCAGCTACAAGACGAAGAGTCTCGGAGTCTGGTGGCCCCAGAGCCCGTCGGTGCGGATCGTCGGCTTCGCGCCGTTCAAGATCGCCGACGACCGGCCGTTCTACGACCGGGAGCTGCTCATCTTCAACGTGCGGCGGGACTACTGCTCCCTCGGAATCGGGCTGCTCGGGGGCTTGATCGAGACCGGCTGCTACCGGATCCTCGGCCGCTTCGTCCAGACCAACGAGATCTTCCCGGACGCCAAGTACGGCACGGAGGTCGACGGCGTTCCCGCCCCGAACCTGGGGGCCAACGGCGCGATCGTGAAGCTCGTCCCCTGACCATCGAACCTCTCGAGGAGAACCTGACCTCATGAACAAGCGAGTCATCGCCGCCATCGCCGCCGTGGTCCTGGCCCTGGTCGGTCTGCTCTCCGTCGCGCTCTACGCGAAGTCGGCGAACGACCGGGCCTTCGCAGGAGCCCAGATGATCACGGTCTACCAGGCGGTCAAGGCGATCCCCGCCGACGCCGACGCCGAGATGGTCACGGCGAGCGTCGAGCCGGTCGAGCTGCCGCGCAAGGCCGTGTCCGAGGACGCGGTGGCCAGCCTCGACGAGGTCGCCGACCTGCGCACGACGGTGCCGATCATCCCCGGCGAGGTGCTCATCAAGTCCCGCTTCGACGCGGCCGGCTCGGCGGGTGCCGGTGGCGACTCGGGCGTGCCCGAGGGCATGCAGGAGGTCGCGATCGCCCTGGAGCCCGACGCGGCCGTCGGCACCGCGGTGCAGCCGGGCAGCAAGGTCGGGCTGATCGCCACGATCACACCCCCCGGCGACGGCGCCACCCCGCTGACCAAGATGATCGCGCAGAGCGTGGACGTGACCTCGGTGAGCGGCGCCCAGGGCGAGGGCGGCGGCATCGTGACGTTCGCCGTCGACGGCAAGCTGGCGACCAAGATCGCGGCCGTCGTCGCCCAGGGCGGCAGCATCCGACTCTCGGCGCAGAACGCCGACACCGACCTCGACGCCGGTGGATCCGTGGATGCGAGGACACTGGTCAAGTGAGCGTCATCGTCGTGATCGCCGAGAGCAGCCCCTTCACGGGGCGGCTCCGGCGTATCGCGAAGCAGGAGGTCGTCGGCCTCCGGCCGAGCTTCAGCGAGCACGGCCTCAACTCGATGCTCAGCAGGCTCAACCAGATCTCGCTGGTCGTGATCACCGAGGACGTGCCGCTCGAGGACGTTCCCGATCTGGCCGACACCGTTCTCGACAACGCGCCCGAGGTCCCGATCGTCATGGTGCGGGACAAGGCGGACGTCGTCCCGGAGGAGGCCAAGGCGGCCGGTGTCTGGGAGGTTCTCGACTCGTCGGCCTCCGACTTGGACATCGAGCGACTGCTCACGCGGTTCCACGAAGAGATCGAGGCCGAGGTCGTCGCCCCGGTCGAGCCGCCGGTCCTCGAGGCCAAGCCGCTCGACCAGGGCCAGCATCGGGTGATCGTCGTGGTCTCGCCCAAGGGCGGAGTCGGCAAGACGACGACCGCGATCAACCTCGCGGTCGCGCTCTCGCACCGGGCGCCGCTGCAGACCGTGGTGGTCGACTACGACGCGCAGTTCGGCGACGTCGCGAGCATGCTCAACGTGAGCCCCAAGCACACGATCGACGAGGCCTTCGGCGACAACGCCGTGCACACGAACCTCGTCGTCAAGGGGCTGATGTCGACCTTCGACCGCCGCCTGCTCGTGCTGCCGGGCTCGGAGTCGCCGGCGGCGATGGAGAAGGTGAGCTCGCCCCAGGCGGCGCAGTTGATCCGACAGCTGTCGGAGGACTACTCCTACGTCGTCGTCGACACCGGCTCGGGGTTGACCGACGAGGCGCTCGCGGCGCTCGAGGTCGCCACCGACGTGGTCTTCGTCACGACGATGGACGTCTCGGCGGTCAAGGCGCTGCGCCGGTCGGCCGACCTGCTCGACCGGCTCGAGCTGCTGCCGGCGAACCGCTCGCTCATCGTCAACATGGCCGACCCCGGCACCGGACTGACGACCGAGGACATCGGCGCGGCCATGCGCATGCCCGTCGATGCGACGATCCCGCGTTCGACCGAGGTCGTGCTGTCGGTCAACGTCGGCAAACCGCTCGCCCAGGCGAAGAGCAGCTCTCCGTTCATGGCCGCCATCGATCTGATCGTCCGCAAGGTGGCCGGTGAGGAGAAGCGCTCGCGCGGCGGACTGTTCAGGAGGTTCAGTTGAGTCTCACCGATCGAATCCAGGCGGCCGAGAGGGCCCAGGCCGAGGCCCGCTCCGCAGGCGCGTCCGTCGCGCTGGTGCGCTCGGCGGTCATCGACGAGCTCAAGGAGCACGCGGTCACGACGCTGTTCCAGCGCATCGGCGCGCGCATCAACGACTCGTCCCTGACCGACGAACAGCTGCGCGAGTACGTGCGCTCCGAGCTCGAGGTGATCCTGCAGGAGCAGGCCGTCACCCTCAGCAGCGCCGAGCGCAAGGCCCTGATGGCCGAGATCGAGGCCGACGCCCTGGGCCTGGGGCCCATCCAACAGCTGATCGACGACGACTCGATCTCCGAGATCATGGTCAATCACCCCCACCAGATCTACATCGAGCAGAACGGCCGACTCACGCTCGCGCCGGTCACCTTCTCCTCGGAGGAGCAGCTGCGTCGGGTCATCGAGCGCATCGTGGCCAAGGTCGGTCGGCGCATCGACGAGTCGTCGCCACTGGTGGACGCCCGCCTCGCGGACGGCTCCCGTGTCAACGCCGTCATCCCCCCGCTCGCCGTGCGCGGCTCGTCGCTGACGATCCGCAAGTTCGCCAAGAAGGCGCTCACCGTGGACGACCTGATCCGGTTCGGATCGATCACGCCCGAGGTCGGCGAGCTGCTCGAGCTGTGCGTGCGCGGCCGCCTGAACATCCTCGTCTCGGGCGGCACCGGCACCGGCAAGACCACGCTGCTGAACGTGCTGTCCTCCTTCATCCCGGAGGGGGAGCGCATCGTGACGATCGAGGATGCGATCGAGTTGAAGCTCCAACAGGAGCACGTCGTCCAGCTCGAGAGCCGGCCGCCGAACATCGAGGGGCGCGGCGAGGTCACGATCCGCGACCTCGTCAAGAACTCGCTGCGCATGCGCCCCGACCGTGTGGTCATCGGCGAGTGCCGCGGCGGTGAGGCCCTCGACATGCTGCAGGCCATGAACACCGGTCACGACGGCTCGATCTCGACCCTGCACGCGAACTCGCCACGCGACTGCGTCGCCCGGTTGGAGACCTTGGTGCTCATGGCCGGCATGGACCTACCGCTGCGCGCCATCCGCGAGCAGATCGGGTCCGCCGTCGACCTCATCGTCCAGATCAGCCGAATGCGCGACGGTTCGCGTCGGATCACCCACGTCACCGAGCTCACCGGCGTCGAGAACGACGAGCCGGTGCTCAACGACCTGTACCGCTTCGACTTCGCCGCCGGCTACAGCGACGACGGGCACCCGCTGGGGCGGATCGAGCCCGTCGGCGACGGGGAGCATCTGCGGCGGGTGCTGGACGAGCGAGGCGTCACCGTCCCGCCCCACCTGCTTCCCCGGTCGACGGAGGGTGTCGCCTGATGCAGTGGTTCGCCATCGGGCTCGTGCTCATCGTCGCCGCCCTGCTCGCCCTCATGTTCGCGCTGTTCGAGCCGGAGTTCTCCAGCCTCCGCTCGGAGCAGATGAAGGCCCAGGAGCGGGAGGGGGCATCGACCCAGGAGTCGGAGCAGGCGTCGACGCCGATCTACGACCTCATCGACAAGGTCCTGCGCACCACCGGCTGGCGGCCCTACACCGAGGACCAGCTGGCGCAGGCCGGCATCCGCAACAGCGTGACGCAGATGGTCGCCATCACGGTGCTCGCCGCGATGATCGCGCTGCTGGTCGGAATCGCCGTCAGCGGCATGTTCCTGGGGATTCTGGCCGCGATCCTCGCGCCGTTCGTCGTGCGCGTCGTGGTGTCGGTCAAGACGGCCAAGCGTCGCGAGAAGTTCAATCGTCAGATGGCCGAGGCGATGACCTTGTTCAGCTCGGCCCTCAAGGCCGGCATGAACGTGCCGAACGCACTGGCCAACACGGCCGCAGAGATGGAGGCGCCGATGGGCGAGGAGCTCGCCCGGATCGTCAACGAGAGCCGGCTGGGTCGTGATCTCGTCGCGGCGATGAAGGAGACGGCGGAGCGGATGGAGAGCTCCGACTTCCAGTGGATCAGCGAGGCCGTCGCGATCCAGCGTGACTCGGGCGGGCGCCTGAGCGAGATCCTCGACCGGGTGATCGACACGATCGCCGAGCGCAACGAGCTGCGCGAGAAGATCAACACCCTGTCCGCCGAGGGCAAGATGTCCGGCTACGTGCTCCTGGCGCTTCCGGTCGCCGTCGGCGGCATGTACACGCTCATGAACGGCGACTACATGGCGCTGCTCTTCACGACGTTCATCGGGCGCATCCTGCTGGTCAGTGCACTCGCCCTGTACGTCGTCGGGTTCCTGTGGCTACGACAGATCACGAAGGTGAAGCTCTGATGATCCTGTTCGTCCTCGGTGGGCTGTTCATCATCGCGGCCCTGGCTGCGCTGTTCGTGGCTCTGGACATCTTCGGACGTCGCGAGAACGAGGCGCAGGCCCGTCTGCGCGAGCTCACGGCTCCCGTCGAACAGGTCGAGGCGGGCGCCAAGCTCAATCGGGACGGCAAGGTCGGGCTGGGCCATCGGCTCTCGCCGCAGAGCCTCATCGATCGGACCGAGCGCGACTACATGCTCGCCGGACGACCGGAGAACACCAGTGTCGCGAAGATCCTCTCCATGAAGATCCTGCTGGCCGCGGTGGGTCTGGCGGTCGGACTCATGGTGCAGAGCTCGTATGACGGGCTCATCGGGCTGGCGCTGCTGATCGGCCCGCCGGTCGGCGGGTATGTCCTCCCGAGTGTCACCTTGTCCGGCAAGGCGCGGGCGCGCCAGGAGGCGATCCAGTACGCGCTGCCCGATCTGCTCGACCAGATCACCATCTCGATCGAGTCCGGCGCCAGCTTCGAGAACGCCCTCGGACGCTCGGGACAGACCGGCAGCGGGCCCCTCGCCGAGGAGATCGTCCGTACCGTTCAGGACGTGGCGCTCGGCGTTCCGCGCCGTGAGGCCTATGAGCAGCTCGTCGCCCGCACCGACGTCGAAGAGCTGCGCAAGTTCGTCCGGGCCATCACCCAGGGCGAGGAGTTCGGCGTGCCGATGTCGGACATCGTGCGGGATCAGGCTGCCGAGATGCGGACCCTGCGCAGGCTTCGAGCCGAGGCGAAGGCCAACCAGGTTCCGGTCAAGATGCTGTTCCCGCTCATCGCGACCATCCTGCCCGTCCTGTTCATGGTGGTGATCGGCCCCGCGATCATCAATGCGATGGAGACGATGGGCTGACGCAGTGCGCGCCGCGACTCAGTCGGCCGCAGGAGCGCCTGGCAGCGACCACAGCTTCTCGGCGGCGTGGCGGCCACCGATCGACAGGTCGTACTGGATGAGTCGGTAGTCCTCCAGCAGGTCTCGCTGTCGCTCGGAGAGCGCGTCGACGTCGATCTCGCGGCCGGACGCGTCCAGGACCGAACCGCCGATCACGGTCCCGAGCTCATGCCGCATCTCGTCAAGGAAGGCGAACATCGGCGGCTCGGGCAAGTCGAGGGTGTCGTAGAGGGCGGGCAGGAGGTACTGCGGGCCGAGCACGCCCAGATCGATGGGGCGGTTCACTCGGTTCGTCCAGATCATCACCGGAGTCCGCGTCTGCACGGCGTCGGCTCCGTCCACGTCGAGGCCGTCGAAGATCGCCGGGAGATGATCGCCGTAGTAGACGACGGCCGTCGGCTCGTCCAGATCCTCCAAGTTCCGAATGAAGCCGGCCAGCGCCTCGCTCGAGTGCGCGATTCCCCGGGCCCATGTTCCGATCTCATCCGGGTTCGACCCGACGCGGGGCTCGATGGGATCGGAGTACCAGTCCTCGTGGGGCACGTGGTTCTGCATGGTCACGACGTGGGCGAAAACCGGGTCGTTCGACGTCGTGAGCTCGTCGAGCACCTCGTCGAACGTCGCCGCATCGCTGATGAACGGGTTGTCCTCCACGCGGTCGACATGGGTCATGTCCGAGTCGAAGATGACCTTCTCGAAGCCGAGGGACTCGTACACCTCCGGTCTGTTGTAGAGAGCGTCGTTGAACGAGTGCAGGGCCACGGTCCGCAGCCCGCGGCGCGACACGAAGTCCACGGCCGACGGGTACGACGGGGTCTCCCCGACGAACCGCTGGTACGGGGAGATCACCTGAGGCGAGAACAGGCCGATCGACTGACCGGTGAGTGCCTGGAACTCCATCGTCGAGGTTCCTGTCCCATATCCGGCCGGTGTCGTCTGACCGTGCGCGGAGGAAACAAGCACGTTCCGGATGCTGTCGAGCGGGTCCTCGCGCAGTTCGAGGCCCTCGATCTGATCGGGATCGGCGAACGACTCGCTCAGCACGAGGACGATGTTCCAGGGGTGATCGACCCGGTCGGCGTTCTGCGCGGCTGCCGCAGCCGTGTAGCGGTCGGTGATCTGCGACATCGTCGACGGGCCGTACCCGTCCGGTCGTTCCATCGCCTCGCTCGGAAGGCTCCACAGGAGGGCTCCGAGAAACCCGTTCTGTCTCAGGTTGTCGGCATGGGACCACGCGGCCCAGGTCGCGCCGCTCGCGTCCCACGCCGCGCGGAGCGGATTGAGCCGGTGACCGAACATGGCGGCGGACGCGAGCAGGACCGTGAGAGCCACGGCGGCGACGATCCGCTGGCGTCGCCCGGGGCGGAGCGCGTCTGTCAGCCGCGATCGCCGGTCCATCCGACGACCGAGCCAGAGCACGGTGCCAGACGCGAGGACGGCGGCTGGCACGGTCCACCGGGGCACCATCGCCAACAACAGCTCCGGCGTCGTCACGAACTCCACGTCGGTCGCGACCATCGGCTCACCGAGGAGCGACATCTTGATGGTCGACGCCACCGAGAGCGCTCCGGCGAGGACCAGCATGGCGGCGACGGGTGTCCACACCCGGCCGGTCAGAACGACGAGGGCGAGCAGAGTCGACCACACCAAGAGGGTCCCCTGCCAGTGCAGGAAGGGCGCGAGGAGGGCCCAGCCGCCGATGTTGCCGGCGAGGGCGGGCGCATCGAGGACGAGCTGGATCAGGAGGACCGCCCCACCCGTCCGCAGGAGGACGTGATCGAGGGTCGACAGGCGGGGCTTCGGACGCGGCGTCTGGGCGCCGTGGGGCGCATTCCCGTGCGGCCGCGTCATGACACCCGTGTCCACGAGCTCCCTCGATCGTCAACAGAAGTGACAGAAGTGTCCCACGAGAGGGCGCTCGCGAGGGCTGGAATCGTGGGATCGGGGCGTCAGGCCCAGAGCGTCTCGCCGAAGGTGAACCAGATGATCGTGGCGAGCGCGACGAACCACAGCGAGATCACCAAGGCGGTCCAGTCGCGCAGGAACCGATTGCGGGTGAACCGTGCGGTGATCACCACGAACAGGGGGATCATCACCGCCCAGACCACCATGCACCATGGGCAGAGCTTCCCGATGACGAAGATCGCCTGGTACTGCAGCCAGGTGACGAAGGCGATGCCGCCGAGGGCGCCGATCTGCAGGCCGGCCCACATCCACTCCGGCAGCCGGATTCCGCTGGCGAGCACGACACCGAGCGCCACGAGCGCGCTGAACGCGACCACGCCGATGAACGTGTTGGGGAACCCGAAGGCCGCCGACTGGGCGGACGAGACCACGTCGCCGCAGCTGACGAAGGCCGACAGGTCGCAGCCGAGCTCGAGCGACTCGCCCTCGACCTCGGCCTGGAGCAGCTTGATCTTGTCGTTCGTCAGGACCAGCGAAGCCCACAGGGCGATCGCGCCGCCGATCGCCATGAACAGGCCGATCTTGCGGTCGGACGACGGGGCATCGGTGGGCGCCGCGGGGGACTGCGACTCGACTGCGGTCATGGTCGAATCCTAGGTCTCGAGTGGTTCGTGCCCAAGCAGACGATGACGGAAAGTCCACCGAAGGCGTGACGTGGCCCACGTCGGCTGTTAATGTGACATCATCAATGTCACATAGGAGAGTGAGCATGACCGACCACGTCGACGTCCTCATCGTCGGTGCCGGCCTGTCGGGTATCGGGGCCGCCTACCGCCTGCAGGAGCGCACGCGCAAGACCTACGCGATCCTCGAGCAGCGCGAGAGCATCGGCGGCACCTGGGACCTGTTCCGGTACCCAGGCGTACGGTCCGACTCGGACATGTACACGCTCAGCTTCCCGTTCGAGCCGTGGACCAACCCCAAGGCGATCGCCGACGGCGGCGACATCCGCCAGTACCTCATCGACACCGCGACCAAGCACGGCATCGCCGACAAGATCCGCTACGGGCGTCGGGTCACCTCGGCCTCCTGGTCCAGCGACGACGCCACCTGGACGGTCACAAGCACGCTGGCCGACGGCTCGACCGAAGTCGTCACCGCGAACTTCCTCTACCTGTGCAGCGGCTACTACTCCTACGACGAGGGCTACCTTCCCGACTTCCCGAACCTGGACGCCTTCGCCGGTGAGGTCGTCCACCCGCAGTTCTGGCCCGAGGACCTCGACTACCGCGGCAAGCAGGTCGTCATCATCGGCTCGGGTGCCACCGCGATCACGCTGCTGCCGTCGATGGCCCGTGACGCGGCGAAGGTGACCATGCTGCAGCGCACCCCCACCTACGTGCTGAGCCAGCCCGGCACCGACCCGCTCGCCAACCTCGCCCGGCGGGCCCTGCCCAACGACCTCGTGCACCGGATCACCCGGCTCCGATACGCGGTGATGACCGTCGGCTTCTATCAGTTCTGCCGCGCCTTCCCGCGGCTGTCGCGCAAGATCCTGCTCGGCCTGACCGCCAAGTCGATGCCGCGGGTCGACCGCGAGAGCCTCACCCCGCCGTACAAGCCCTGGGACCAGCGACTGTGCGTCGTGCCCGGAGGCGATCTGTACAAGGCCGTCCGCGCCGGGCGGGCCGACATCGTCACCGATCACATCGAGCAGTTCACCGAGACCGGCATCGCGCTCACGTCCGGCCGCCACCTCGACGCCGACATCGTCGTCACCGCCACCGGACTCAAGCTCGTCGCTCTGGGCCAGATCGAGGTCACGGTCGACGGTCGCACCATCGACCCGCACGAGCTCTACACCTACAAGGGGCAGATGTTCAGCGGTGTGCCCAACCTCGCGTGGTGCGTCGGATACACCAACGCCTCCTGGACGCTGCGCGCCGACCTGACCTGGAAGTACGTCGCCGACTACCTCAACCACCTCGACGCCAACGGCTACGCCTACGGCATGCCCGACCCCCAGGCCGACGTCGGCGACGACACCCGCCTGCTCGATCTGTCGTCGGGCTACATCGCCCGGGCCGACGAGCTGCTGCCGAGGTCCGGCGGCCGCACGCCGTGGAAGGTGCGTCAGAACTGGTTCCTCGACAGTTGGGACGCCCGACGCACCGATCTCGACGAGGACATGGTCTGGGTCCGCACCGTCGACCTGCCGGCCGCCGAGCCGGCGGCCGAGGTCGCCTCCTGATCCGCCCCGCGACCGGTCAGGTCTGTGGCTGACAGACCGGGCACCAGAAGACCCGCCGCTCGCGGGTGGGCGGTCCGAGCTCGGACTCGCGCACGAGCGTACGGCACCGCCGGCACGGGCGGCCGCCGCGACCGTAGACCCAGTGGTGTCGTCCGGCGCGCAGGTCGCCGGTGAATGAGCGCTCGAGCCGGTCACGGTTCAGGCTGATCAGCCGCACCCCGCGGTCGACGGCCCGCTCCACCTCGACCTCGCCCACCGGGGCGTACGGGTGCAGCCCGGTCAGGAACAGCACCTCGTTGACGTACTCGTTCCCGAAGCCGGCCAGGTTCCGCTGGTCGTGCAGGGCCACGAACACCGGCACCTGTGGGTCACGGCGCAGGTTCTGCAACGCCACCGCCCGGTCGAACCGCGGATCGAGCACGTCCGGCCCCAGGTGCCCGACCGCCTCGGCCTCACGGGAGCGGGGCAGCACCTGCACCGTGCCGAGACTGAACCCGACCGCGACCCACTCGCTGGTGCGCATGATCGCCCGGATGGTGTGCTCGGGACGCCGGAGCCGCCGCGTCGTCGGTCGGTACAGGTGCCACGAGCCCTCCATCTTCAGGTGCGAGTGCACGACGTGCGCCTCGGTGCGCATCAGCAGGTGCTTGCCCCGGCTGACGACCTCCTCGACGGCCTCGCCGACCAGATCGACGGTCGCGAATCGCGGGACCCGGAACTCGGTCGAGGTCAGCACCCGGCCGGCCAGCGCCTCGTCGAGGTGGTGGGCCGTGCGCCACACGGTGTCGCCCTCAGGCATCGAGTCTCAGACCCTTCAGGTGGGCCTCGAATCCCGCCTCGGCGAGCGCCGCGCCGAGGGGCGTGCCGGCGACCGGCTCGCCGTCGGCGGTCTGCACGGTGATCCGCCCGAGCCGTCCGCGACGGATGGTCTCGACGAGGGAGGCGGCCGCCGCCGCGAGCGCCTGTGGGTCGTCGGTGAACGTCAGCGCCGACTTGCCACCGCGCTCCAGATAGAGCACGGCTCGCCCGTCGTGGATCACCACCAATGAGCCGGCCTTGCGCGCCGGACGGTGTCCCTCGGTCTCCCGGTCGGGCCACGGCAGGGCCGCGCCGAACGGGTTGGCCGGGTCCGTGGCCGCGAGAGTGATCGCCGGTGCGTCCGGGGGAGCGTCCGCGTCGCGGACGAAGGACCGGAGACGATCGACCACGCCCGGGCCGGCGAACTGGGCCGCGCCCAGGGAGTCGACGAAGAACCCCCGCAAGGCTCCGCCGGTCTGCTCCATCTCTCGCAGCACACGGTAGACGGCGGCGAATCCGCCGGGGGTCTGCTCGGCCTGCGCCGAGCCCCGCGTCACCACGCCGTAGCGGTGCAGGAGCGTCTCGGCCCGCGCCAGGTGCGCCGCGGTCGACTCCGGCTCCTCGGGCACGGCGAACCACCGGCCGGAGGCGATCGGCGGGGCGACCGGGCGCGGTGCCCGGCGACGTCCCGACGCCATCCGCGTCCGAGGCGTCTGGCGGCGAGTGCGGTGGGCGCCACCACCGGCCACCAGGGCACGCACCGGCGCGAAGGTGTCGTTGCTGACCCGGCCCGCCCACACGAGCTCCCACAACACCTCGACGAGGCCCTCGCGATCGGACTCGTCCAGGCGCGCCGCGATCTCGCCGAACAGCCAGGCGCCCGCATCGCCCAGGAGGTCGAGGACCGGACGCTGGGCGTCGGTGATCGGTGGCGGCTCGGCCGGCCACCGTGCGTCGCCGGGCAGCAGCCGGATCCAGCCGTCGCGCCCCGGCAGTGAGCCGGCGCCGGTCCACACCACCTCGCCGGAGGCCATCAGCTCGTCGAGCATCGCGGGGGAGTAGTCGACGACGCGCGACGGCAGGACGAGCGACTCCCAAGCGCTGGCGGGCAGGGCGGCTCCGGCCAGCTGCTCCACGACGGTGAGCACGCCGTCGGCGTCCCGGAGTCGGGATCCGACGTGCTGCCAGGCCGGCAGGAAGCGAGCGAACGCCGCGGCGTCGACCGGCTCGACCTGTCGGCGTGCGGCCGCCAGCGACCGACTGCGCAGACGGCGCAGCACCTCGACGTCCACCCATTCGACGTCGCCCGTCGGGACCGGCAGGAACTCCCCTCGGGTGACGCGCCCGGCGTCGGCGAGCCGCTGCAACGCGTCGCGCACGATCGCCGGTCCGAGAGCGAGCCGCTCGGCCACCCGCTCGGTGGGGAAGGGGCCGTGGGTGCGAGCGAAGCGGGCGACCAGCTCGCCGAGCGGGTCGTCGCCTGCCGTCAGGTGAGCCTCGGCCACACCCAGCGGCAGGGCGGTGCCGAGGGCCTCGCGCAGACGGCCCGCGTCCTCGACCGCAGCCCACACCGGACGGCCGCCGATCTGCACCTCGATCGCTCGACGCGCGTCACGCAGCTCGGCCAGCCAGGCCGGGACGTCGTCGCGGGCGTCCTCGCGGGTGCGCTCGGCCACCTCCTCGACCGCAAGCGGCCCGAGCAGGCGCAGCAGATCGGCGATGCCCTCGACGTCCTTGACCTGGCGCTCGGGCACGAGCCGCTGCAGCTCGACCTCGGTGCGCGCGATGACGTCCGGGTCGAGCAGCTCTCGCAGGTCCGTCCGGCCGAGCAGCTCTCCGAGCATCTCCGGATCGAGCGTCAGTGCCGCCGCGCGACGCTCGGCCAGGGGCAGATCGTCGTCGTAGAGGAAGTTCCCCACGTAGCCGAACAGCAGGCGCTGCGCGAACGGCGAGGCCTTGTCGGTGCCGACCTCGATCATCGACACCGCGCGCGAGCGCAGGCGCCGCGACAGCGTGACCAGCGCCGGGAGGTCGTAGACGTCCTGCAGGACCTCGCGGGCCGTCTCGAGCAGGATCGGGAAGTCCGGGTACTTGCGGGTGACGTCCAGCAGCATGGCCGCCCGGCGACGCTGCTGCCACAGCGGTGCGCGCGCCCCCGGATTGCGGCGGGGCAGCAGGAGCGCCCGGGCGGCGCACTCGCGGAACCGGGCTGCGAACAGCGCCGAGCCGCCCACCAGCTCGGTCACCTCCGACTCGAGCTCGTCGGGCTCGAGGTCGAACAGGTCCGCCCCGGGCGGCTCGCCGGTGATGTCCGGCACCCGGGCGACGATCCCGTCGTCGGAGGCGACCGCCGCGCCGTCCACGCCGTACCGCTGCTGGATGCGCCGGCCCACGACGAGCGCCCACGGCGCATGCACCGCACGCCCGTACGGCGACAACAGGATGATCCGCCAGTCGCCGACCTCGTCGCGGAATCGCTCGACCACGAGGGTCTCGTCCGTCGGCAGGTGTCGCGTGGCCTCGCGCTGGTCGTCCAGGAGCGCGAGCAGATTGGCCACGGCGTTCTCGTCGAGTCCGGCCGCGCGCGCCCGATCCCGACGCTTCGCCGGGGACAGGGCGAGCAGCTCCCGCAGGAAGGCACCCATCGCCTCGCCCAGCTCGTAGGGGCGGCCCACCGCGTCGCCGCGCCAGAACGGAAGCCGGGCCGGAAGGCCGAAGGCCGGTGTGACGATGACCCGATCGGCGGTGATCTCCAGGATCCGCCAGCTGGTCGCACCGAGGGCGATCACGTCGTTGGTCCGAGACTCGTAGACCATCTCCTCGTCGAGCTCGCCGACGCGCCGACCCGGACCGCCTTCCTCGCCGGCCAGCACGACCGAGAACATGCCGCGGTCCGGGATCGTCCCGCCGCTGGTGACGGCGAGCCGCTGCGCTCCCGGCCGGCCCGTGAGCGTTCCGGCCTGGCGGTCCCAGACCGCTCGCGGCCGCAGCTCGGCGAACTCGTCGGAGGGGTAGCGGCCCGAGACCAGGTCCAGCGTCGCCTCGAAGGCCGAGCGTGGCAGGGTCGCGAACGGTGCCGCGCGCCGGACGGTGTCGAACCACGCCTCGACGTCGATCGGCTCGAGCGCGCACGCGGCGACCGTCTGCTGGGCCAACACGTCCAGAGGATTGGTCGGAACGCGGAGCCGCTCGATGCGGCCTTGGGCCATCCGCTCGACGGTCACGGTCGTCGACAACAGGTCGTGGCGTCCGGTCGGGAACACCAGCCCGCGCGAGACCTCGCCGACCTGGTGTCCCGCGCGCCCCACCCGCTGGAGCCCCGACGCGACCGACGGCGGGGCCGACACCTGGATCACCAGGTCGACCGCCCCCATGTCGATGCCGAGCTCGAGGCTGGACGTGGCCACCACGCACCGCAGCCGACCCGACTTCAGGTCGTCCTCGATCAGTGCCCGCTGCTCCTTGCTCACCGAGCCGTGGTGGGCACGGGCCAGCACCGGCTCGACCCCGGACGACACCCCCGACAGTCCGCCCATGTGCGCGGGCTGTCGGGTGGCCGGCTCCGGACGCTCGCCCGTCTGACGCTCGACCCAGACCTCGTTGAGGCGCTGGGTCAGCCGTTCGGCGACGCCGCGGCTGTTGGCGAACACGATCGTGGTGCGCGCGCGAGCGATGGCGTCGACGATCGCCTCCTCGACGTGCGGCCAGATCGTGCCCCCGGCCTCGCGGCGGTCGTCGTCGACGGCGCGGGCGGCGCTTCCCTCGCGCGGACCTTCGTGACGCGGCGGGAGATCGGTCAGGTCCTCCACCGGAACCTGCACCGACAGCTCGAGTCGGGCCGGCGAGTCGGGCGCGACGATCTCGACCGGCGCGCGACCCCCGAGGAACCGGGCCACCTCGTCATGGGGGCGCACCGTCGCCGACAGGCCGATCCGCTGCGCCGGTCGCTCGAGCAGGTCGTCGAGGCGCTCCAGGGACACCGCCAGGTGCGCGCCGCGCTTGGTGCCGGCGACGGCGTGGACCTCGTCGACGATCACGGTGTGCACGCCGCGCAACATCTCCCGAGCCGAGGAGGTCAGCACGAGGAAGAGCGACTCCGGGGTCGTGATGAGGACGTCGGGCGGATGGGCCTGCAGGCGTCGCCGCTCGGCCGGAGGCGTGTCGCCGGTGCGGACGCCGACCGTGACGTTCGCCGGCCCCTGGCCCAGCCGCGCCGCGACGCCGGAGATGCCCACCAGCGGGGAGCGCAGATTGCGCTCCACGTCCACCGCGAGCGCCTTCAGCGGTGACACGTACAGCACCGAGGTGCGCTCGTCGTCGCTCGGCTCGCGATGCAGCAGCCGGTCGATCGCCGAGAGGAAGGCCGCCAGGGTCTTGCCCGACCCCGTCGGCGCGACGACGAGTGTGTGACGGCCGCGGTCGATCGCCTCCCAGGCGCCTCGCTGGGCGGCCGTGGGCTCGGCGAACGACTCGCGGAACCAGGTGGTCGTCGCGTCGGCGAAGGGCATGGAACCCATCGTGACACCGTGCGCCGACGTCGACCCGTCGGAGAGGGCGCAGCGTCGCTCGTCATGTCCGAGGGCGAGGAACGTCACGGCGCGCCGATTGGGTCGACTCACCACCGCTCAGGCATTCTTGAACGCATGACCTTGCGGATCGTGTCGCTGACCTGTGCCCTCGTGCTGACACTGGGCGCGTGCTCGGGCAACGACGACAACACCAAGAAGTCCGAGGATCCGACCGATCCGGACAAGACCACGGCGGCCGAGGTCGTCGCGATCAACCCGCTCACCGGTCGGACCTTGAAGAAGGCCCCCAAGAACCCGGTGTTCGTCGTCAAGATCGACAACACACGCGCGTCGGCGCCGCAGACCAACGTCGACCAGGCCGACCTCGTGGTCGAGCAGACCGTCGAGGGCGGCGTCACCCGCCTGGCGGCGCTGTACTACACGAAGCTGCCCGAGGTCGTCGGTCACGTCCGCTCCATGCGCGCCACCGACATCGGCATCGCCAAGCCCGTCGACGGCCAGGTCGTCGCCTCCGGCGGCGCGGGCCGGACGATCTCGCGGATCAAGGACGCGGGCCTGAAGATCCACTCCCAGGACGCCGGCTCGCCGGGCCTGTCGCGGGGCCCGGGCTACGCGCCCTACAACGTCCTGCTCGACCTGAAGCGCCTCAGCAAGGACGCGCCGAAGACCCGACCCGAGCGCCCCTACTTCCAGTGGGCGGCCGAGGGCGACCCGGCCCCGAAGGGTCCGTCGGTCACCTCGGCGAGCGTCCGCTTCTCCCAGGCCCACACCACGAACTGGAAGTTCGACGGCAAGACCTGGAAGCGCACGAACGGCACCGGCACGAAGGAGTTCGGCGCCGAGAACCTCGTCGTGCTGTGGGCCGACGAGAAGTACGCCGGCTACAAGGACCCGGCCGGATTCCCCGTCCCGGAGACGGTGTTCCGCGGCCGTGGCAAGGCGGTCGTCTTCGCCGGCGGCACGCGCGTCAACGGCACGTGGAAGAAGGCGAACGACTCGGCGACCATCGTGTTGAGGACCAAGGACGGCCAGAAGCTGAGCCTGCCGCAGGGCAAGACCTGGATCGAGCTGCTGAACAAGGGTGGCTCGACCGGCGTCACCGCTCGCTGAGGCCGACGGCGATCAGTCGGAGGAGTCGGCGGCCGCGGCGAGCTCCTCGAGCTTGCGGCCGACCTCGACCTCGATCGCCTCGCGCAGCACGCTCCGGAACATCGCGAGCACGACCTGACTCGCGATGGGGATGAGCTTGTCGATCTTCTCGAACACGATCGGCCACTCGTCCTGCGGCAGTCCGGCGTCGAGGAACGGCTGGGACACGTCCCGGCTGACGTGCTGGACGAATCGGTCCGAGATCGCCTCCAGATGCTCGCGCATGTGCGGAACGATGTCGATCACGCTGTCCGGGCTCAGTCCCAGGGAGATCGCGGTCGCCCCCGGCAGCACGACGCCGGGATCGAGCATGCGGACGGTCGCGTCGTCCACCTGCTCCAGCAGCCCCAGGTCGACCAGCCGATCGAGCAGCTCGTCGTCGGGACTGACTCCCGCCATCGAGGCCAGCTCCTCGCGGCTGATCTCCTCGCTGGGGTCGTCCTCGTCCGCCTCGAAGATGTTGATGAGGTCCAGGGCGACGTTCGGTGCGGTCGACGGCGACTTCAAGATCGCATCCTCGATCGCGGCCAGCGTGAAGCCGCGATTGAGCAGAGTGCGGATGAGCAGCAGGCGCTGCAGGTGTCCCTGGTTGTAGTAGCCGGTGCGGCCCTCCAGCCGGGGCGGGTCGATCAGGCCGCGAGTCGAGTAGGCGCGCACGTTGCGAACCGTCATCCCGGCGCGCTCCGCCAGCACGTCGACGGTGAACTCCTCCTCGTCGACCCCGGTCATGTGCGTCAGTGTAGGGGAGCGATCATGTCGGTCGGGCATCATGGGGGTATGTCCACGGTGCGAGGCCGACTGCTGGTCGCCACCTCGGCGATCGAGACCGGACCGTTCCGGCGCAGCGTCGTCTACCTGCTCGACCACGACGCCGACGGAGCCCTGGGCGTGATCGTCAACCGCCCGCTCGAGTCCGACGTCGACGAGGTGCTGCCGGACTGGGCCGACTGGGTCAATGCGCCGGGCCGCCTGTTCCAGGGCGGCCCGGTCGGGATGGACTCCGCGCTCGCGGTGGGCGTCGTCTCCGACGTCTCCGTGCGGCCGGTCGGTTGGCGCCAGACCGACGGCCGGGTGGGCCTGGTCGACCTCGACGGCCCCCGGCCGCACCACGGTGACCTCCTCGGCATGCGGGTGTTCGCCGGCTACGCCGGCTGGACCCCGGGCCAGCTCGAGGCGGAGATCGAGGAGGGCGCCTGGCTCGTCGTCCCCGCCGTCGAGAGCGACCTGCTCTCGCCGGCTCCCGAGCGTCTCTGGCGCGAGGTGCTGCGACGCCAGAGCGGCGAGATCCGCTACTGGGCGAACCTGCCCGACGATCCCGGCCAGAACTGACGTCGATCACCCGGGACCGCCACCGGTGCCGTGGTGCGTCACCTACCATGGGCGTCGTGGGATTCTTCGGCCGCGGCACCCAGACCGTTCATGACGAGCGCACCGAACAGCGCCTCGACAACGGTGACCATGAGCGCTTCAGCCACTACGTCCCCAAGGACAAGCTGACCGAGGCGATGGTCATGGGCACCCCCGTGGTCGCGCTGTGCGGCAAGGTGTGGGTCCCCAGTCGTGACCCCCAGCGCTTCCCGGTCTGCCCGGAGTGCAAGGAGATCTGGGAGTCGCTCAAGCCCGGTGACGACGACCCCGGGAGTGACTCCGACCAGTGAGCGCAGGCCTGTCGCTACGGGCCTGGCAGCGTGAGGCGTTCGAGCAGTACGCCCGCACGCAACCGGCCGACTTCCTCACCGTCGCCACCCCGGGTGCCGGCAAGACGACGTTCGCGTTGACCATCGCAGCCGATCTGCTGCACCGGCGCGTGATCGAGCGCGTCGTGGTCGTCACGCCGACCGAGCACCTCAAGACGCAGTGGGCCCAGTCCGCCGCCCGCGCGGGCATCGCGCTCGAGCCCGACCTGCGCGGCGCGCTCGGCGCGAACTTCGACGGCTACTGCGTCACCTACGCCGGACTGGCGACGAACCCGGTCGGCCACCGCGTCCGGATCGAACGCAGCCGGACGCTCGTCATCCTCGACGAGATCCACCACGCCGGGGACGCCCTCAGCTGGGGTGACGCCGTGCTCGAGGCGTGCGAGCCGGCCGTGCGGCGACTCTCGCTGACCGGCACGCCGTTCCGTTCCGACGACAACCCGATCCCCTTCGTCACCTACGCCCCGGTCGGGGACGGCTCGATCTCCTCGGTCGCCGACTACGCCTACGGCTACGGCGACGCGCTCAAGGACGGCGTCGTCCGCCCGGTCCTGTTCATGGCCTACTCGGGGCAGATGCAGTGGCGCACGCGGGCCGGCGACGAGGTCTCGGCGCGGCTCGGGGAACCGCTCACCCGGGACCAGACCGCGCAGGCGCTGCGCACCGCGCTCGATCCGAACGGCTCGTGGATCCCTGCGGTCCTGGAGGCCGCGCACAAGCGCCTCACCGAGGTGCGGCGCGACATCGCGGACGCCGGCGGGCTGGTGATCGCCAGCGACCAGCAGTCGGCCCGCGCCTACGCGGCGCTGCTCGCGGATCTCACCGGGACGCGCCCCACCCTGGTGCTCTCCGACGAGGCGGGGTCGAGTGAGCGGATCGCGGAGTTCTCCGCCGGCACCGACCCGTGGATGGTCGCCGTCCGCATGGTCAGCGAGGGCGTCGACGTGCCACGCCTCGCCGTCGGTGTCTACGCGACCACCGTGGCGACGCCGCTGTTCTTCGCCCAGGCGGTCGGCCGCTTCGTCCGGGCTCGCCGCCGCGGAGAGACCGCGTCGGTCTTCCTGCCGAGTGTTCCCGGCCTGCTGAAGCTGGCCGCCGACATGGAGGCCGAGCGCGATCACGTCATCGGTCGCCCGGTCCACGACGAGGCCGACCTCTTCGCCGCCGAGGAGGCGCTCGTCGCCCGCGCCCGGGCGCGTGAGACGGCCAGTGACGAGCTGAACGACAAGTTCGCCGCGATCGGCAGCGAGGCGGCGTTCGACCGCGTCGTCTACGACGGCGACGAGTTCGCGCCGATCGACTACGAGATGGTCGCCGGCGACAGCGAGGAGCTGGACTTCCTCGGCATTCCGGGCCTGCTCGAGCCCGATCAGGTCGCCGAGCTGCTCCGCAGCGCCCGCGCTCGCAAGAAGCCGTCGGCCCCCGTCCGCGCCGAGGCCGACGTCGAGTACGAGCGCCGCGCCGAGCTCCGACGCGAGCTGAACTCGCTCGTGGCCGCGTGGCACCACCGCACCGGCGTCCCGCACGGCGTGACGCACAACCGGCTCCGCCAGGAGTGCGGCGGCCCGGCCGCCGCGCAGGCCACCGTCGAGCAGCTGCAGCGCCGCATCGACACCCTGCGCGACTGGGCCCTGCGCGCTTCGGGCTGAGCCGGCGACCCTCGGCGCGAATCGTGGCCGGAACCGCCCCGGGCGCCCTAGGCTGACCCGCGTGACCGCCACACCAGCCCCGTTGGCGCCGCGGACCCGGGCGTTCGCGGCTGCTCTGAAGCGTCTGTCCACCCCGGTCGAGGAGGCCACCGACCATGCCGCATTGCGTGCGCAGCGCGATCGGCTGATGAAGTCGCCGGCGGGACGACTCGTCTTCGGGCGGACCTCGCGTCGAGTCCGCACCGAGGAGATCGAGATCCCCCTCAAGGGACGCACCCTGCGCGCCCTGGTCCACCGACCCTTCGGGGTCGGGGGAGCGCGGCCCGTCGTGGTGAACTTCCACGGCGGCGGGTGGGTGCAGGGATCGCCCGAGCAGTCCGCCTGGGCGGCGTCCCACGTCGCCGCGGGCACCGGCGCGGTCGTCATCTCCCCGTCGTACCGCCTCGCCCCGGAGCATCCCTACCCGGCGGCCGTCGACGACACCTGGGAGGCGCTCGGCTGGATCGTCGACCACGCCGACCGACTGGACGTCGACACCTCGCGCCTGGCCGTCATGGGTGACAGCGCCGGAGGCAATCTCGCCGCCGTCGCGGCCCAGCGCGCCGTCCGCGAGGGAGGACCGCGCCTTCGGGCGCAGGTGCTGATCTATCCGGCGGTGGAGATGTACGAGACGTTCGCCTCCGAGTTGCGGATGCCCGACGAGCCCGTCCTGACCTCGAAGAACATGAAGGCGTTCGTCCACCTCTACCTCGGCGACGCCTACGGGACGACGGACCCGCTCGCCTCACCGCTGCGCGCCGAGTCCTTCGACGGGCTCGCGCCGGCGTTCATCCTGACCGCCGACCACGATCCGCTCCTCGACAACGGGGTGCACTACCGCGAGGCGCTGCAACGGGCCGGCGTGCCCGTGCGGTATCGGGAATACCCGGCCTCGATCCACGGGTTCCTCAGTCTGCCCGGAGTGGTTCCCGCGGCGAACGAGGCCGTCAGCGACATCATCGACTTCGTGGCCGCGCGGGTCGTGCTGGCGTCATGAGGCGCATCCGGTCGGCCGGCCTGGACCCGTACACCGACTACGAGGAGATCTCGCGGGGGTTCGCGCAGTACGACTTCCCGTGGGACATGGAGCAGTCCCTGAGCTTCGCGCTGTTCCGCACCTACGCGGTCCCGTCGATCGGACGCCTGCTGTACGACACCGGCGAGTTCACCGAGCGCACCCAGAAGCGGCACGACGACACGGCGTTGATCCTCGGCGAGATCGTCGACGAGGGACTGGAGTCGGGCCGCGGGCGGGAGGCGATCCGCCGCATGAACCAGATGCACGGCCGCTACGACATCAGTGACGACGACATGCGCTACGTGCTGGCGACCTTCGTGGTGATGCCGAACCGTTGGGTGCGGCGCTACGGCTGGCGCCGCCCCACACCGCAGGAGGACGTCGCCGGGGTTCGGTACTACCGGCGCCTGGGGCGGCTCATGGGGATCCGTGACCTGCCGGAGGATCTCGCCGGATTCGAGCGGCTCCTCGACGACTACGAGGCGCGTCACTTCGCCTACGACCCGAAGTCGCGCGCCGTCGCCGACGCCACCGTGGACCTGCTCGTGTCGTTCTATCCCCGGCCGCTCGGGCCGCTGGTGCGCCGCTTCAGCATCGCGATCATGGATCCCCACCTGCGTGAGGCACTGCGCTACGACCACCCGCCCGCGTGGTTCGAGCGGCTCTGCCACCGTGCCCTGTGGCTGCGCGGTCGGATCGTGCGCCTCCTCCCGGAGCGGCGGACGCCGCGCCGGGTGCGGGACTCCCGTCGGATCCGCTCGTATCCCGGCGGATTCCTCATCGAGGAGCTCGGCACCTGATCGCGTGTCCGATCGACCGGGAATCGACCGGGCGCCGATCTGGTTGACCCCGGTGTGAAGCTCTCGGTCCTCGATCTCGTCCCCGTCCGCACCGACCAGACCTCCGCCGACGCGCTGGCCGCCACCACCGAGCTGGCGCGGGCCGCCGATCGCCTCGGATTCGAGCGGTACTGGGTCGCCGAGCACCACAACATGCCGGCCGTCGCGGCCACCTCGCCGCCGGTGCTGATCGCCCACCTGGCGGCGGCCCACGAGCGGATCCGCGTCGGGTGGGGCGGCGTCATGCTGCCGAACCACGCGCCGCTCGCGGTGGCCGAGCAGTTCGCCATGCTCGAGGCCCTGCACCCCGGCCGCATCGACCTGGGCATCGGACGCGCCCCGGGCTCGGATCCGGTGACGTCGTGGGTGCTGCGCGGGGCGGCCGGCCGCGACGACTCCGACATCGAGAACTTCCCGCGCTATCTCGAGGACGTCGTCGCCCTCATGGACGGGCGCGGCGTGCGCGTGCCGATCCCGAACCAGCGGTACATCCTCAAGGCCACCCCGAACGCCACGACCGCACCGGTGCTGTGGCTGCTCGGATCCTCGATGTACTCCGCGCATCTGGCCGCCGCGAAGGGCCTTCCGTACGTCTTCGCGCATCACTTCAGCGGCAAGGGGACGGCCGAGGCGCTGCAGGTGTATCGCGAGCAGTTCCGACCCAGTGACCTGTGCGATCGGCCGACGACCTTCCTGACCGCGAACGTCGTGGTGGCCGAGACCGCCGAGGAGGCCGCTGCGCTGGCATTGCCGAACCTGCAGAACATGGCGCGGCTGCGCACCGGCCGCCCGATGGGGCCGGTCGACCTCGTCGAGGACGCCGAGGCGATCGAGATGGACCCCGCGATGGACTCGCTCGTCGAGGCGGGGCTGGCGCGCATGGTGGCCTCCGACCCGCAGACCGCCGCCAAGGAGCTGATCGAGCTGGCCACCGAGTTCGCCGTCGACGAGGTCATGCTCCACCCTGTCGCCTCCGCCCGCCGCGGCACCGACCCGCGCACCTCACCCGCGCGCGTCCGCACGCTGGAGTTGCTGGCCGACAGTTTCCCCGGTTAAGCGGGGAAACCTGCACTTCGCGAGGGAAGTTTTCCTCGTGAAGTGACAGAAAACCCGGTTAACCGGGGAATCGTGTGACTCAGCCTTCGTAGACGGTAGGGATGGCCGGGTCGCCGGCGGACAGGCGGCGGGCGGCGGCGGGGAGCTCACGCAGCGAGGCTCGCAGGCGGGCCCGGGCGTCGTCGAGGGTGGAGAAGTCCACCCGGTCGCCGGCCTCGACGAGCGGCACCATCAGCTCGCGGTCGTCGCCGTCGTCGCGCGGCCGGACGTCGATGCCGACGACCTCGGCCTCGGCGACGCCGCGTGCGGTCAGCCGGCGCAGAGCGGTCTTGCGTCCCCCGACGGACACCTTGTCCTTGCTCTTCTTCGCCACCGCGACCATGCTCCCGTCGGCCGCCTCGCGCGCCACGAGCTTGTAGACGAAGCCGCTGGTCGGCACGCCCGAGCCGGTCACGAGCGAGGTGCCGACCCCGTACCCGTCCACGGGGGCGGCGGCCAGTGCGGCGATCGCGTACTCGTCGAGATCGCTCGTCACCGTGATCTTGGTGTCGGTGTTGCCGGCCGCGTCGAGCTGCGCCCGTGTCGCGCGTGCGACGTCGGCCAGGTCGCCCGAGTCGAGCCGCACCGCGCCGAGCTCGGCGCCTCCGACGTCGATCGCGTTCGCCACGCCCTGGGTGATGTCGTACGTGTCGACCAGCAGTGTCGTGCCGCGGCCGAGGGCCTGCACCTGGGACTCGAAGGCCTGCCGCTCGTCGTCGTGGAGCAGCGTGAACGAGTGCGCCGCGGTCCCGGTCGTGGGGATGCCGTAGCGGCGCCCCGCCTCCAAGTTCGAGGTCGCCGCGAACCCGGCGATGTAGGCGGCGCGCGCGGCGGCGACAGCCGACTCCTCATGGGTGCGACGACTGCCCATCTCGATGCACGGCCGGTCGCCCGCCGCCATCGTCATCCGAGCGGCGGCCGAGGCGATGGCCGAGTCGTGATTGAGGATCGACAGGATCACCGTCTCCAGGATCACGCCCTCGGCGAAGGACGCGTCGACCCGCAGGATCGGCGAGCCCGGGAACCACAGCTCGCCCTCCGGGTAGCCCCAGACATCACCGCCGAACCGGTAGTCGGCCAGCCAGTCGCAGGTCGCGTCGTCCACGACCCGGGTGCGGCGCAGGAAGTCGATCTCCTCGTCGCCGAACCGGAACGTCTCCAGTGCGTCGAGCACCCGTCCGGTGCCGGCGACCACACCGAATCGCCGCCCGCCGTTGAGCCTGCGCCCGAACACCTCGAACACGCACCGGCGTTCGGCGGTGCCGTCGGCCAAGGTGGCCTGCAGCATCGTCAGCTCGTAGTGGTCGGTCAGCAGCGCGGTCGACATGGGCTCAGCCTAGATCCCACGCCGGGCTTCGGTTGTGGGCCATGACGGGCACAATGGAGACGTGACCACGCCCACCCCCGTCGAGACCGAGAAGCCGGAGTCCGACGCGATCGTCGAACTGGAGGATCCGTGGTCGACGGTCGTGTGGAACGACCCGGTCAACCTCATGTCCTATGTGGCGTTCGTGTTCCGCACCTACTTCGGCTACACCGAGGAGAAGGCGACCCGCCTCATGCTCGCCGTGCACGAGGACGGCAAGGCCGTGGTCTCGAGCGGGCGACGTGAGGAGCAGGAACGGCACGTCCAGGCCATGCACGAGTACGGGCTGTGGGCGACGCTCGAGCGGAGTGACGTGTGAAGCCCTTCCGCCGCCGACGCCGCGGCACCGTCACGGCGACCTTCCAGCTCAACGAGGCCCAGCTGCTGGCCAACCTGGCGAGCCAGATCATCGAGCTGCTCGAGGATCGCAACGGGCCGCGCGAGTCCGAGCCCGACCCGCTCGCCCAGCTGGTCGGGATGACCGGACCGGTCTCTCCCCCCGAGGACCCCGTGCTGGCACGGCTGCTTCCCGACGCCTACCGCGACGACCCGCAGGATGCCGCCGAGTTCCGCAGGTTCACCGAGCAGACCCTGTCGGCGGGCAAGGTCGCCAACGCCCGCGTGGTCATCGACACGCTGCGTGAGGGCGGCCTCGACGTCGGCGCCGCGAACGTCGAGGTGGAGCTGGACGCCGGTCAGGTCATGGCCTGGCTCCGCTCGCTGACCGACATCCGGCTCGCTCTGGCGGTGCGTCTGGGCATCGAGACCGAGGAGGATGTCGAGCGGATCGCCGAGTCGGGCGACGACGCGACGCTCGCGATGGGCGATGTGTTCGACTGGCTCGGCTTCGTGCAGGAGACGCTGGTCCAGGTGGCCTGAGCGGTCCGTCCGGACCGCGGATGGGTGACCGGACCCGTCGCCGCGGTCGATAGACTCTGCAATCGTGTTGACCATCCTGCGCGAGCACGTGGACGCGATCATCGCCCACGCGCGCCGCGACCACCCGGACGAGGCCTGCGGCGTCATCACCGGGCCCGTCGGCTCGGACCGGCCCGAGCGCCTCGTCCCGATGCTCAACGCCGCAATGTCGCCGACGTTCTACGAGTTCGACTCCGGCGACCTGCTCAAGCTCTACCGCGAGATGGACGACAACGACGAGGAACCGGTCGTCATCTACCACTCGCACACGGCGACCGAGGCCTATCCGTCGCGCACCGACGTGAATCTCGCCTCCGAGCCCGGCGCGCACTACGTCCTGGTGTCCACCCGCGACGGCGCCCACGAGTCCGGCGAGGTGGAGTTCCGCTCCTACCGGATCGTCGACGGTGAGGTCACCGAGGAAGAAGTTCGCATCGTCGACCGTTACACCGATGACAGCGGCGACGCCGCTGCCGATCCAGTCCCCGAAACCGAAGGTGAAGCCTGACATGGCCGTCGAGGTCCGCATCCCCACGATCCTGCGCCCCCACACCGGGGGTGAGCGCGCCGTCCAGGCCGACGGTGCGACGCTGTCCGCCGTCATCGACGACCTCGAGAAGAACCACGAGGGCATCAAGGAGCGCCTGCTCGAGAACGGTCAGCTGCGTCGCTTCGTCAACGTCTACGTCAACGACGAGGACGTGCGGTTCACCGGTGGACTCGACACCGAGATCTCCGACGGCGACACGGTCGTCATCCTGCCCGCGGTCGCGGGCGGTGCGGCCTGAGCATGCGTTTCGACTCGCTCGTCGACTCGGTCGGTCACACGCCGCTGGTCGGGCTGCCGAACCTGTCGCCGAGTGACGACGTGCGACTGTGGGCCAAGCTCGAGGACCGCAACCCGACCGGCTCGATCAAGGACCGTGCCGCGCTGTCGATGATTCTCGCGGCCGAGGCCGACGGATCCCTGACGCCCGGCTGCACGATCCTGGAGCCGACGAGCGGCAACACCGGCATCTCGTTGGCGATGGTGGCGCGTCAGCGCGGCTATCGCCTCATCTGCGTGATGCCGGAGAACACCTCGACCGAGCGTCGCCAGCTGCTCACCATGTGGGGCGCCGAGGTGATCAGCTCGCCCGCGGCGGGCGGGTCCAACGAGGCCGTGCGCGTCGCCAAGCGGCTCGCCGAGGAGAACCCCGACTGGGTGATGCTCTACCAGTACGGCAACCGAGCCAACGCGGACGCGCACTACCGCGGCACCGCGCCGGAGATCCTCGAGGACCTGCCCTCGATCACACACTTCGTCGGCGGACTGGGCACCACCGGGACGCTGATGGGCGTCGGCCGGTTCTTCCGCGACCACAAGCCCGACGTGCGGATCGTCGCCGCCGAGCCCCGGTACGGCGAGCTCGTGTATGGCCTGCGCAACCTCGACGAGGGATTCGTCCCCGAGCTCTACGACGCGTCCCTCATCGACTCGCGGTTCTCGGTCGGCCCCCGCGACGCCGTGCGGCGGGTGCGCGAGCTGATCGACCACGAGGGCATCTTCGCCGGCATCTCCACCGGCGCGATCCTGCACGCCGCGCTCGCCCAGGCGGCGAAGGCGGTCAAGTCCGGCGAGCGGGCGGACATCGTCTTCGTGGTCGCCGACGGCGGATGGAAGTACCTGTCGACCGGGGCCTACGAGGGCACGATCGACGAGGCCGAGGAGCGCCTCGAGGGCCAGCTCTGGGCCTGACCTGTTCACGTCGTGGGCGAGCCGTTAGCCTTCCTTGCGTGAGCGACATCGTCGTGTTCTCGGGCAGTGCCCACCGCAAGCTCGCCGAGGAGATCTGCAGCAACCTCGGGGTGGCCCTGAGCCCGTCGGTCACGACGCGGTTCAGCAACGACTGCCTCCAGGTGCAGCTGCTCGACAACTGCCGCCAGAAGGACGTCTACATCGTTCAGCCGCTCGTCCCGCCCACGCAGGACCATCTGATGGAGCTCCTGCTGATGGTGGACGCGGCGCGGGGTGCCTCGGCGGCCTCCGTGACCGTGGTCGTGCCGCACTACGCGTACGCGCGCTCGGACAAGAAGGACGCCTCGCGCATCTCGATCGGCGGCAAACTCGTCGCAGACCTGATGGCGACCGCAGGCGTGCGGCGGGTCGTGACGATGACCCTGCACGCGCCCCAGGTGCACGGCTTCTTCGCGATGCCGGTCGATCACCTCACTGCGCTCGGGGAGCTGGCCGAGCACTACCGCGCCCAGGACCTCAGCGATGCGATCGTCGTCTCGCCCGACTTCGGCAATGCCAAGACCGCCTCGCAGTTCGCCCGCCTGCTCGGCCTGCCGGTGGCGGCGGGCAGCAAGCAGCGCAAGGCCGACGACAAGGTCGTGATCGACACGATCGTCGGCGACGTGGAAGGCAAGCGGGCGATCATCCTCGATGACGAGATCGCCACCGGCGGCTCGATCGTCGAGCTGATGGACAAGCTCGAGGAGTGCGGCGTGACCGAGGCGTCCGTCGCGTGCACGCACGGACTGTTCGTCGGCAAGGCCGTCGAGCGGTTGCGCTCGCACCCGGCGATCACCGAGGTGGTGACGACCGACACCGTCCCGCCGCCGGAGGGATGGCCCGAGCTGACGGTGCGTTCGGTGGCGCCGCTGTTCGCCGAGGCGATCGCCCGGATCCACGCCGGGGAGTCGGTGTCGAGTCTGTTCGACGGGGTCGACCCGGCGCACGCGCCGCCGCAGCCCAAACTGCCGCTGTGAGACTCAGTCCTCCAGCTCGGCGATGAGTCGGTCGAGCAGCCGACGAAGGGTGCGTCCGTCGGACTCGCTCATCGCGAGTCCCTCGACGAGCCGCGTCGGCACGTCCGCGACCCGCTCGCGCATCCTCCGGCCCTCCGGGGTGGGGGCCACGAGCACGCGGCGCTCGTCGTTCCGATCGCGGGTCCGGGTCACCAGCCCGGCGCTCTGGAGGCGCTTCAGCACGGGAGTCAGGGTCCCGGAGTCCAGGTGGAGCCGGGCCCCGAGCTCGCCGACCGCGAGCGGCTCGCCGGCGTCCCACAGGGCCAGCAGGCACAGGTATTGCGGGTAGGTCAGACCGACCTCGGTGAGGAGCTCGCCGTAGCGCCGCGTCACCGCGCGCGACGCGGCGTACAGCGGCAGGCAGATCTGTCGGTCCAGGGCCAATTGCGGGTGGGTCGCGTCCACCGCGCCAGCCTACCGATGGCGCAATTGAATTGCACGCAATAGAGTTGCGGCCGTGAAGCCGCTCTACACCGCCACCGCCGTCGCCACGGGCGACGGACGCAACGGACACGTCGAGTCCACCGACGGTCTACTGTCCGTCGACGTCCGCACCCCGCAGGAGATGGGCGGGCTCGGCGGCGCCACCAACCCCGAACAGCTCTTCGCCGCGGGCTACGCGGCCTGCTTCCACTCGGCGCTGCGCCTGGTCGCCCAGCGGGCCGGGGTGGACGTGGGCGAGTCCGAGGTCGTCGCCGACGTCTCGCTCGGGCAGGCGGGGGAGGGCTTCGGTCTGGCGGTCGGTCTGGAGATCACCGTCCCGGGCGTCGATCGCGAGCAGGTCCGCACCCTCGCCGAACAGGCACACCGGGTGTGCCCGTACTCGAACGCCACGCGCGGCAACGTCGAGGTCACCCTCACCGTCGCCTGAGGTCAGCGGACGCCGCGGATCCGCACCACCGCCGACGCGCCGATCAGGCCCACGATCCCGGCCGTGACGTAGAGGCCGAAGTACCCGCCCCACGTCGTCACGATCGGTGCGGCGATCACCGGGGCGACCACCTGGGGCAGGGCGTTCGCGATGTTGATGACGCCGAGGTCCTTGGCGAACCCCGCCTCGTCCGGCAGGACCTCGGTGATGATCGCCAGGTCCACCGCGAGGAACGCGCCGAAGCCGACCCCGAGCACCACGGCGGCCGTCAGCACGCCGGGCCAGGTCTGCCATGAGGCGAGCATCAGCGACGCCACCGCGACCACCACGCCCGACCAGACGACGAAGACCCTCCGTCGCCCGATCCGGTCGGACCACCGGCCCGCGATCACCGCCGAGACCGCCACGACGACCGAGTACAGCGCGATCACCACGAACAGTGCGTCGTCCGGATTCGCGACCCCGACCGCGTCGCCGAGGAAGTACAGCAGGTACAGGGTCGCGATGGCGTTGCCGAGGTTGACCACGAACCGGGTCAGCCAGGCCCAGGCGAAGTCCGGGTGGCGGCGCGGCGAGACCCAGAACGATCGCGCGAACGCGGCGACGTCGAAGGCGGGACGCTCGGCCAGCGGAGCGTCGTGACTGCGGACGAGGTAGGGCGCCGCACTGACCAGCAGGAACGCCGCACAGGCGAGATAGCCGCCGCGCGTGCCACCGAACGAGATCGCCAGCCCCGCCCCGACCAGGATGCCCACGGTCTGTCCGAGACTGACCAGTCCGCCGGCCCAGGCGCGTTGGGCCGTGGGCACCCGATCGGGCAGTGTTGCGGTGATCGCGGCGAGAGAGGCGTTCACCGCCGCCTGGACCAGGCACCATCCGACCAGGACATGCCACAGCGCACTCGCCCCGGACAGGACCGTCAGGCCGACCGCGCCGGCGAGCGAGCCGCCGCCGATCCACGGAACCCGGCGGCCGAGCCGCCCGATCGTGCGATCGGACAGAGCGCCGAAGAGGGGATTGGCGAGCATCGAGATGGCCGCGCCCGTGCCCGTGACGATGGCGAGGGCGGTCTCCTTGCCCTCACCGACGATCTCCTCGGTCTGCAGCGGCAGAAGCACCGACAGCGGCCCGAAGAACGCCACGTACGTGCCGAGGTTGACCAGGGCGATCGACAGGAGCCACGGCAGCCGGACGGGTGTGGTGGGGCGGACGTCGGCGCTCATGCGGACTTCTGCGCCGCGATCGTGTCGCGGTACCAGGCGAACGAGTCCTTCGGGATGCGGCGCTGGGTCGGGTAGTCGACGTAGATCAACCCGAACCGCTGCGAATATCCTTCGGCCCACTCGAAGTTGTCCATCAGCGACCAGTGGAAGTACCCGCGCACGTCGACCCCGGCCTCGATCGCCGCGTGCAGTGCCCGCAGGTGCGCCGCGGTGTACTCGATCCGACGTTCGTCGCGCACGCGCCCCTCGGCGTCGGGCTCCTCGTTGAAGGCGCCACCGTTCTCGGTGATGAGGATCGGTGGCAGTGCGTCGCCGTAGGTGTCCCGCAGTCCGACGAGCATCTGCGTGAAGCCTTCGGGGATGATCGGCCAACCGAAGTCGTTGTACTGCAGGCCCTCCGGGGTGACCGGCTCGAATCCGATGTCCGAGCCGGGCGCGGCGGGAGCGACGTACTGCGGGTTGTAGGAGTTCACCCCCAGGAAGTCCACGGGCTGGGAGATCAGCGCCAGGTCCCCGTCCTCCGCCTCGGGGTCCATGATCCCCGCCAATGGCCAGCTCCCGAGCAGGATTGGGTCGAGGAAG
Organism: Aeromicrobium choanae; assembly: GCA_029265505.1. Lineage (GTDB taxonomy): Bacteria > Actinomycetota > Actinomycetes > Propionibacteriales > Nocardioidaceae > Aeromicrobium > Aeromicrobium choanae_A. The sequence goes on from JAJUII010000003.1 coordinate 39,560, forward strand.
GTCTGGTTGTAGATCAGGTCGAACAGGTCGGCGGCGTCGCGCGCCTCGGGAGAGTCGTCGATCGGCCGGATCTGGGCGTGGTTGTTGGCCGGTCCGACCTGGCGGGCTCCCGCGGCGCGCAGGGCCTGGACCGCCTTGCCGTGGGCCACGAGCTGGTGCCAGGCGACCCGCAGGGCGCCGAAGCCGAGGGCCTTGCCCGGGGCGTGGGTGCCGTCGCCGTGGCCGAGCAGGGTGAACACGACCGTCTCGTTGAGCGTGAACCAGCGGGTGACCCGATCGGCCAGCCGCTCGCCGACCACGTGCGCATATTCGGCGAACCGGTCGGTGATGGTGCGGCTCTCCCACCCGCCCTCGGCCTCAAGCGCCTGCGGCGAGTCCCAGTGGAACAGGGTCGCGCTGGGCTCGATCCCGTGCTCGAGCAGGGTGTCGACGAGCCG
>JAJUII010000010.1 GCA_029265505.1 Aeromicrobium choanae
GCCCTGCTCGCCACCCGACGTCGTCACCGTGTCGACGTCGACGTCCGGGCCGAGGGCGAGCACGCCGACCATTGGCTGGACATCGTCCAGGCCTTCGCCGGCATGCCCGGCAACGACCCGCTCCCGCTGTCCGAGCGAGGCTCCGCACCGTGATCCGGACGCCCTTGGCGTCGTTCACGATCTTGACCTTGCGCAGGTCGTAGGCGCTCGTGCCTCCGCCGCCGGGATCGGTCACGACGAGCTCCTTCGCCGAGGCGCCCGAGGGCGCGGCGAGCAGGCCGAGGGCGAGGGTGACTGTCAGCAGCGCGGCGCGTATCCATGGACGGCGCCGGTGGGTGGCGAGTGGGTTCGTGCCGAGACGGATCATGCTCCTCAGCTCCTCGGTCGAGACGGGTGTGGACGTCGGTGAAGAGCACGACCTTCCCGTTCTCGTGCATCCACCGGCAGGCGAACGGGCCGGCTCGGGGGTCGCGACGACAAATAAACAATCAGTCTTGACTGTTTCTCTGTGAGCCACGACACTGGAGCCATGCGAACCCTGCGCGTGGGCAACTGCTCCGGCTTCTACGGCGATCGCCTCTCGGCGATGCGCGAGATGCTCGAGGGCGGAGAGCTGGACTACCTGACCGGCGACTACCTGGCCGAGCTGACGATGCTGATCCTCGGGCGCGACCGGATGAGGGACGCGGACCTGGGCTACGCGAAGACGTTCCTGCGCCAGATCACCGAGAACCTCGGCCTCGCCCGTGAGAAGGGCGTGCGGATCGTCGCCAACGCCGGTGGGCTCAACCCGGCCGGGCTCGCCGACGCGATCCGCAAGGTCGCGGCCGACCAGGGGGTCGAGGTCGCCGTCGCCCACGTCGAGGGCGACGATCTGCAGCCACGGGCCGCCGAGCTCGGCTTCGGGGACGCACTCACCGCCAACGCCTACCTCGGCGCCTTCGGCATCGCCGAGGCACTCCGGGCCGGCGCGGACGTCGTGGTGACCGGGCGTGTCACGGACGCCTCGGTCGTGGTCGGTCCGGCGATCGCCGAGTTCGACTGGGGACGCGAGGACTTCGACCGACTGGCCGGCGCGGTGGTGGCCGGTCACGTCATCGAGTGCGGCGCCCAGGCGACCGGCGGCAACTTCAGCGGCTTCCTCGACATCGACCGCAGTCGGCCCCTCGGATTCCCGATCGCCGAGATCGACGCCGACGGCGGAGTCGTGATCACGAAGCACGCCCGGACCGGTGGCGCCGTCACGGTCGACACGGTCACCGCCCAGCTCGTCTACGAGATCCAGGGTCGTCACTACCTGAACCCCGACGTCTCGGTCGACCTCTCCAGCATCCGGCTCGCCCAGGAGGGCCCGGACCGGGTCGCCGTCTCGGGCGTGCGCGGTGAGGCTCCGCCCGCGACCACCAAGGTCTGCCTCAACGCCTTCGGCGGATTCCGCAACAGCGTCGAGTTCGTGCTGACGGGACTGGACATCGAGCAGAAGGCGGCCTGGGTCCGAACCCAGATCGAGCAGTCCCTCGCCGCGGACCCGCCCGCCGAGATCGTCTGGGACCTCGCCCGCACCGATCACGAGGACCCCGACACCCAGCCCCGAGCCGCCGCGACGCTTCGGTGCCACGTCAAGGACTCCGATGCCGCCAAGGTCGGACGCGCGTTCAGCGGGGCCGCGGTCGAGATCGCCCTGGCCTCCTACCCGGGCTTCACCATGACCGCGCCTCCCGGCGCCGGGTCGCCGTACGGCGTGTCCCGGGCCGCGTTCGTCCCGCAGGCCGACGTGCCCCACGTCGTGGTGCACGCCGACGGGACGCGCACCACGATCGCACCACCCCCGGTCACCGCGGCCGAGCCCGCGGCCGAGGTCTCGCCCGCGCCGATGCCTGCGCTCGGCGGACCCGTCCGGGAGGTCGCCTTCGGGCGTCTGGTCCACGCCCGGTCGGGCGACAAGGGCGGTGACGCCAACGTCGGCGTGTGGATCCCGTCGTCGCACCCGCGACGCGAGCAGGCGTACCGCTGGCTGGAGGGCTTCCTCTCCATCACGCGGGTCCGCGAGCTGCTGCCCGAGGCGCGTGACCTGCCCATCGAGATCCACCCGCTGCCGAACCTGGCCGGACTCAACGTGATCCTGCCCGGACTGCTGGGGGAGGGCGTGGCGTCGTCCACCCGGTTCGACCCCCAGGCCAAGGCCCTGGGCGAGTGGTTGCGCGCTCGCCTCGTCCCCATCCCCGAGGAGCTGCTCGCATGACCGTCTGGACCACCCCGGAACGGCAGGCCCTGCGCGCCGCCGTCGAGGACTACACGCGCACCCACCTCGCCCCGCACCTGCCCGAGTGGGAGGACGAGGGCGAGCTTCCGCGCGAACTGCACCGCCGGACCGCGAAGGCCGGATTCCTGGCCATCGGCTTCCCCGAGGAGGTCGGTGGCGACGGCGGCGACATGATCGACGCGTGCATCGCCACCGAGGCGGTCCTCGCCGGTGGTGGCTCGAGCGGCCTGCAGGCGAGCCTGTTCACCCACTCGATCGCGACGCCGCACATCATCGACAGCGGCGACACCGACCTCATCGATCGCTACGTCCGACCGACACTCGCCGGGGAGATGATCGGCGCGCTCGGCGTCACCGAGCCGGGCGGCGGCTCCGACGTCGCCAACATCCGCACCCGCGCGGTGCGCGACGGCGACCACTACGTCGTCAACGGCGCGAAGACCTTCATCACCAGCGGCGTGCGGGCCGACTACGTGACCACGGCCGTCCGCACGGGCGGCGAGGGCCACGGCGGGATCAGCCTGCTGGTGATCGAGAAGGGCACGCCCGGCTTCACGGTCGGGCGCAGCCTGCGCAAGATGGGCTGGCACTGCTCCGACACCGCCGAGCTCTTCTTGGAGGACGTCCGGGTGCCCGTGGACAACCTCGTCGGCGAGGAGAACTCCGGCTTCTACCAGATCGCCCAGCAGTTCGTCAGCGAGCGGCTCAACCTCGCCACCCAGGCCTACGCCACGGCCCAGCGCGCGCTGGACCTCGCCGTCAGCCACGCCCGCGAGCGGGAGACCTTCGGGCGCCCCCTCATCGCCCGCCAGGTCATCCGGCACAAGCTCGTCGAGATGCACTCACGGACGGCCGCGGCGCGCGCCCTCACGCGCCAGGCCGTCGAGAAGTCGCTCGCGACGTCCAAGTCCGACCCCGACCTGATCCTGGACGCCGTCGTCGCGAAGAACCAAGCGGTCGCCTGCGCCGAGTTCGTCGTGCACGAGGCGGTGCAGATCTTCGGCGGCATGGGCTACATGCGCGAGTCCGAGGTCGAGCGTCACTACCGCGACGCCCGGATCCTGGGCATCGGCGGCGGCGCCACCGAAGTCATGAAGGATCTCGCCGCCAAGCTGTTGGGGTACTGAGATGGCGCCGGACCGAGTCCGCGGTGAGCGGATACGACGTCAGCGGCTGGTCGGGGAGCCGTTCCCCGACCTGGGCTCGTGCGTGGGAACGCTCGGCGCCGTGCAGTTCCAAGAGTTCGAGGACTCGCTGTGGGCGCTCGCGCGGCGTACGAAGGACAGGCCGAGCCGCGCCGCGATCGCCCACGAGATCGCGGAGGGCTCGCTCGTGCGCCACCACGTGCTGCGTCCGACCTGGCACGTGGTCCGCGTCGAGGACTTGGACTGGATGCTCGACCTGACGGCCGACCGCATCCGGGCGCAGTTGAGGCCCCAACTGCGCAACGTCGGCGTCCTGGAGGACCGCGACCGGCTCGTCGCCCTCGTCGGCGAGGTCGTCGAGGTGGCCCCGTCGCCGCTGACCCGCCGGGAGATCGGCGACGCCCTGGCCGCGCGCGGCGTGGAGCTGCAGGGCCAGGCCCTGAACCAGGTCACCGCCGGCGCCGAGCTGGACAAGGTCGTCACCACCGGCCCGCGCCGCGGCGGCCGGGACACCTTCGTGCCGTACCGCTCACGCATCCCCGCGTCCGGACTCGACCGCGAGGAGGCACTCGTCCGCCTCGCCGAGACCTACCTGCGCGGTCACGCACCCGCCACGGTCCACGACTTCGCCTGGTGGGCCGGGATCACCGTCACCGACGCCCGATGGGCGATGGCGCAGGTCGAGGTCGACGAGGTCGAGCCCACCACCTCGGACGGCACGGCATTCCTGCTGGGCCTGTTCGACGAGCTCGTCATCGCCTATCGGGATCGGTCGCACTACCAGGCGCCGGTCGCGCGCGGGGGCACGATCGACGTCTGGGGCGGCGACCTGGTGCTCCTCGACGGAGTGGTGGCCGCCACCTGGCGCACCTACAAGCCCCGGCGCGAGGCCGAGCCGACCCGCGTGATCCTCACGCCGGCGCGTCGCCTGTCCGGCGCCGACCGCGAGCGCATCGAGGCCGATGCCGCCCGCTACATCGACCACCTCGACGTTCCCGTCGAACTGCAGTGGAAGGACCTCCCATGAGCGCAGTCAGGACCGCCGTCGATCCGACGTCGGCCGCCTACCGCGAGAACCGCGAGGCGATGCTCGCCCGCGTCGCCGACCTGGCCGAGCAGCACGCCAAGGCGCTCGCCGGCGGCGGCGAGAAGTACGTCAAGCGGCACCCCGACCGGGGCAAGCTGACCGCACGCGAGCGGATCGAGCTCCTGCTCGACCCCGACACCCCGTTCCTCGAGCTCGGCGCCCTCGCCGGATGGGGCACCGACTTCCACGTCGGCGGTTCGCTCGTCACCGGCATCGGCGTGGTCGAGGGCGTCGAGTGCATGATCATCGCCAACGACCCGACGGTGAAGGGCGGCTCGTCGAACCCGGTCACAGTCAAGAAGGGCTTCCGGGCCGCGCAGATCGCCGCCGAGAACCGGCTCCCCACGATCAACCTCGTGGAGTCCGGGGGCGCCGACCTGCCGACGCAGAAGGACATCTTCATCCCCGGTGGCGCGAGCTTCCGCAACATCACGCAGGCCAGCGAGGACCGCCGGCCGACGATCGCCCTGGTGTTCGGCAACTCCACCGCCGGCGGTGCCTACGTGCCCGGCATGAGCGACTACACCGTCATGGTCGACGGTGGCGCGAAGGTGTTCCTCGGCGGTCCGCCGCTGGTCAAGATGGCGACCGGGGAGGAGTCCGACGACGAGTCGCTCGGCGGTGCACAGATGCACGCCAAGGTCTCGGGCCTGGCCGACTACCTCGCCGTCGACGAGCACGACGCGATCAGGCTCGGCCGCCAGATCGTGCGGCGGCTCAACTGGCGCAAGGCCGGTCCACGGCCGCGAGCCGACTACTCCGAGCCGCTGCTGGACGCCGAGGAGCTGCTCGGCATCGTGCCCACCGACCTGAAGATCCCGTTCGATCCGCGCGAGGTCATCGCGCGCATCGTCGACGGCAGCGAGTGCGACGAGTTCAAGCCGCTGTACGGATCGAGCCTGGTCACGGGCTTCGCCCAGCTGCACGGCCATCCGATCGGCATCCTGGCCAACGCCCAGGGCGTGCTGTTCAGCCAGGAGGCGCAGAAGGCCGCTCAGTTCATCCAGCTGGCGAACCAGATCGACACGCCCCTGCTGTTCCTGCACAACACCACCGGCTACATGGTCGGTGCCGAGTACGAGCAAGGCGGCATCATCAAGCACGGCGCGCAGATGATCAACGCGGTCTCCAACAGCAAGGTGCCGCACATCTCGATCGTCATGGGCGCCTCCTACGGAGCCGGTCACTACGGGATGAGCGGGCGCGCCTACGACCCGCGCTTCATGTTCAGCTGGGTCGGCGCCAAGTCGGCCGTCATGGGTCCGGCGCAGCTCGCCGGCGTCATGGAGATCGTCGCCCGCCAGTCGGCCGAGTCGAAGGGCCAGGAGTTCGACGCCGAGGGCTTCCAGCCGATCAAGGACATGGTCGAGGCGCAGATCGAGGAGCAGTCGCTGGCCTACTTCACCAGCGGCATGGGGTACGACGACGGCGTCATCGATCCGCGCGACACCCGCACGATCGTGGGCATCTGCCTGTCGGCCATCGCCAACGCGCCCGTCGAGGGCGCCCGCGGCTACGGGGTGTTCCGCCTGTGAGCACCCACCGTCCCCGGCGCCCCGAGACCATGACCTACCGAGGAGCTCTCTCATGACCATCAAGAAGGTGCTGGTCGCCAACCGTGGCGAGATCGCCCGTCGCGTCTTCGCCACCTGCCGCGACCTGGGCATCGCGACGGTCGCGGTGCACTCCGACGCCGATGTCACCATGCCGTTCGTCGCGGAGGCCGACGCCGCCGTCCGGCTCCCGGGCGTGGCCCCCGCCGAGACCTACTTGCGCGGCGACCTGGTGATCGCCGCCGCGCTGAGGGCCGGCGCCGACGCGATCCACCCCGGTTACGGGTTCCTGTCCGAGAACGCCGACTTCGCCCGCGACGTGGAGAAGGCCGGACTCGTCTGGATCGGGCCGAGCCCGGAGTCCATCGAGCAGATGGGCAGCAAGATCCGCGCCAAGGAGCTCATGGCGGCCGCGGGCGTGCCGATCCTCTCGGTCGACGCCGACACCGCCACCGAGGCCGACCTGCCGCTGCTGGTCAAGGCCAGCGCGGGCGGCGGCGGTCGCGGCATGCGCGTGGTCGAGCGGCTGGAGGACCTTCCCGCGGAGCTGGCCCGAGCCGAGGCCGAGGCGGCGTCCGCGTTCGGTGACGGCACGGTCTTCGTCGAGCCGTACCTTCCCCGGGCTCGGCACGTCGAGGTCCAGATCCTGGCCGATGCCCACGGCACGGTGTGGGCGGTCGGCGACCGCGACTGCTCCATCCAGCGCCGTCACCAGAAGGTCGTCGAGGAGGCGCCCGCGCCGAACCTGTCCGAGGTGGCGCGCGAGCCGCCCGGTGGAGCGTCTCGCGCGGCGGCCGCGGCGGTCGAGTATCGCGGTGCGGGCACGGTCGAGTTCCTCGTCGACGGCGACCGGGTGTTCTTCCTGGAGATGAACACCCGTCTGCAGGTCGAGCACCCGGTCACCGAGGCGGTGCACGGGATCGACCTGGTCGCCGCGCAGATCGCGATCGCCGAGGGCAAGCCGCTCACCGGAGAGGTCACGGCGCCGAACGGCCACGCGATCGAGGTCCGCCTCTACGCCGAGGACCCCGCCGACGGCTGGTCGCCGCAGACCGGCACCGTCCGGGCGTTCGAGTTTCCCCCGACGGTCCGCGTCGACTCCGCGGTCGAGACCGGCAGCACGGTCGGGATCCACTACGACGCGATGATCGCCAAGGTGATCGCCCACGGTCCGGACCGCGACACCGCCGTCCGGACACTCGACGACGCGCTGCGTCGGGCCCGCATCCACGGGGTGACCACGAACCGCACCGCGTTGCGCCAGATCCTCCAGGCGCCGGAGTTCACCGCCGCCGAGCTGTCGACCTCGCTGCTGGAGGATCGGGCCGACACGTGGTTCGCCGAGACCGAGCTCGACCCCGGCGTCCCGGTCGCGGCCACGTTGGCCGAGGCGACGGTGGCCGCGCAGTCTTCGCCGGTGCTCAATCGGATCCCGGTCGGCTACCGCAACGTGCCGAGCCGGCCTCACCGGCGGGAGTACGAGGGCCTCGACCCGGTCGAGTACCGCAGTGAGCGGGGCCGATTGGTCGTCGACGGGATCGACGTGGTCTCGATCGTGGCCCGCGATCGTGAGGTCGAGGTGGCGCTGAACCTGGACGGGCTGGCGCGTCGCTATCGGGTCGCGGTGGGCGAAGGGTACGTCGACGTCGACGGGCCGGACGGCTCGATCAGCCTGACGCCGGTGCCTCGATTCGTCGATCCGGCCGACGTCGTCGCCGAGGGGTCGTTGCTGGCGCCGATGCCGGCCGCGGTCACCGAGGTCAAGGTCGCCGAGGGCGATCGGGTCGCCAAGGGCGACGCCGTCGTCGTGCTCGAGGCCATGAAGATGCAGCACACCATCGCGGCGCCCACCGACGGCGTCGTCAGCGGACTGTCCGTGACCGTCGGCCAGCAGGTCGAGGCCGGAGCGGTCCTCGCCGTCATCGAGGAGGAGAGCTGATGTCACACCACTTCACCGAGTCCGAGGAGCGCCGCGAGCTGCGCAAGGCCGTCGCCGCGCTCGGCGCCAGGTACGGGGAGCGCTACTTCTACGCGGCGGCCCAGGAGGACCGCAAGACCACCGAGTTGTGGAGCGAGGCCGGAAAGCTCGGCTACCTCGGCGTCTCGATCCCCGAGGAGTTCGGTGGCGGGGGCGGCGACATCGGTGACCTCGCCGCGGTCTGCGAGGAGCTGGCGATCGCCGGCTGCCCGCTGCTGCTCATGGTCGTCTCGCCCGCGATCGTCGGCACCGTGATCGCCCAGTACGGCACGCAGGAGCAGAAGGAGCGCTGGCTGCCGCCGCTGGCCGACGGGTCGCAGATCTACGCGTTCAGCATCACCGAGCCGGACGCCGGCTCCAACTCGCACAACCTGACCACCCACGCCACCCGCACCGCCGACGGCTGGGTGCTCAAGGGCGGCAAGACGTTCATCTCCGGCGTCGACGAGGCCAGCCACATCTTGGTGGTCGGCCGCACCTCCGACCAGCGGACCGGCAAGCTCAAGCCGGCGCTGTTCATGGTGCCGACGGACGCCGAGGGCGTGACCTGGCAGCAGATCGACATGGGCGTGATCAGCCCGGAGAAGCAGTTCACGCTGTTCTTCGACGACGTGCACCTGCCGCACGACGCTCTCGTCGGAAGCGAGGACGCCGGTCTCGAGCAGCTGTTCGCCGGACTGAACCCGGAGCGCATCATGGCCGCGTCGATGGCCACCGGCACCGCGCGCTGGGCGCTGAACAAGGCCGTCGCCTACGCCAAGGAGCGGGACGTCTGGGGCAAGCCGATCGGTGCGCACCAGGCGATCGCCCACCCGCTCGCCCAGTTGCACATCGACATCGAGATGGCGCGACTGCTGACCCAGAAGGCCGCCGCGCTCTACGCCGCCGGCGACCTCATGGGCGCCGGCGAGGCGGCGAACATGGCCAAGGTCGCCGCCGGTGACGTCGCCGCCCGCGCCGTCGACACCGCGATCCAGACCCACGGCGGCAACGGCCTGGCGAACGAGTACGGACTGGTGCAGGCGCTCGCCGCCTCGCGGCTGTCCAACATCGCCCCGGTCAGCAAGCAGATGGCACTCAACTTCGTCGCCCAGTTCTCCCTGGGGCTGCCGAAGTCGTACTGAGCGACGACCACCGCACCGGCGGTGGTTGGGTGGAACACGGCGCGGCGGGCCGCTCCCGCCCCGAGGCTCGAGACGAAGGAACCCCATGACCGAACTGGTACATCTCGACGTCGCCGACGGCGTCGCCACGATCACGCTCGACAGCGAGCACAACCGCAATGCGCTGAGCCGACAGCTGGTGTCCGAGCTGGGGGCGCATCTCGAGTCGGCCGAGGCCACCGCCGACGCCCGGGTCATCGTGCTCCGGTCCGCCCACCGGGTGTTCTGCTCGGGCGCCGACCTCTCCGAGGCCGCCGAGGGATCGATGGAGCAGGGCGCCACGGCACTGATCGACCTGCAGCGGCGGATCGCCGTCAGCGGCAAGCCGGTCGTCGTGGTGCTCGCCGGCCCGGTCCGCGCGGGCGGTCTCGGTCTCGTCGGGGCCGCCGACCTCGTGCTCGCCGCACGATCGGTCACCTTCGCGCTGACCGAGGTGCGGCTGGCTCTCGCGCCGGCGGTGATCAGTCTGTCGCTCCTGCCCCGCCTGGCGCCGCGGGCCGCGTCCGACCTCTTCCTGACCGGTCGGACGTTCGACGCGGCCGAGGCCGCCGAGGTGGGACTGGTGACCCGGGTCGTGGAGGACGGGCGGCTCGACGACGCGCTGGAGGAGGTGCTCGCCGAGCTGCGCCAGGGACACCCACAGGGCTTCCGGGAGACCAAGGCGCTGCTCAACCACGACCTGGTCGATCGGATCGACCGGCTCGGCTCGCGGGTCGCCGCCCAGTCCGCTCGACTGTTCGGCAGTGACGAGGCCCGCGAGGCGATGTTGGCCTTCCTCTCGCGGCGGGGCTGAGGGGGCGGACGCGACGGAGGGACCGACCGTGAGGTCGGTCCCTCCGCCCGTGCCCCCGGTGGCTCCCGAGACGGTCCTCCGGGGCTGCACTGACCCCTCGTGGTGGACCCGCAGGCGCCGGCCGACCCCCGTCGGCGGTCGGCGCCCGCGGGACACGCTGTCGGCCCCCTCGGCCGACACCCTCCACGAGACGAGTGGTGGCGCCCTGATACATGCCGAGCACGACTTTCTTCACGGCCGGCGGATGCGGTCGCCGGGCCCGCGAACCGGACCCCTGCCGTGGTGCCGGGTGCCTAGAATGGGGAGTTGCCCCTTCAGCCCCGAGGATTCGATGACTCACCCTTCCCCCGACGAACGCGAACTGCAGCACGAGCAGGCGTACGTCGACACCGTCTACGAGCGGCTCGAGGAGTCGGCCAAGGTCGCCGAGTCCCTGCTCGCCGAGGGCATGGAGCGCGGTCACATCGGTCACGAGGGCGGCCTCGTCGAACGCGATGCGATGGTCTACCAGGCCTCCCGGCGGCTCAGCGCGCTCAACGCCGCCCACGACGGGCTGGTGTTCGGCCGGTTGGACCTCGACGACGGCGAGGCCCGGTACATCGGCCGGATCGGCGTGCGCGACGCCGATCGCGAGATCCTGCTCGTCGACTGGCGGGCGCCCGCCGCGTCGTTGTTCTACCGTGCCACCGCCCAGGAGCCGTCCGGTGTCGTGCGCCGCCGCGTGCTGCGCTGCCGGGGCGACCGCGTCGTCGGCATCGAGGACGAGCTGCTCGACGCCGAGGCCGCGCCTGAGGACATGGTCGTCATCGGCGAGGGCGCCCTGCTGGCCAGTCTGAGCCGGGCGCGCGACAGCTCCATGCACTCGGTCGTCGCGACGATCCAGAAGGAGCAGGACGAGGCGATCCGCGCTCCCGCGCGCGGCGCCACGATCATCGGCGGTGGCCCGGGCACCGGCAAGACCGTGGTCGCCCTGCACCGTGCCGCCTACCTGCTCTACACCGACCGGCGTCGGTTCGAGTCCGGTGGCGTGCTCGTCGTCGGCCCCTCCGGCGTCTTCATGAGCTACATCGAGCGGGTGCTGCCCAGTCTCGGCGAGACCAGCGTGACGCTGCGTTCCATCGGGGAGATCGTCGACGGCGTCCGCGCCACCCGTCACGCCTCGCCGGAGGCCGCCGCCCTGCTCGGCGCCGAGCGGATGGCGACCGTGCTCGCGCGGATCGTCAAGGCGCCGCCACCGGGTGCGCCCACCCGGCTGGAGCTGTTCTACCGCGACGATCGGCTGGTGCTGGAGTCCTCGGACCTGGCCAGGATCCGTCGCCGGGCCCTTGCGGCGGGTCGTCCGAACGAGGTCGCCGCGACCGTCCGGAACGCGCTCGTCGAGGCGCTGTGGGAGCAGGTGCGCAGCGCCCGCGGCCTCGACCGGGGGCCGGAGGCGTTCGCCGAGGACCTCGACGGCGAGCCGCGCTTCGAGCGGTTCCTCGCCACGTGGTGGCCCGAGCTCGACCCCGTCGCCCTGTGGCGCAGCGTCCCCTCGCGTCTCGGCGAGGTCGCCTCGGACCTCTACACGTCGTTCGAGCAGCAGGTGCTGCGTCGCGAGTGGGCCGACGAGCCGACGATCGAGGACGTGCCGCTCATCGACGAGCTGCGGCACCTCGTCGGCGAGGTCCCCGAGCCCGAGGAGGACGACGACTTCGCGCCGCGGAATCTCATGAGCTTCGAGTCGCGCGAGCGCGAGGAGCGGATCCGACTCACCGGCAGCATCGAGGACGAGGGGTACGCTCACGTGCTGGTCGACGAGGCGCAGGACCTGTCGCCCATGCAGTGGCGCATGCTGGGTCGCCGCGGTCGGACTGCGAGCTGGACCATCGTCGGAGACGAGGCCCAGTCCTCCTGGCCGGTTCCCGAGGAGTCGGCCGCGGCGCGTGACGCCGCCCTGGGCGACATTCCGATCCACCGCTTCCGACTGTCGACCAACTACCGCAACTCCGCCGAGATCTACGACTTCGCGGCGCGCGTCGCCGCTCGCGCGATCGACCGTCCGGACTTGGCGGACGCGGTCCGCCGCACCGGTGTCGAGCCCCGGCACGAGGTCGTCGACGCCGACGCCCTGGTCGCTCGGGTCGCCGCGGAGGCGGCCGCCATGCTCCAGGACGTCGAGGGCACCGTCGCGGTCGTCACCGGTTCGGCGCGCCGCGAGACGGTCCGGGCGGCCGTCCCGGACGACGAGCGGCTGCGGGTGCTCGACCCGCTCGACACCAAGGGCCTGGAGTTCGACGGTGTGGTCGTCGCCGAGCCCGACGAGATCGTCACCGACTCGGCCGCCGGATGGCGCACGCTGTATGTCGTGCTGACCCGCGCGACCCAACGGCTGGTGACCGTCGGCTCCGGTCACCGGTGGCTGGACCGGGTGGGCGCGTGAGGCGAGGACTGCTCGGAGCGCTCGCGCTCCTGCTGATCGGGCTCGCGGTCGCGGTGCCGGTCGCGGTCACGACCTTCGTCGGCACCGAGCGCGCCGTCACGATCGGCGCGCACAACGCCACCGCGCGGCCCACGTTCGACGGGCACATCCGCATCATGGCCGGGCCGCTGCTGCCCGAGCTGCGGATGCCGTCCGACGCTCCGCTCGGGATCGGGGCGCAGGTGATCCTGCGCGACAGCCCCGACACCGACCTGGAGCGCGTCCTGGCGCAGGACGCGGCGATCGCGAGCCAGCCGGAGGGTGAGATCGCCGCGATGACCTCGGAGATCTCCCAGATGGCCTTCCTCGCGCTGCAGCGGGGTGCGGCCGTCGGCGTCATGGCCATGGTGCTCGCCGCCGGAGTCTGGTGGGCCGTCGGGCCGCGCCGCCGACGCGAGCTGCGTCGGTCCTGGCCGCCGACACCGCGGCAGGCGCTCGTGGCCGGGGCCATGGGGATCGTGCTGATCGGAGCCCTCATGGTCTACCTGCCGGACCCCAGCACGCACCGCGAGACGGCATGGGTCCCCATCCGGCAGGAGTTCCCCGAGCTGCCCGACGAGCCGCGGCTGGCTCGGGTCGAGATCTCCCGGGGCGCCGCGAGCGCGACCAGCAAGGCCATCGTCGAGGGCGCCCTCGACACCTATCGTGAGTCGCTGCGGTTCTACTCCGACCTCGCCCGGAAGGCTGAGGGTCTCGCGGTACGCGCGCCAGAGCCCGGCCAGAGCACCGCGCTCGTCGTCACCGACCGGCACGACAACGTCGGCATGGACCCGGTGGCGCGGCAGGTCGCCGACGCCGCTCAGGTCTCCTTCGTGCTCGACCTGGGCGACGACACGTCCAACGGTGCCTCCTGGGAGGCGTTCAGCATCAACTCGCTGCGCCAGACCTTCGCCGACCTGCCGATCGTCGCCGTCGCCGGCAACCACGACACCGGCCGGCACATCCGTCAGGAGATGGAGCGGCAGGACTTCCTCATCCTCGACGGGGAGCCGGTCGAGGTGGAGGGCGTGCGGATCCTCGGCGAGAGCGATCCGCGCAGCTCCGGCCTGACCGCCGGCTACAACGGCAACGAGAGCGACAACATCCAGGCGATCTCCGAGCAGGACGAGGCCCTGGCCCGCACCGCGTGCGAGGACGGCGAGGTCACGCTGCTGGCCACGCACAGCTCGGCCTCGGCCCGACGGACTCTCGAGCAGGGCTGCGTCGACCTGGCGATCAGCGGACATCTGCACCGTCAGGTCGGCCCGACGACCGTCGAGGGTCCGGCCGGCACGGCCACCTCGCTGACCATCGGCTCCACCGGGGGAGCAGTGTACGCGTTCGCACTGGGCACCAAGCTGCGGCGCGACGCCCAAGTCGCGGTGCTCACGTTCGAGGACGGGCGCGTGGTCGGCTTTCAGATCGTGACCTTCCGCCCGGGTGCGGAGATCGTGATCGGCGACTACACGCCGTTGCCCGGCCCGGCCCCCGCCACCGTCGACTGACGGGGACGGACGGGGCGCACGGCCGCCGGACCCCGCGCGGGTTACCGTGAAGTGACGTGAGCGACCGGACAGCACTGCGATTCCCCTCCGGAGCGAGGGTCCTGCACGTCGGGCCACACAAGACGGGCACGACGTCGTTGCAGCGAGCCTTCCACAGCCGTCGCGGTGAGGTCGGCGTCCAGGGAGTCCACTACGCCGGGTCGACCAGTCAGCCGCTCCAGCCGGTGCTCGCCCTCCTGGCGCGCGAGAACGACCGGCGGCCGTCTGGGGCCCCCGACAGCGACCGCCCGTGGCGCAGGCTGGTCAAGGAGGTCCGCCGCCAAGGGGACAAGACCGTCCTGGTGAGCAGCGAGTTCCTCGCCGACGCTCGGGAGAGCGCCATGCAGGTCGCCGTCCGCGAGCTCGGCGGTGACGACCCGTGGGTCATGATCAGTCTGCGACCGCTGGCCAGGATCCTGCCGTCGCAGTGGCAGCAGTACGTGCAGAACGGTCTCAAGACCGGCTACGAGAAGTGGCTGCGCGCGATGCTGAAGTACCCGGACTCCACGACGCTGACCCCGTCGTTCTGGTGGCGGCACCGGCACGACGCGCTCGTCGCCCGCTGGGCGGACCTGGTCGGGCCCGAGCGCGTGGTCGTGATCATCGCGGACGAGACGAGGCCCGATCAGCTGCTGCGCGACACCGAGGCGCTGTTCTCCCTGCGGCCGGGCACGCTCGTGGTCCCGGAGGCCGCCAACCGCTCGCTGACGCTTCCCGAGATCGAGATCATCCGCAGCTTCAACCGCCACTTCGCCGCGTCCGGGCTGCCGCGTTCGGTCCACCGCCACGCCATGCGGTTCGGCACCGCGCGTCACCTCCAGCAGCGGACGCCGGCCGAGGACGAGCCGCGCCTGACCACGCCACGGTGGGCCGTGAAGAGCGCCACCCGGATCGGCGGCGAGATGGCCGAGTCGATCGCCGCGTCCGGGGTCCACGTCGTCGGCGACCTGGACGCCCTGTCGGCGATGCCGAGCTCCGGCGTCCGCGAGAAGGGGGAGCCGCGGCCGGAGGTGATCGTCCCCGTCGAGCTCGCGGCGACGGCGCTGATGGGCATGGTGCACGCCAGCGGCCTGCCCGAGGTGGTCGGCCACGGCAAGGTCGTCGAGACGGTCGGCACCCAGCCGGTCCCGACCGTGGGATTCGCCAGGGCCGCCTGGCGGCGGGCGAGGGACCGGGTCCGCCGCGCCTGGTCCTGAGCGCCCGGTACGCTGTCGCCATGGCGACGACCCCCCTGTGGTGGCACCTCCGCTGAGGAGGACCGTCGACGTACCCACGCCCAGGCCCCTCCACGGCGGCCTGGGCGTCGTTCGTCCGGCCGCAGGAAGAAGGACACGATGACTCCAGAGCTGTTGGAAGAGCTGCTCGCCCAGCCGGCGTTCGCCCTGATCCGTGGACGCGACGCCGACCGAGTGACGCTCGTCGGCGGACCGCGCACCGACGTCGAGCGGCTGGCCGAGATCCCGCTCGTCGAGGGCCCCGGCCCGCGCTGGGACCACCTCGTCCTCGTCCCCTTCGCCCAGATCGCCGAGCGCGGATTCGAGGTCCACCGCGACGGGACGCCGCTGTCGGTGATCGAGGCGCGCCTGTGCGTCGACGTGGCGCTGGACGATCTTCTCGACGTGCTCCCCGACGAGCCGATCGACCTCGCCGACCGCGGCGGGTTCGAGACCTCGGACGAGGAGTACGCCGCCATGGTGCGACGGGTCATCGACGAGGAGATCGGCCAGGGCGAGGGAGCCAACGTCGTGATCGGCCGTCGCTACCGAGCGCGGATCGCCGACTGGGGCCACGCGAAGGCACTCTCGGTCTTCCGTCGGCTCCTCGAGCGCGAGCGGGGTGCGTTCTGGACCTTCTGCATCTTCACCGGGGACCGCCACCTCGTCGGCGCGAGCCCGGAGCGACACGTGAGCCTCGACGAGGGGCGACTGCGAATGAACCCGATCAGCGGGACCTTCCGGATGCGGGGACTGCAGACGCACGCCGACCGCAAGCGCGAGCTGCTGCGCTTCCTCTCCGACGAGAAGGAGATCTACGAGCTCTTCATGGTCGTCGACGAGGAGCTCAAGATGATGTGCGACCTGTGCCATGAGGGCGGTCTCGTGCTGGGACCGTATCTGAAGCCGATGACCCACCTCGTGCACACCGAGTACCTGCTGGCTGGTCGCACCGATCGCGATCCGCGCGAGATCCTGCGCGACTCGATGTTCGCCGCGACCGTCACCGGAAGCCCGGTGGAGAACGCCTGTCGTCTGATCCACCGCTACGAGGACGAGGGGCGCGGCTACTACTCCAGCGTCGCGGCGCTCATCGGGCGGGACGAGCACGGGGGGACGCGCCTCGACGCGCCGATTCTGATCCGGACCGCGGACATCGATCCGCAGGGGCGGATGACCGTGACCGCGGGCGCGACGTTGGTGCGCGACTCGGACGCCGACTACGAGACCCAGGAGACCTGGGCCAAGGCGTCGGGCGTGCTGAGCGCGTTCGGGCTGGTCGAGGCCGCGCCCCCGGCCGTGGAGGGCTTCGACGCGTTCACCCGCGAGGACGACGTGCTGATCGCGCTCGGCTCCCGCAACCAGCGGCTGAGCCAGTTCTGGCTCACCGACCAGTCCGGCACGCCGCAGGTCCCCTCGCTGGCCGGCCGGCGAATCGTCGTGCTGGACGCCGAGGACGACTTCGTCAACATGCTGGGTCACCTGTTCGGGGTGATGGGCATGACGACCGAGGTGGTTCGGCACGAGGACTGGTCACCGGCCGACTTCGATGAGCACGACCTCGTGGTCGTCGGTCCCGGCCCGGGCGACCCCCGCGACGGTGACGATCCGAAGATCGCCACGCTGCGGTCGGCGGTGCGACACCTGCTGGAGCGCGAGCGGCCGTTCCTGGCGATCTGCCTGGGCCACCAGACCCTCTGTCACGAGCTGGGCCTCGAGCTGACCTACAAGGACATCGTCTTCCAGGGAACCCAGAGCGCCCTGCCACTGCTCGGCCGCACCGAGACCGTCGGCTTCTACAACACGTTCGTCGCGCGGGTGCCGGAGTCCGGGCTGCCCGAGGGCGTGACGGTCGAGACGGACCCCGACACCGGCGACGTCCACCTCGTCGCCGGCCCGCACTACCGCGGCATCCAGTTCCACGCCGAGTCGATCCTGACCCAGAACGGCTACGACATCCTGCGCCACCTCGTCGAGGACCTCCTCGGGCGGTGACCTGTCACCCCTTCCGGACGGGGAGCCGTCAGCTTTGAACCCTTCGGCCGGTCAGGCGGTGAGACACCAACCGTATGGGTCTCCGATTCGGTTGAGGGCTCACCGCCTCAGGAAGGGCCGGTCACTCTTGTGCGCGTGCGAGGGCGCCGTTGTCACTGCCGAGGCGGACGTCGATCTCGAGCGACTCGCCGTCGCGCAGGACGGTGAGGGTGATCGTGTCGCCCGGCTTGTAGCCGCGGACCGTGGCGACGAGGGCCTCGTTGCTCGAGATCGGGTTGCCGTCGACCTTGGTCACCACGTCGCCGGCCCGCAGTCCGGCCTTCTCGCCGGCACTCCCGGCGTTGACCTCCGCGATCTCGGCGCCGATCGCGGTGATCCGGTCGTCGGCGGTCGCACCGCGCACGGTCACGCCGATCTGCGCGTGCTCGACGACCTTGCCGGCGAGGATCTGGGTGGCCACGTTGTTGACCAGGTTGATCGGGATCGCGAAGCCCAGGCCCACCGAGCCGCTTCCGCTCCCGCCGGTGTTGATCGCCGAGTTGATGCCGATGACGTGCCCCTCCAGATTCACGAGCGGACCGCCGGAGTTGCCCGGATTGATCGCCGCGTCGGTCTGGATGGCGGGGAACGTCGTCGTGGTGCGCTGTTGGACCCCCGAGCCGTCGCCGGGCGACACGGGCCGGTTCAGGGCCGAGACGATGCCCTCGGTCACCGTCGACTCCAGCCCGAACGGCGAGCCGATCGCCACCACGGTCTGACCGACCTTGACGGCGGCGGAGTCGCCGAGCGTCGCGGTCGGCAGACCCTCGACGCCACGGGCCTTGATCACCGCGACGTCCGTGGCGACGTCTCGGCCGACGATCTCGGCCGGGGCGTTCGTGCCGTCGTTGAAGGCCACGGTGATGGTGCCGCCGTCGGCCGCCGCCTCGACGACGTGATTGTTCGTCAGGATGTCGCCGTCCTCGCTGATCACGATGCCGGTGCCCGTCCCCGACGCGCCGCGCCCCGCGACGTTGATCATCACCGTCGCGGGCAGCACGGCCTCGGCGACGGCGGTGATGTCGCTGGTGCCCTGGCTCGAGGTCGCGGGACGGTCGAGCGCGGTTCCGGTCGTCACCGCCGGGCTCCGGCCGTCGTCCTCCAGCGCGGCGTAGATCGCAGCACCGCCGGCCGCCGATGCGCCCGAGAGCAGGACGATGCCGGTGGCGGCGGCGACCAGGCGGCCGGCGCGGCGCTTCCGGCGAGGCGGCTCCGGAGTCGTGGCGACGGGCGACTCGTACGGCGGGGCGTCCGCGCCGAAGGAGATCGTCGGCTCGGTGACCGTCACGGTCGGCTCGTGGTCGGACGACGCGACCTGCGGCCCGGTGTCGATCGGGGAGGCCTGGGCGCGCGGCTCGGAGAACGGCCACCCGCCGGCGCGCGGCGAGTCGGTCTCCGTCGGCGGCACGTACGGACGATCGGCATACGGGTCACGCGGGTCGGTCATGGGTTCACCTTCCTGTGACGACCTGAGAATGTCGTGTGAACTCGCTGGGGTGTCATCGAGAAATCCGTGGTGGTGTCGAGTCTCTCAGGTCGCCAAGGGGACGCGGAACGCGAAGGTGGCTCCCTCGCCCGGTGTCGAGGTGACGTTCACCGATCCTCCGTGCTGGTCGGCGGCGCGCTTGACGATCGCCAGGCCGAGTCCCGACCCCGGCAGGGTGCGCGCCTCGGTCGAGCGGTAGAAGCGGTCGAACACGTGGGGCAGATCCTCGCGACTGATGCCCGGTCCCTCGTCGGACACCGTGATCGTCCCGTTCTTCAGTCGGACCCGGACTGTCCCGGCGGGTGGGCTCCACTTGGCGGCGTTGTCCAGCAGGTTCGTCACTGCGCGCTCGAGCAGCTGGCTGTCGCCCACGACCCAGGCCGGCTCGAGCAGCACATCGAAGGTCACGGTCGAGGCTCGCAGCTGGACGCGCTCGACGGCCCGGCGGACCACGTCGGCCAGGTCGAGCGGCTCGGGGTCGCGGTGCAGCGGCTCGTCGCGGGCCAGCTCGGTCAGGTCGCCGACCAGGGTGGTCAGCTCCGCGAGCTGTGCCGTCACGTCGTCGAGCAGTTCGGCGCGCTGGGCGTCGGTGAACCCGCCGTTCGGCGCGCCGGTGGCCTGCCGGAGCAGCTCGATGTTCGTCCGAAGGCTGGTCAGCGGGGTCCGCAGCTCGTGGCCGGCGTCGGCGATCAGCTGGCGCTCGCGCCGCTGGGCCTCGGCCAGCGCGGCGAGCATCGCGTTGAACGAGCGGGTCAGACGAGTCAGCTCGTCCTCCTTGCCGAGCACCTCGATCGGCGTCAGCTCGCGGGTCAGCGCGACGTGCTCGACGGCGGTCGTCAGCCGCCGGACCGGCCGCAGGCCGTTGCGGGCGACGGCCCACCCCACGACGCCGGCCAGCAGCATGCCCGACAGGGTCGACAGGATCAGCACCACGCGCAGCCGCTCGAGGGCCTGCGTCGTCGACTCCATCGACTGCGCGAGCATGAGCGCCTTGCCGTCGCCGGCCTGCACCGCCACGACGCGGTAGCGGACCCCGTCGACGACCTGTGTGCGCGCGGAGTGGTCGGCCAGGCCGAGGGCGACCTCGCGCTCGCGATTGTCGTACGGGAAGGCGTCGGTCGACTGGAGGAGGAATTCGCCGCCGCCGCTGCGGATCTCCAGCAGCTGGATGCCTGCGATGGCGAGCAGGCGGGCGTCGGTGATGGTGATGTTGCCCGGGGTGTAGCCCGCGGCGACCAGCTCGTCGGCGCGCTGGAGCATCGAGTCGTCCAGCGACCCGACGATCTCCTGGCGGACGAGGACGTAGACGCTGACGTTGATGACGGTCAGCACGAACGCGACCGCCGCCGTGGTCAGGAAGGCGACGCGGCCGGCCAGCGACAGTCGGCGGGTGATCGGTTCGAGGACGGTGTGCGCGACCTGGTAGACCCGGTCGACGATCGTCACGGCGGGGTCTCCCGCAGGACGTAGCCGACACCGCGCACGGTGTGCAGGAGGCGTGGCTCGCCGTCCGCCTCGAGCTTGCGACGGACGTAGCCGACGTAGACCTCCAGGGAGTTGGCCGTCGTCGGGAAGTCGAAGCCCCAGACCTCCTCGAGGATGAAGGAGCGCTCGAGCACGCGCTTCGGGCGCTGCATGAACAGCTCCAGCAGCGCGAACTCGGTGCGCGTCAGCGAGATCTGCCGATCGCCGCGCCACACCTCCCGGGTGACCGGATCGAGGCTGAGATCGGCGAACTGCAACGGCTCCTCGTCCTCGGGCTGCTCCGTGGTCCGGGTGACGCGTCGCAGCAGAGCCCGCACCCGGGCGAGGAGCTCCTCGAGCGCGAACGGCTTGGTCAGGTAGTCGTCGGCGCCGGCGTCCAGGCCGTCCACTCGGTCGCTGACGGCGTCGCGGGCCGTGAGCACGAGGATCGGGACGTCGTTGCCTGCGGCGCGCAGAGCTCGGGTGGCATCCAATCCGCTCAATCGCGGCATCATCACGTCCATGACGATCGCGTCGGGGGCGACCTGGGCGACCTTCGCCAGCGCCTCGGCACCGTCGCCGGCCACCTCGACCTGGTAGCCGTTGAACTCCAGCGAGCGGCGCAGCGAGTCTCGGACCGCCCGGTCGTCGTCGACCACGAGAATGCGCATCGCCGTCCTCTCCGTCAGTGCTTCGCCTCGAGCAGGCTCTGGGCGGCCGCGGCCGCCCTCGCCCCGTAGGCGCCGCCGAACAGCACCGCATGCACCAGCAGCGGGTGCAACTGGTGGAGGGCGATGCGATCGGACCAGCCGTCCTGCAGGGGCGCGACCTCCTGGTAGGCGTCGATGATCCGCTGCAGGTGGGGCGCACCGAACAGGGCGAGCATGGCCAGGTCCGTCTCGCGGTGCCCACCGTGCACGGCCGGATCGATGAGGTGGACCCCGTCGGCCGACCAGACGAGGTTGCCCGACCACAGGTCACCGTGGAGCAGGGCGGCCGGCTCCGGGTCCGGGGTCAGGCTCGGCAGTCGCTTCATGGCCTGTTCGATGACCTTCGCCTGCTCGAGCGTGAGCGCCCCCCGGTCCGTGGCGGCCTTCACGTACGGCATGACCCGGCGACTGGCGTAGAACTCCTCCCACGTCGGCAGGGGCCGGTTGGGCAGCGGGGCACGGCCGATGTAGCCGTCCCGCTCGGCGCCGAAGCCACCGGCGCCGGAGGCGTGGGTCGCGGCGAGCGCCCGCCCGAACTCCTCGGCCAGGTCCGGAGTCGGCTTCGTCGGCTCGATCCACTCGAGGATGATGCACTCGTCGTCGACCGCGAGGACCTCGGGCACGGGCGCGCCGCCGGCCGATCGCAAGCGTCGCAGGCCCTCGGCCTCGGTGGTGAAGAACGCCGCGGGGGCCTGGGGCCGAGTCTTGATGATCGCGTTGCGCCCGTCGGTCAGACGGAGCCGCGTCGTGGTGCAGATGTCACCGCCGGCGACGGAGGTGGTCGACACCACTGCGACGTCCAACAGCGATTCGGCCAGAGCCGCGGTTCCCGCCATACGTGCCATGACCTGAAACTTACCGGCTCGGGCCTCGGTCAGGACGGAGTGATGAGAACGCTCCAGATCTCCTCGCCGTCGCGGTCGAAGTAGCGGAAGCGCACGCGAGGATCGGCGATGCCGTGCTCGCGCATCTCGGGAAAGAGCTGGGTGTCGGCCATCGTCTGCAGGGTGGGTCTCATGCGGTCCATGTACGTGTCGCCGGCCTCGCCGCGGGGGACCTCGTCGGTGAAGTCGTACTCGTACACCAAGGTGCTCGGCGGGTCGGCCTCGATCCGGAAGTCGGAGTACATCGTGAACGACTCGAGGAACGTCGGGACCTCGGCCTGCATCGTCTCGACGTACTCCTCCAGTGCGGCGGCCGAGTCCGCCGAGTCCGTGTCGGACGAGCACGCGGCGAGTCCGACGGTCAGCAGGAGGGCCGCGCAGGCGGCGGCGAGTCGGCGCATCACACTCGGCCGGCGCGCTCGTCGAGCAGGTGGCGGACGATCTGGTGTGCCGTCCGCTCGATGATCCCGAGCACTTCGTCGAAGGTGTCCGGGCCGCCGTACCACGGGTCGGGCACGTCGGCGTCGGGAGAGGGCGCCTGCGGATCGAAGGACCGGAACATCCGGACCTTCGCCCGGTCCGTGTCGTCGCGGGCGAGCGCCAGCACGTCCGCGCGATTCGCGGCGTCCATCGTGAGGATCAGGTCGTGGCGATCGAACCAGTCGACGGTGAACGTGCGCGCCCGGTGCCCCGACGGGTCGTAGCCCGCCGCGGCGAGTCGTGCGGCGGAGCGCTCGTCCATCGGCTCGCCGACGTGCCAGTCGCCCGTGCCGCTGGAGGCGACCTCCACGTCGTCGAGGCCGGCCTGCTCGAGGTGGTGTCGCACGATGACGTCGGCCGTGGGAGAGCGGCAGATGTTACCCAGGCATACGAAGGCGATCCGGGTCATCGCGGCGTCACCGGCCGACGACGGCCGACAGGATCGACTGGCAGATCGAGATCACGATGGACGCCAGCACGGCCCACCAGAAGCCGTCCACGGCGAACTCGACGCCGAACTGGCTGGTGATCCACTCGGTCAACAGCAGCAGCAGGGCGTT
Source organism: Aeromicrobium choanae (assembly GCA_029265505.1). Lineage (GTDB taxonomy): Bacteria > Actinomycetota > Actinomycetes > Propionibacteriales > Nocardioidaceae > Aeromicrobium > Aeromicrobium choanae_A. The sequence goes on from JAJUII010000010.1 coordinate 22,796, forward strand.
GATGACGATCAGCAGCAGGCCCAGGGTCAGCACGATGAACGGCAGCGACAGCGTCTTGACGATGCCCCCGACGAGCTCGTGGACGATGGTGAACACCAGGCCGACGATCGCCAGGGCGACGACCCGGTTGACCGTGGTCTCGTCGGCGTCGCCGATGGTCATGTGGTCGCCCAGCAGGAGCGCGGCGAAGCCGAGGGCGACGCTGCTGACGAACCACGTGGACAGGAAGCGTTCCATGTCTCCACCCTAGAGGGCCGGGGGCAGCTCCTCCTCGGGAACGTGACGGGCGGTCTGCGCGGCCACGATGCCGACCAGGACGGCGACGACGCCGAGGGTCTGGGCCGCGGTGAGGGTCTCGGCGAACCACAGCCACCCCACCACCACGGCCACGACGGGCTCGAGCATCGCGATGACGGACGCCCGCGCGCTGGACAGGTCCCGCAGGGACGCCAAGTACAGGAAGAACGGCGTCACGGTGCCGAGCAGGACGACCGAGGTCATCGCGAGCCACGCCGGGACGGTCAGGTCCTCCAGTCGGCCCAGCATGGACGCCTCGCGCCCGAGGGCGGCGACACCCTCCCAGCCGCCGAGCACGTTCATCGTCACGGCGCCGACGCCGAACGACCAGACGACGGTCTGCAGGGCCGACATCGGCTCGACCGGGGCGGCGGTGAGCGCCTCGCCGACGAGGAAGTACGTCGCGAAGCAGACCGCGGCGCCGAGCGCGAACAGCACGCCGACGCCGTCGAGGCTCAGCCCGGCCCACACCCGGCCGACGAGGGCGAGTCCGATGAGGGCGACGCCGACGGCCGGCCAGACGCGGGGGTGGACGGGCTCCTGGCGGACGAAGCGGACCCACAGCACCACCAGTGCCGGCGCGAGGTACTCCAGGAGCAAGGCGATCCCGATCGGCAGGCGCATGATCGCCGCGTTGTAGGTCCATTGGACGAACGCCACTCCGACCACGCCGAGCAGCAGCACCAGCAGCAGGTCCCGTCCGCGAGGCCGCCGCAGGGCCCGGCGGTCGAGGGCGATCGCGATCAGCAGGAACGCCGCCCAGGCCAGGGTCACGCGGACCGTCGTGTAGGTCGGGACGGGCAGGCCGGCCTCCATCGGGATGCGGGTGACGCCCGCGTTGATGCCGAAGAAGATCGCCGCGGTGACCACCAGCACGAGTCCGCGGGTTGGATGCCGTCCGCCCACGGACGCGATTGTCGCACCGGCGCGTCGGCGCCGACCGTCCGGCGCACGTACGCTCGGCGCATGAGCTCGCCACGACCCCGAGAGGTGTTCGACCGGATCCCCGCCTATCGTCCGGGTCGCCCGTCCCCGGACGAGCGGCTCAAGCTCTCCAGCAACGAGAGCCCGTTCGGCCCGCTTCCCGGTGTCGTCGCACGGGCGGCCGAGCAGCTCGAGCGGATGAACCGCTATCCCGATCCCGGCGTCTCGAGGCTCACCGTGGAGCTCGCCGACCGCCTCGGCGTCGCCGAGGATCGGCTCGCCTTCGGCACCGGCTCGGTCGGCGTGCTGTTCGCGCTGGTGGACGCCTGGTGCGGACCGGGGGACGTGGTGGTCTACGCCTGGCAGTCGTTCGAGGCCTATCCGATCGCGGTCGACGTGCCCGGGGCGACCTCGGTGCGGGTCCCGCTGACCCCGGACCACCGACACGACCTGCCGGCGATGGCGGCGGCGATCACCGAGCGGACCAAGGTCGTGCTGGTGTGCTCGCCGAACAACCCCACCGGGACGACCGTGACCGCGGCCGAGTTCGAGGACTTCATGGCCGCCGTCCCGGAGCGGGTTCTCGTCGTGCTGGACGAGGCCTACCTGGAGTTCGTCACCGACCCCGAGGCGGTCTCCGGCGCCGAGGCGTGGCTGCGTCACCCGAACGTCGTGGTGCTGCGCACGTTCTCGAAGGCGTACGGTCTGGCCGGTCTGCGGATCGGGTACGCCGTGGCGTCCCCGGAGATCAGCGAGGTGCTGCGCAAGGCCACACCGCCGTTCAGCGTCTCCGACGTCGCGCAGGCGGCTGCGCTCGCCTCCTTGGAGTCGCAGGACGAGCTCGATCGGCGGGTGGCGGCCGTCGTCGCGGAGCGGGACCGGGTCCTCGCCGAGCTGCGCGGCCTCGGCGTGGACGTGCCCGACAGTCAGGCGAACTTCGTCTGGCTGCCGTGGGCGGAGCGCTCCGCGTCGATCGCCGAGCGGCTGCATCCGATCTCCGTGCGCCCCTTCGACGAGGGCATCCGGGTCACGATCGGCGATCCGGCCGCGAACGACGAGCTGCTCGGTCGCCTGACCTCCCTCGCGGACGCCTGACGTCCGCCACCGGACCGAGCCGGGCGGGGACACCTGTTACCCTCGAAGTGGATGTGATGCCCGTCACATCTGCGGTGCCGACTCACCATCCGCGAGTCCGGACCGCGTCATCGGGGCGGCGATCCCGCCCACGGCACAGGAGGCAGGCATGGGCCTACCCATCTCGAGGACGCTCGCGCCGGACGGAGAGCTCGTCTCGGCACACGACTTCACTGTGGAGGACCTGCGCGGATTCCACCGCGACATGGTCCTCGCCAGGCGGATCGACACGGAGGCGTACGCCCTCCAGCGCCACGGCGAGCTGGGGCTGTGGGCGCCGCTCCTGGGCCAGGAGGCCGCGCAGATCGGCAGTGGCCGTGCCCTCGATCCCGATGACTTCGTCTTCCCCTCCTACCGCGAGCACGGCGTCGCGTGGTGCCGTGGCATCGACCCGGCCAAGCTGCTCGGCCTGTTCCGCGGCACGAGCCTGGGAGGCTGGGACCCGGCCGAGCATCGCTACGCCCTGCCGGCGATCATCATCGGCGCCCAGACCCTCCATGCCGTCGGCTACGGCATCGGCCTGACGCTCGAGGGCAGGGAGTCGGCGGCGATCGCCTACTTCGGCGACGGCGCCACCAGCCAGGGCGACACGAACGAGGCGTTCGTCTGGGCGGCGTCCTACAACGCCCCGGTGGTCTTCTTCTGCCAGAACAACCAGTACGCCATCAGCGTCCCGCTCGAACGCCAGACGCGGATCCCGATCGCCCAGCGCGCCGCCGGATTCGGCTTCGAGGGAGTCCGGGTCGACGGCAACGACGTGCTGGCGGTCCACCAGGTCACCTCCGAGGCGCTGCGCAAGGCGCGCGAGGGCGGTGGACCGACGCTCATCGAGGCGGTCACCTACCGGATGGGCGCGCACACCACCTCCGACGATCCGACCCGCTACCGCGACCCGCACGAGGCCGAGCAGTGGGCCGAGCGCGATCCGCTGCTGCGGCTGCGGCGACTGCTGGAGCGCACCGATCCGCAGTTCGAGGAGTTCGACGCCCAGGTGCAGGCCGAGGCCGACCGGCTGGGCGAGCACCTGCGCGAGTCGTGCCGGAACCTGCCCGACCCGGATCTGGCCGAGTTGTTCCGTCACGTGTACGCCGACGTGCCACCCGAGCTGGTGGCCCAGCGCGAGGAGGTGCGGTCATGGAGCTGAGCTTCGCCAAGGCGGTGAACGCCGGCCTGCGAGCGGCGATGGAGGACGACCCCAAGGTGGTGCTCCTGGGGGAGGACATCGGTCGGCTCGGCGGCGTCTTCCGCGTCACCGACGGGCTGCAGAAGGACTTCGGCGAGCAGCGGGTGATGGACACGCCGCTGGCCGAGTCGGCGATCGTGGGCGCCTCGGTCGGTCTGGCCTACCGTGGCTTCCGCCCGGTCGTCGAGATCCAGTTCGACGGGTTCGTGTATCCGGCGTACGACCAGATCGTCAACCAGGTCGCTCGGCTGCGGTTCCGCAGCGAGGGCGCGGTGACCATGCCCATCGTCGTCCGGATCCCCTACGGCGGCGGCATCGGCGCGGTCGAGCACCACTCGGAGAGCCCCGAGGCACAGTTCGTCATGACGCCCGGGCTCAGCGTGGTGGCGCCGTCGAACCCGCACGACGCGTTCTGGATGATCCGGCAGGCGATCGCGTCGGACGACCCGGTGATCTTCCTCGAGCCGAAGCAGCGGTATTGGGACACCGGCGAGATCGGCGACGAGGCCGGCATCGACCTGCACCGCAGCCGGGTCGCCCGTGAGGGCGACGACGTCACCGTGCTGGCCTACGGGCCGACGGTCAAGACCTGCCTGGAGGCGGCCGACGAGGCCGAGGA